>NZ_CAACVB010000241.1 GCF_900659635.1 Actinomadura roseirufa | reverse complement strand
CGGTCTCCGGGCCGGTCGCCGGCACGGTCGGTGGCACGGTCGCCGGCGCGCTCACCGGCTCGATCGGCGGGCCGGTCGTGGCCGGCCGGCGGCGACGGGGCGCGTTTCGCCCGGCGCGGCGGCACCGCCCGCACGGCGTCGTCGGTGATGTCAGGCGAGGTCTTCACGGGTCCTCCCGCGGTCTCTGTGCCCGGTCTCGCGATAGTCGCGTTCGTCACTTTCAGTTCCCGGGCGGTCACGCAAATCAGCGTGACGTGAGATTCTCACCTCTGCAACTGCCTTGACGAGATTGCTCCGCCTTCCCTCCGTCTTCGCCAATCGCGTTGTGAGGCGGGCCGAGAGTGAGGAGACTCCACTCCCATGACCTACCGCCCCACCGTTCGTGGCCGCCGCCTGGCACGGGAGCTCCGCAGGCTGCGCGAAGAGCAGGGCCTGACCCTCCAGGAGGTCGCGGACCGGCTGGACTGGTCCCGGGCCACCATCTCGCGGCTGGAGACCGGCCAGACCCGGCCGAAGCCCGGCGACATCGCCGACATCCTCGACCTGTACGGCGTACCGAGCCCCGACCGCGACGCGCTCATCACGCTGGCCCGGCAGGCGGGCCAGCGCGGCTGGTGGACCGCCTACCAGGACGTGTTCGCCGGAAGCTACGTCGCGCTCGAGGACGAGGCGTCGCACATCCGCACCTGGGACCCGCAGCTCATCCACGGCCTGCTCCAGACCGAGCGCTACTCGCGCGCGGTGATCACCGCCGGGCGGCTGCTGCCCGCCGACGAGGACGTCGAGCGCCGCATCGCCGCCCGCAAGATCCGCCAGGGCCTGCTGGACCGCGCCACCGCGCCCAAGCTGCACGTCGTCTTCGACGAGGCGGTGCTGCACCGCCTCATCGGCGGGCCCGAGGTGATGCGCGAGCAGCTCGCCGCGCTGGCCGCCGCGGCAACCCGCCCAACAGTGGATATTCAGGTACTTCCATTTACACAAAGGGCACATGCGGGCCTAGACGGACGTTTCACCATATTGTCGTATCCGGACCCGGCGGACCCCGATATCGCCTACGTAGAGGGCACCATGGGTGACGTTTACCTCGAGAGCGCCGAGGCAATAGCCAAGCACAGGGAACGCTTCGATCTGATCAAAGAGGCGGCCCTGTCCACCGAGGTTTCCGCGCACCTCATAGCCGAGGCAGCAAGGAGCAGCCCGTGACCAACCTGCAGCGCGAACTCACCGGAGCCGCCTGGCGCAAGTCCTCCCACAGCGGGAGCGGCGACCAGTGCGTCGAGGTGGCGTCCCTCTCCAGCGAACTGCGCGCTGTCCGCGACTCCAAGGACCCCAACGGCCCGGCGCTGGTGCTGACGCCGGCCGCCTGGCACAACCTCCTCCTCTCGATCACGGAGGCGTAGCGCCCTCCGGCGAGGCCGTGACCGCCGGGGCCGTCGGCTGACGGCCCCGGCGCAGCGGACGCTCACCCCCGGCCGCGGCGCCCAGCGGCGGCCGGGGGACGCCGGCATGGCCCCGGACGTGCCCGATCACACACCGCACGATGGAATGGGAGGTACGGCGGGGGCGCTGCACGAGGGGCCCCGAGAGATCGACAGAGACTGGAGATGGGCACACGATGTCCGCGCAGGAAAACGCCGCCCGGCTGCTCGTCCGGATCCTGGAGGCCGAGGGGGTCGAGTACGTCTTCGGCATCCCCGGCGAGGAGAACATCCACTTCGTCCACGCGCTCGGCGACTCCTCCATCCGCTACATCCTCGTCCGCCACGAGCAGGGCGCGGCGTTCATGGCCGAGATCTACGGCCGGCTGACCGGCCGGGCGGGCGTGGCGTCGGCGACGCTCGGCCCCGGCGCCATCAACCTCCAGCTCGGCGTCGCGGACGCCACCACCAACAGCACGCCCGTCGTGGCGATCTCGGCGCAGGTCGGCCTGGACCGCATCTACAAGGAGTCCCACCAGATCATCGACCTGGTGTCGCTGTTCCGCCCGATCACCAAGTGGGCGGAGCTCGCGCCGACCGCCGAGGCGCTGCCGGAGATGGTCCGCAAGGCGTTCAAGACGGCGCAGACCGAACGTCCCGGCGCGGTGTACCTCGCGATCCCCGAGGACGTCGAGTCGGCCCCGGTGCCGCCCGCGCTGCGGCCGCTGCCGGTCAACGTCGTCCGGCCGCAGGAGCCGTCCCCCTCGCAGATCGCGCGCGCCGCCGACGTGCTCGCGCTCGCCCGGCGGCCGATCGTGCTGGCCGGGCACGGCGCCACCCGCGACCGCGCGAGCGAGGCGCTGGTGCAGTTCTCCGAGCGGCTCGGGCTGCCGGTCGCGACCACCTTCAACGGCAAGGGCGTGTTCCCCGACGACCACCGCAACGCGCTCGGCGCGGTCGGGTTCATGCGGCACGACCACGTGAACTTCGGGTTCGACGAGGCGGACGTGCTCATCGCCGTGGGCTACGAACTCCAGGAGTTCGATCCCGTCAAGATCAACCCGGCGGCGGACAAGAAGATCATCCACATTCACCGCTTCCCCGCCGAGGTGGACGACCACTACCCCGTCGAGGTCGGCATCCAGGGCGACATCTCCCGCTCCCTGCGCGCCCTCGCCGACTCCGTCCACCGGCGCTTCGACGTGAACGGGACCGGCCAGACGATCCGGCGGCTGATGCGCGAGGAGCTCGCCGAGGGCGCCACCGACGACGGGCACCCGGTCTCGCCCCGCCGCATCGTCGCCGACGTCCGCACCGCCATGGGCCGCGCAGACATAGTCCTCGCGGACACCGGCGCCGTGAAGATGTGGATGGCGCGGATGTACCCGACGTACGAGCCGAACACGCTCCTGGTCTCCAACGGCCTGTCGTCGATGGGCTTCTCGGTGCCCGGCGCCATCGCCGCCAAGCTCGCCCACCCCGACCGCAAGGTGCTCGCGGCGACCGGCGACGGCGCGTTCCTGATGAACTCCCAGGAGTTGGAGACCGCCGTCCGCGAGAACATCCCGATCACGGTGCTGATCTGGGAGGACGCCGCCTACGGCCTGATCGAGTGGAAGATGGACCTGGAGCTCGGCACGAGCTCGCACATCGCGTTCGGCAACCCCGACTTCGTCCGCTACGCCGAGAGCTTCGGTGCCCGCGGGTACCGGGTCGGCACCGCCGACGAACTCCTGCCGACGCTCCGCAAGGCCCTCGCCGAGGACACCGTCTCGGTCATCACCGTCCCGGTCGACTACTCGCACAACCTGCGGCTCACCGACAAGCTCGGCGACCTGACGGGCCCCTTCTGACCCGCCCCCGCCGCGGCCTGCCCCGGCCGCGGCGGCGCGGTCAGCGGGTGCGCAGGACCAGGTCGACGGCCTTCACCACCCGGCGCAGGCCGGCGTCGTCGGCGTGCACGTCGGTCACGGCGGCCGTCATGGCGCGCAGCGCGGCGCCGTTCGCGTGGCCGGTGAACGTCTCCAGCACGCGGGAGAGCGTCGCGCCGCTCCCGGAGGCGGCCCGCCCGTGCTCCGGCGCCCGGGGGCCCGCCCCGGCCGCCGGAGCCGCCGGCAGCAGCCCGCACAGGACCACGGCGGCCACGGCTCCGGCCCGTCGCACCCGCATGGCGTCTCCCCTCGAAGGTTGGACCACCAGCCTCGCAGCGCGGACGGGAAAGGACAGTGCGGCGGACGCCCCGATTCAGGGTGGGGTTTTCCCCACCCGGCCCTCAGGCGCGGCAGAGGATCTCGCCGTGGGTGACCGCGTACCAGCCGTCCTCGGCGGCTGCCCACGCCTTCCACCCCTCGTAGATGCGCCGCAGGTCCGCGCGGGTGGCGTGGCCGCCTTCCATGGCGCTGTCGGCGACGGCCGAGTTCAGCAGCCGCCCGCCCCACGAGTCGCTCCACCATTCGCGCTCCTCGGGGGTGGAGAAGCACCAGGTCGACGCGGAGGCGGTGACGTCGGTGAACCCGGCCGCGCGGGCCCAGGACACCAGCCGGCGGCCGGCGTCGGGCTCGCCCCCGTTGCCGCGCGCCACCTTGTAGTAGACGGGCAGCCAGGAGTCCATCCCCGGCGGGTCCGGGTACCAGATCATGGCACCGAAGTCGGCCTCCCGGACGGCGACGATCCCGCCGGGCCTCACGACCCGCCGCATCTCGCGCAGCGCCCCCACCGGGTCGGGCACGTGCTGCAGCACCTGGTGGGCGTGCACGACGTCGAAGGCGCCGTCCTCGAAGTCGAGCGCCGCGACGTCGGCGACGGCGAACTCCACGTTGCCTGCGCCGCGCTCGGCGGCGGCCCGGCGGGCTTCGGCCAGCACCCCCTCCGCCGCGTCCACGCCGGTGACCCGGCCGGGCGCGACGATGCGGGCCAGGTCGGCGGTGATGGTGCCGGGGCCGCAGCCGACGTCCAGCACGCGGTCCCCCGGGCGGAGGTGGCCGATCAGGTAGCCGGCGGAGTTCTCGGCAGTCCGCCACTGGTGCGCGCTCAGCACGCTCTCGTGGTGGCCGTGGGTGTAGGACGCGTTCGGGGTCATCAGATCACCTCTCCATCGCTGCTCGCACCCTACGCCCGCTTCTCATAATTCGAGAAGAGCATCCCAATATGCGAGACATGAAGGCCCGGGAACGCGAACAGGGCCGAGGCGTGACGCCTCGGCCCTGTTCGCGTTCGCTTCGACTACGCGGCCACCGCGAGCCCCCGTCGCGGTTCGGCGCGCACGGCCGGGGCGGGCACGGACGGGGCGGGCACGGGAAGGGCCTCGACCACGGCCAGGGCCGGCGAGATCTCGGTATAGGCGTTCAGGGTCGCGTTGGAGAGTTCGGTGAGCCAGGGCTGGACGACGGTCCGCTCTGCGGGTCCGCCCAGCCGCGGGTGGGAGAGATGGAATGTGCCGGTCGCGTCGCTCACTGCCAACACCCCTTCCTTGCCGGTGGTCCGCGGTGATGCGGCCGCCACCGGTTGTCACATACCCCTAGGTACGTCGGTACAAGCCCCATGGTTCGCGGCGTGTTCCCGGATGTCTCCGAGATCACGCCTTCACCCTAGGCATCCCCTCTGACATTCTCGAACGGATATTCGACGCCGCGGGGCACGCGAGAGCGGACCGGTGGGCGGAGAACCGCCGCCCACCGGGCTCACGCCTCCCGGCGGCGGGCGCCCCGGGAGGCGCGGCGGCTCCGGACGGAGTCGGCGATCTCCCGGGCGGGCAGCACGAGGCCGCCGTAGACGACGAACACGACGAACGCCACGAAGAGCGGCACAAAGAGCAGATCCATGCCTCCAGCGTGCGCCGCGGTCCCGGGCGGCCGCATCGGACGCCCGGCCGGTCCGCGACACGCTGCATCGGCCGAACGGTCGATCCGCGCGTCCGCCGGGGGTCGTAGCCTGCCTGACCATGAAGGAGACCGCCACGCGGCTGGACCGCATCCACTCGGCGGGCGGCTGCCTGGCACGCGCCTGCTACAGCGGCTTCGCGGCCCTTTACCTGCTGGCCTGCCTGGTCGGGACGCCGAAGGACGCGGCGAGCCTGTGGCTGATCCTGGTCGCCGCGGCGGTCAACGCCGCCGCGGTGGTCGGCCGGAACCTGGTCGCCTGGGCCTCCGTGGTGGCGGTCGCGTCGGCGCTGACCACGCTGTTCCTCGGCACCGCGATCCAGCCGGACGGCCTGACCAACCCGAGCGTGTTCGCCGAGATCGGCGGCCTGCTGGTGGTCATCGCGCGGACGGTGTGGCGAGCCCACCGCGACCAGCTCGTCCCGGTCGCGCTGCTGCTCGGCGCGGCGGTACTGCTCATCCCGCTGCGCTGGACGCTGGTCACGGCGGTGCTGTACACCGCGCCGCTGGCGGTGCTGGTGGCGATCGCGCTCGGCGTCGGGCTCTATCTGCGGGCCGTGGACGCCCGCCGGTCCCGGTCGCTGGCCGCCGCGCGCCGCGACGAGCGCCTGGAGCTGGCCCGCGACCTGCACGACTTCGTCGCCCACCACGTCACCGGCATCGTCGTGCAGGCCCAGGCCGCCCGGTTCGCGGCCCAGTCGGGCGCGGCGCAGTCCACCGACCAGCTCGACACGATGTTCGCCGGGATCGAGCGGGCCGGGACCGAGGCGCTGACCTCGATGCGCCGCATGGTCGGGCTGCTGCGGGACGCGCAGAACGTGGACGCCCGCGACGGCGACGCCGTGCCCATGGACGGGGACCGGGGCGCCACGACCCGTCCCGTCGGCGACCTCGCGCGGGTGAGCGCGCTGGTGGCCGGGTTCACCCACCCGCCCGCCGCCCTGGTGCTGGCGCCCGACCTGGGCGAGCTGCCGCCGGAGGTGGTGACGTCGGTGCACCGGGTCGTGCAGGAGGCGCTGACGAACGTCCGCAAGCACGCCGCCGACGCCACCGAGGTGCGGGTGACGGTCGCGCGGGCGGACGGCGGCGCGGTCGAGGTGGCCGTCCGCGACGACGGCCAGGGCCGCGGGCGGCGGCTGCCGTCCGGCGGGTTCGGGCTGGCCGGGCTGTCGGAGCGGGTGGAGGCGCTGGGCGGCCGGCTGCGCGCGGGGCCGCGCCCGGAGGGCGGCTGGGAGGTGGTCGCGGTCCTGCCGGGCCGCGAACCCTGAGAGAATCGGCGTCGTGACCATCCGCGTTCTCATCGCCGACGACCAGCAGATGGTCCGGACCGGCTTCCGGATGATCATCGACTCGCAGCCCGACATGGAGGTGGTCGGCGAGGCCGCCGACGGCGCCGAGGCCGTCGCGCTCGCCCGGCGGCTGCGCCCCGACGTGTGCCTGTTCGACATCCGGATGCCGCGGATGGACGGCCTGGAGGCGACCCGCGCGCTCGCCGGTCCCGCCGTCGCCGACCCGCTCCGCGTGGTGATCGTCACGACGTTCGACATGGACGAGTACGTGTACGGCGCGCTGCGCGGCGGCGCCGTCGGCTTCCTGCTCAAGGACGGCGGCCCGGCGCTGCTCGTGGAGGCCGTGCGCGCCGCCGCCAACGGGGAGGCGCTGGTCTCGCCGTCCATCACCGTCCGGCTCCTGGAGCGGCTGGCGACCCCGCCCGCGGCGCCGGCCGCGGCGCCCCGCGAGCCGCTCACCGAGCGGGAGCTGGACGTCGTGCGGCTCGTCGCGCGGGGCCGCACGAACGAGGAGATCGCCGGGGAGCTGTTCGTGTCGCTGTCCACGATCAAGACGCATCTCGCCAGCGTCCAGCGCAAGCTCGCGGCCCGGAACCGGGTCGAGACGGCGGCGTGGGCCTGGGAGTCGGGCCTGATGGGCTGACCGCCGGGCGGCGGTCACGGCGATACTGAGGGACGGCCTGGCAGTGGAGTCGATGAACGGCGTGCCCGTGGCGGTGCTGACGGTCTGGGTGCTGTGCCTCACGGGCTGGGGGGTGGTCCTCGCGGGGATCCGGCGCGGCCTGCGCGGCCCGTCCCGGGGGCCCGCGCTGTTCGCGCACACCCTCACCCCGGCGGGCGTCGTGCTGCTGTTCACCCATCTCGGGCTCGGCTCGCTGTACGGGACGATCGCGGTCACCGCCGAGTGGTGGGCGCTCGCGCTGGTGACGGGCCTGCGCCCGGAACGGCTGCTCGACACCGGCGGGCTCGGGCGCGGCGCGGCCTGGGCGACGGCCGCCGCCGGCGGCGCGCTGCTGGCCGTGCGGCTGATCTTCTGACCCGCGAAAAGGCGCGAACCGGCGGCGAGCACCCTAAGTCAAACGTACGTAGTATCCGAAGAAACGAAGAACAAATCCTCGGAGGTGGAGCATGCCGTGTGCGCTGTGCGGCGACATCATCCCGACCGAGGTCGCCCGCTGCCCGGCCTGCGGGGCCTGGGCGCGGCGCCGCGACTTCCGCGCCGTCGGCGTCGCCGTGTTCATGCTGCTCGGCTTCGACGCGTTCGTCGCGCTCGGCTCGGGCATCAGCCTGCTCCGGCTCGCGCACCCGCTGCGCGGCGCGACCCACGACACCTACGACCCGCAGGTCACCGGCAAGGCCCTCGCCCCGTACTCCGACGTCTTCCTGATCGGCACGATCATGGCGGGCGTGACCGGGCTGCTCTACCTCGGCTGGCTGTGGCGGGCGTACGCCCAGTCGCCGGGGCCGCACCGCCACCACCGGGCGTGGGTGGTGCTCGGCTGGCTGTGCCCGGTGGTGAACCTGTGGCTGCCGCCCCGCATGGTCTACGAGGTGTGGGTGAACAGCGGCCGGTACCGGACGGCCGAGCGGCAGGCCGCGGGCCTCGTCGTCGCGTGCTGGTGGACCTGCGCGCTGCTCGGCGTCCTGCTCGCCCGCATGTTCAGCGGCGGCAGCGTCGACACCCTCGCCGAGGCCCGCTACGACGTCCACCTGGGCGTCGCCGCCGCGGCGTTCCAGGCCCTGGCCGCCGCCCTCTGCATGGCGACCGTCTACCAGATCACCCGCCTGCAGATCAGCCGCGGCTGACGCCGGACGGCCCCGGAGCCGGGGCCGACCGGGCTCACCGCACCCGCGGGCCCGCGGGACCGACGTCCGAGTACGGCGACATCGCGAAGCCGGTCGGCTGGACCACGCGCCGCCCGACCGGCCGGGACACGGCGGCGGGGCGCTCCATGGCCGCGCGGGCGGCGGGCGCGCCGCCGTCCAGCCAGGCCCTGTGCAGGGTGCTCAGGTCCCAGCAGTCCGCGGCGGTGACCGACACGGCGCCGGCGCCGATGCGGCGCAGGCGGCCGCGGGCCACCAGTAGCCGGGAGCCGAACAGCGTGTGCGCGCACCGGTCCTGCACCGACTCGAAGAACGCGAGGTCGACCGGGCCGGTCGCGTCGTCCAGCGTCACGAACACGACCCGCTGCCCGGACCGGACCGCCGGGGTCTGCGTCGTCACCCTGACCCCGGCCACCAGCACCTCCGTGCCCGCGGGCCGGCCGGCGAGCGCGGCGGCGCGGACGACGCCGAGGCCGGCCAGCAGCCCGTCGTAGAAGGTCAGCAGGTGCCGGCTCACGTCCAGGCCGAGGGCGTCCAGCTCCGCCTCGACCACCTCGGCGGGCGACATCGGCGGCAGGCCGGCCGGCGGGATCGGCTCCGGCCCGTCCGCGCCGGCGTCGTCCAGGCCGCCGAGGGGAAGCTGCCCGGCGGGAACGCCGGGGACCGGGCGGCCGTGCCGGTCCAGGGCGCCGACGCGGCAGAGCAGGTCGCGGCGCGGCACCGGCGGGGTGCGGTAGAGGGCATCGAACGCGCCCGCGAGGACGAGCCGCTCGGTGACCGGCCGCGACACCCGGGCCCGCCGCCAGAAGTCGGTCAGCGAGCCGTAGGGGCGCCCGGCGACGATCCGCTCCACCTCGGCCTCGCTGATGCCCCTGACCTCGCCCAGGGACACCCGGATCCCCGCCGGGCCGCCCTCGGCGACGGGCTCGGCGTGCCAGTCCGGCGCCGAGCGGTTGACGTCCAGGGGGAGGATCGGGACGCCGAAGTGCCGGGCGTCGTCCAGGATGACGCGCTTGGGGTACATGCCCGGGTCATGGGTGAGGACCCCGGCGTAGAAGGCCGCGGTGTGGTGCCGTTTCAGCCACGCCGACTGGTAGGTGGGCAGCGCGAAGGACGCGGCGTGCGCCTTGCAGAAGCCGAACGCGCCGAACGCCGTCAGGGTGCGCCAGACCCGCTCGACGGTCGGCTCGTCGTAGCCGCGGGCCAGCGCGCGCTCGCGGAACCACGCGCCGACCACGGCGTGGCCGCGCTCGTGGCCGAGGGCGCGCCGGGCGGCCTCGGCCCGGGAGAGGCCGCATCCGGTCAGCACGTCCAGGACGCGCAGCACCTGCTCGTGGAAGATCACCACGCCGAGGCTCTCGCGGAGCGCGGGGACCAGGTCGGGGTGGGGATAGTCCGGCTCCCGGACGCCGGCGCGCGCCTCCAGGAACGGCGTGACCATGTCGGAGTTGACCGGCCCCGGGCGGAACAGCGAGATGTCGAGCACGAGGTCGTCCAGGTCGCGGGGCTGGAGCCGGCCGATCAGCTCCCGCTGGCCCGGCGACTCGATCTGGAAGCAGCCGAGCGTGCGCGACGAGCGGATCAGCGCGAACGTCGCCGGGTCGTCGCGCGGGACGGCCTCCAGGTCGATCCGCTCCCCGGACACGCGCGCGACGTCCGCCACCGCGTGCGCCATCGCCGACTGCATCCGCACGCCGATGACGTCGAGCTTGAGCAGCCCCATC
The DNA here is from genome assembly GCF_900659635.1 of Actinomadura roseirufa. Lineage (GTDB taxonomy): Bacteria > Actinomycetota > Actinomycetes > Streptosporangiales > Streptosporangiaceae > Spirillospora > Spirillospora roseirufa. Next base: position 1,227 of record NZ_CAACVB010000241.1, on the reverse strand, counting down.
TCCTCGACGTCCTCCTTGCCGAACTGGGTCATCGGGAACCCCGCCGCGCTGGGCTCGACCGGGGTGCGGTCGCGCAGCGCCGGGTCCGACAGGACGACGCCGCAGGGGTGCAGGGCGATGTGCCGGGGCAGCCCGTCGAGCCGCTCGGCGATCCGGAACAGCACGCCGAGCCGCGCCCGCGACAGGTTGCTCTGGCGCAGCTCGGGCAGGTCGTCCAGGGCGGCGCCGATCTGGTTCGCGCGGATGTGCGGGAACGCCTTGGCGATCGCGTCGATCTCCCCCGGCGGCAGCCCGATCGCGGCGCCGACGTCGCGCAGCGCGCTGCGCGCCCGGTAAGTCTCCATCATCGACACGCACGCCGTGCCGTCGGCGCCGAACCGCTCGAACAGCGCCTCGTACGCCTCGATCCGGCGGGCCGACTCCACGTCCAGGTCGATGTCGGGCAGCCCCCGGCGGCCGTCGGCGAGGAACCGCTCCATCACCAGGTCGTGGCGGAGCGGGTCGAGGTCGCCGATGCCCAGCAGGTGGTTGACGAGGCTGCCCGCGCCCGAGCCGCGGACCGCGCAGCGGATGCCGCGGCCGCGGATCAGCGCGGCGGCGTCGGCGACGGTGAGGAAGTAGGCGGCCAGCCCCGCGCGGGCGATCACGCCGAGTTCGGCGGCGAGCCGGTCCGCGGCCCGCTCGGAGCGTTCCATTCCGCGCCGGGCCAGGCCCCGGGCACAGCGGTCGGCGAGCCGGGCCTGCGCGTCCCCGGCGACGGCGGGCAGGTGGAGGCGGTCCATGCCGAGGTCGGCGGCGTCCAGGACGCAGCGCTCCGACACCCGCCGGGTCGCCGCGAGCAGCGCGTCCGCGGCGTCCGGGCCGCAGCTCAGCTCGGCGACCCGGCGCATCTGCGCCGCGGACTTCAGGTAGGCCTGCCCGGTCCGGTCGTCCAGGTGCCGCCGGTCCAGCGGGACGAGGCGCCGCGTCACGTCCAGCACCTGGGCGACCGGGTGGTCGGCGGGCTCCAGGTAGCGGACGGCGTTGCCCAGCACCGCGGGGACGCCCGCCGTACGGGCCAGCGCGAGCATCCGGGCCGCGCGGGGCCCGTCGCCGGCGTCGTGGTGGTCGACGATCTCGATCGCGACCTCGGCGCGCTCCCGCCAGGCGGCCAGCAGCCGGGCCGCCTCGTCCGGCCGCCGGGCCGCCACGGCGCGGCCCACGTCGGAGGCCGGGCCGAGCAGCACC
>NZ_CAACVB010000240.1 GCF_900659635.1 Actinomadura roseirufa | reverse complement strand
CGCGTCCCGATCCGCGGCGGGACCCGCAGCTCCGTCTCGCCGCCGGGGCCGCCGTTCTCCGGCGGCCCGCCCTCGAGCTCCTCCGGCGGGTGCGCGCGCTCCTCCGGCGGGTCCGCGCGGACGGCCGGCGCGTGCGGCCGTTCCAGCGTCACGACGCCCGCCCCGACGGGGCGGGCGAGGCGGCCCCCCGCAGGTCGAAGATCACTTCGGCGGCGGGGATGGCGGCCGGGAGGACGCCGTACTGCCGGAAGACCCCGGCCACGTCGTCGATGTACTTGCCGTCCTCCGCGCCCGCGTAGCGCGGGACGTTCTCGAACCGGGCCTTGGCGAGGTTGTCCTGAAGCCGCGCGCCCGAGACGGCCGTCGGTCCCTTCTGGAGGAAGACGTTCTGGAAGCGCTCCGGTGAGCGCTTCTCCTGCTCGGTCAGCTCGCGCAGGGTGTCGAGGAAGACCTTGACGGCCTCGGGGTGCTTGTTCAGCAGCTCCGTGCGGGCGGCCCAGATGTTGAGGTCGCGGTCGGGGAGGTCGCGCCCGTTGAGCAGGACGCGGGCGCCCTTGGCGACCACCTCCGGGTAGGCGTCGACGATCGCCCACCAGGCGTCGACCTTGCCGGTGGCGAACGCCGAGGCGCCCTGCACCGGGTTCAGGTACACCCGCTTCACCTTGTCGGCGGGGATCCCGTTCTGCCGCAGCGCGAGCAGCAGCAGGTACTCGCCGCGGCCGCCCTTGTTGACCGCGACCTGCTTGCCCTCCAGGTCCTTCACGGACCGGACGGGGCTCTTGGCGGGCACGACCAGGCCGTCCCGCGGCGGCGCGGTCCGGTCGGTCACCGGGTCGGTGACCGAGAAGATCTTGATGTCGCGGCTGTTGGCGAGGTAGCCGAGCGCCGGTGAGATCGCCCCCTCCAGGGCGTTCACCGAGCCGGCGCGGACCGCGTCGATCGTCGCGGTGAACGAGGCGTAGGAGCCGCCCCACTCCACCCGGGCGCCGACGGCCTTCAGCCGCCGCTCCAGGATCTTCTCGCGCTTGGCGTAGGCGAGCGGGCCCGCGTTGCCGGGGTTCTTGAGCTTGATCACGGCGCTGCCGGAGCCGCCGCGCGACCCGCCCGCCTTGGCCTCGTCCCCGCACGCGGAGGTGAGGCCGAGCAGGGCGGCGGCGGCCGCGGCGGCGGCCAGGACACGCGATCGGTGACGGAAGATGGACATGGTGGCGTAGCCCCTCATGGGTTCGGGCGAGGTGGTCGGCGGGGACCGGCCGCAGGCGGACGGGAGCCCTGCCGGTCACGACGGGTGCGGCGGGCTCGACGGGGAGAGAAGAGGGTGGGGGGTGGGCCGTCCGGGGCGCGGTGGCGCGCCGGCACGGCGGACGGGGTGGAACGGTCCTGGGCGCGCGACGCGCCGGGCGCGGTTACCGACAGAGGGTGCTGTTCAGGCGCATGAGGACGACCACGCGCCGGACGATCAGGACGTGCGGCATATTTCCTATAATTAAGGTAGGAATACTAGAAGTCAAGCATGGAGCGTCCATAGCCGCTGGTGACGGCCGTCGCACCGGGCCCGGCGCGAGCGATACGCCGCGGCGGGAGATCCGCGGCGTCGCGGCGGCGGGCGGCCAGGAGATCATCGGCCGGAGACCGGCCGAGGCCGGCGGGGCCGTTACGGTGGGGGCCTGACCGAAATCGGACGCGCCGCCGCCCCCGATGACGTTTCGTGACCTCGGCCGTCCACCATGTCGGGCAGGTGACGGCCGGGGAGGCGACATCGTGGCATACGAGGGCCCGCTCGACCCGCTGGACGGGCACGACCCGGGGACGGTCGGCCCCTACGCGCTCCTCGGCCGGCTCGGCGCCGGCTCGATGGGGCGGGTGTACCTCGGCCGGTCGGCGTCGGGCCGGCTGGCCGCGGTGAAGACCGTGCGGGCCGAGCTGGCCCGCGAGCCCGACTTCCGCGCCCGGTTCGGCCTCGAGGTCGCCGCGGCGCGGCGGGTCAGCGGCGTGTACACCGCCGCCGTCGTGGACGCCGACGCGGGCGCGGACGTGCCGTGGCTCGCCACCGCCTACGTTCCCGCGCCGTCGCTGGAGCGGCTCGTCGGCGCCTCGGGCCCGCTGCCCCTGGCGGCGGTCCGGTGGCTCGCCGCGGGCTGCGCGGAGGCGCTGGAGTCCATCCACGCGGCGGGCCTGGTGCACCGCGACCTCAAGCCGTCCAACGTGCTCGTCTCACTGGACGGGCCGCGAGTGATCGACTTCGGGCTCGCGCACGCGGCCGAGCGCGCCCGCGTGACGCTCAGCAGGGTCGCGGTCGGGACGCCCGCGTTCATGGCCCCGGAGCAGGCCCAGGGGCCGCGCGGCGTGTCGGCCGCGAGCGACGTGTACGCGCTCGGCGCGGTGCTGCTGTTCGCGGCGACCGGGCACGGCCCCTACGCCGGTGAGGGCGTGCTGGAGCTGATGGCGCAGCTCGCGACGCGCGCCCCCGACCTGGCCGGTCTCCCCGTCGAGCTGAGCCGGCTCGTCCAGCGCTGCCTGGAGCGCGACCCGGCGCGGCGTCCCCGTCCGGGGGAGGTCCTGGCCGCGGTCTCCCCGCACCTCGGCCTGGACCCGGGCGTGCCGTACCTGTCGGGAACCGCCCTCGACCTGGTCCGGGAGTTCGGGGAGGGCCCGCGCATCCCCGTCCCCGTCCCCGTCCCCGTCCCCGATCCGCGCCCCGCCGCGCCGGTCCCCGTCCGGAGCCGCGGCGGCGAGAGCACGCGCGAGCCGTCGTCGTCCTCGTCGGCGCGCGCGTTCCTGGCCGAGCCCCGCACCCGGGTCGCCTCGGTCCTCGCGATCGGCCTGATCTGCGTCGGCGCCCTGCTCGGCCGCTCGTTCTGGCCCGCCGGCGGTCCCGCCCGGCCCGCCGAGGCGGCGCCCGGACCCGAGGGCCGCCCGCCGCCGGGACCGGGCGGCGATCCCCCCGCGCCGCGCGACGGGGCGGGCGAGCGGCCCACCGGGAACCCGCGGATCATGGTCAACCAGGACGAGGGCGACGGCGACACCGTCTTCGTGGTCCACGGGTCGGGTTGGTCCCCGGGCGAGCGGGTCACCGTGTGGCTCGACCGGTTCGCCGACCGGCCGGGCCCGGTCGCCGATCGCCGGGGCACGTTCAACTACGCCGTCAACCAGACCCACGAGTTCACCGCCGGGCCGCTGCCGCCCGGACCGCACATCTTCTTCGTCTCCGCCCCCAGCCGCCGCGACGCCGCCACGACGATGTTCCGTGTGGTGCCCTGACCCGTCCGGCCCGTCCGCGGCGCCGGTCTAGGCGACCCAGACGGTCTTGGCGTTGCAGAAGGCGTGCATTCCCTGCTCCGACAGCTCACGGCCGTACCCGGACCGCTTGACGCCGCCGAAGGGCAACTCGGGGTAGGACGTGGTGGTGCCGTTGATGAAGACCTGACCGGCGTCCAGCTCCCGGACGAACCGCTCCCGCTCGTCCGGCTCGCGCGTCCAGGCGTTCGAGCCGAGCCCGAAGCCCGTCGCGTTCGCCACCTCGACCGCCTCCGACACGCCGCGGACGCGGAACAGGGACGCCACCGGCCCGAACACCTCCTCGTGGTACACGCGCATCTCCGGCGTCACGCCGGACAGGACGGTCGGCGGGTAGAACCAGCCGGGCCCGTCCGGGCGCCGCCCGCCGCACAGCACGGTCGCGCCCTTGCCGGTCGCGTCCGCCACGAGCTCCTCGACGTCGGCGCGGCCCCGCTCGGTGGCCAGCGGGCCGACGTCGGTGGACTCCCGCATGGGGTCGCCCACCGAGAGCGCGGTCATCGCCTCGACGAAGCGCCGCTCGAACTCGTCGGCGACGCCGATGTCGGCGATGAAGCGCTTGGCGGAGATGCAGCTCTGCCCGTTGTTCAGGCACCGCGACGCGGCCGCCGCCTCGGCCGCCGCCGCGACGTCGGCCGACGGCATGACCACGAACGGGTCGCTGCCGCCGAGCTCCAGCACGGTCGGCTTGATCTCGTCCCCGGCGATCGCGGCGACCGACCGCCCGGCGGGCTCGCTGCCGGTGAGCGTCGCCGCCCTCACTCGCGGGTCGCGCAGCACCCGCTCGACGTCGCCGGACCCGATGAGCAGGGTCTGGAAGACGCCCTCGGGAAACCCCGCGCGGCGGAACAGGTCCTCCAGGAACAGCGCCGTCTGCGGGACGTTCGAGGAGTGCTTGAGCAGCCCGGTGTTGCCCGCCATCAGCCCCGGCGCGGCGAACCGGATCACCTGCCAGAGCGGGAAGTTCCACGGCATGACCGCCAGCACGGGACCGAGCGGCTGGTAACGGACGTAGGCGCCCGAGGCGCCCACCGCCGCCGCGTCCGCGGGACGGTCGGCGAGGAACCCGGCCGCCCGACCGGCGTAGTACCGGCACGCGGCGGCGCACTTGCGCGCCTCCGCCTCGGCGGCCTTGAGGGTCTTGCCCATCTCCGCCGTCAGCATCGCGCCGATCCGGCCGGCCTCGCCGTCCAGGATGTCCGCCGCCGCGCGCATCCACGCCGCCCGCTCGCCGATCGCGGTGGTGCGATAGGAGGCGAACGCGGTGGCGGCGCGCCCGATGCGCCGGTCGATCTCGTCCTCGGCCAGCGCGTCGAAGGTCTTCTCCACCCGCCCCGTCGCGGGGTTGGTCGTGGCGATCGTGGTCATATCCGAATGCTCCCTGGATGTCCGTTCGGTCACCCGGGACCTGCCCGTGCCGCACCCCTGGAAACTGACTCGCCGCGCCGGGACGCGGCCGCGGGATGAGCCGGCGACCGTTCGCGGTTAACAAGGCCGGGCTCGTGATGAGCACGACCTATGATCGCCGTGGGGACGGTGGGGCGCCCGGGGGGCCGTTCGGCGTCCGCCGGGCCCCGCCGAGGAGATGAGAGAGGCAATGGCTGATATCACCGAGGCGCCCGAGTGGGCGGCGCTCGCCGAGCACCAGTCGGTGCTCGCGGGGCGGCACCTGCGCGAGCTCTTCGCCGAGGACCCGGGACGCGTCGAGCGCATGACGGTGTCCGCGGGCGACCTTCACCTGGACTACTCCAAGCACCGCGTGACGGCCGAGACGCTCGGCCTGCTGGTCTCCCTCGCCGGGCGGGCGGGGCTGCGCGAGCGGATCGCCGCGATGTTCGCCGGTGAGCACATCAACGTCAGCGAGGACCGCGCCGTCCTGCACAGCGCGCTGCGGCTGCCGCCCGGCGAGTCCCTGACGGTGGACGGGCAGGACGTCGCGTCCGACGTGCACACCGTCCTGGACCGGATGGCCGCGTTCGCCGCCCGCGTCCGCTCGGGGGAGTGGACGGGCTTCACCGGCGAGCCGATCACGACGGTCGTCAACATCGGCATCGGCGGCTCCGACCTCGGTCCCGCGATGGCCTACGAGGCGCTGCGCGACTACGCCGACGCGGGGATCGGCTGCCGGTTCGTCTCCAACATCGACCCGGCCGACATCGCCGGCACGCTCGCGGGCCTGGACGCCGAGCGGACCCTGTTCGTCATCAGCTCCAAGACGTTCGGGACGCTGGAGACGCTCACCAACGCCAAGGTCGCCCGGGAGTGGCTCGTCGGGCGCCTCGGCGACGCCGAGGCCGTCTCCCGGCACTTCGTCGCCGTGTCCACCAACGCCGAGCGGGTGGCGGACTTCGGCATCGACACCGAGAACATGTTCGGCTTCTGGGACTGGGTCGGCGGCCGCTACTCCTTCGACGGCGCCATCGGGCTGTCCCTGATGATCGCCATCGGCGGCGAGGCGTTCCGGGAGATGCTCGCGGGCTTCCGCGAGATCGACGAGCATTTCCGGCACGCGCCGTTCGAGGCGAACATGCCGGTCCTGATGGGCCTGCTCGGCGTCTGGTACACCGACTTCTTCGGCGCCCAGACCCACGCCGTCCTGCCCTACAGCCAGCGGCTGTCGCGCTTCCCCGCCTACCTGCAGCAGCTCACGATGGAGTCCAACGGCAAGTCGGTGCGGGCCGACGGCGCGCCCGTCGTCGCGCAGACCGGGGAGATCTTCTGGGGCGAGCCCGGCACCAACGGCCAGCACGCCTTCTACCAGCTCCTGCACCAGGGCACCCGGCTCGTCCCGGCCGACTTCATCGGGTTCGCCGAGCCGTTCGAGGACCCCGCGGGCATGCACGACCTGCTCACCGCGAACCTGCTCGCGCAGACCTCCGCGCTCGCCTTCGGCAAGACCGCCGAGGAGATCGCCGCCGAGGGGACGCCCGCCGCGGTCGTCCCGCACAAGGTGATGCCCGGCAACCGGCCCACGAGCACGATCCTCGCGCCGAAGCTGACCCCGAAGACCCTCGGGGAGCTCGTCGCGCTCTACGAGCACATCGTGTTCGTCCAGGGGACGATCTGGGGCATCGACTCCTTCGACCAGTGGGGGGTCGAGCTGGGCAAGGTCATGGCCATGGACCTCGCGCCCGCGCTCACCTCCGCCGAGCCTCCGGCCGAGGCCCCGGACCCGTCCACCGCGGCGCTGGTCCGCCGCTACCGCGAACTGCGGGGGCGCGCCGTCTGAGACGGCCGCCGACGCGAACGGGCCCGCCGGTCATCCGGCGGGCCCGTTCCGTACCTGCTCGTCGTTCGTGTCGTCGTGCGCGGTCCTCGGGCGGGGTCTCCCGCCGCGCGGCGCCGGGTCAGGCGCGCGCGCCGGGCAGGGGTCCTTCGACCCAGCCCTGTACCTCGAGGATGACGCGGAACTCCGTGTAGGAGATGAAGCCGTCGCGGTTGGTGTCCGCCTGCTCGAACCTGTCCTGCGTTTCCGCGCGCGTCCACGACAGCCCGAGGCTGTCCAGGACCAGCGTGAACTCCATCAGGTCGAGCTTGTCGTCGCCGCCGAGGTCCGCGCGCCTGAACACGGCATGAAGGTCGTCCTCGGTCGGTCTGGTGGTCATCTCACTCCTCGTATCGGTCCAGTGTGCCCGCATCATGCCATAGGGGAAGAGCGGACTCGTCTGCGAAACGCCGGGCGACCTGACCCGGTTCCCAGACGTTCATCCCGCGCTTTCCGGGTTCTCCGCGGGGACACCTCGGACCGCGCCCGCCGGAGCCGGGGCGTCGGCCCCGGCGGGCATCGGCGGCTCAGTCCGAGGGACCCTCCCGCCCGCCCGTCAGCTCGGGAATCCGGCTCCGGTAGCGCTCCAGCAGCGCGGCGTTCACCTCGTCCCCGCCCGGGACGTTCGCGCTGGTCCAGCGGGGCAGGTCCACTCCGCGCGCGGCCGCGAGGTCGTCCAGCTCGGCCAGCACCCGCGACCACGCGTAGGCCGCGAGGATCGTGGAGGCCGCCGCCGTGCGGGGCGCGCCGGGCGGATGCAGGGAGTCGCCGGGCGGGACGCAGGTGTCCAGCACGATCGTGGCGTGGTCGGCCAGCGTCGTCGCCGCCCGGGGCGCGGCGAGGCCCGAGGCGCGCGCCGAGGTCACCGCGATGACCGGCACGCCCCGCGCGGCGCACTCCGCGGCGACCTCGACCGGGTAGGGGTTGCGGCCGCTGTTGGAGAAGACCACCGCCACGTCCGGGGGCACGGGCGCGGCGGCCTCGACGATGCCCCGCCCCACTCCGGCGCGCCGCTCGGCGAGGGTGCTGCGCAGCGCGTCGTCCAGCGGCAGCACGCGCGGATCCCAGATCGGCCGGACGGCGGCCAGGCCGCCCGCCCGGTAGAACGTCTCGCAGACCATCGCCAGGGAGTGCCCGGCGCCCGCGACGTGCGCGATCCCGTCCGCGGTGAACGACTCCAGCAGCAGTTCGGCGGCCCGGCCGATCGACGCGCCGGACGTGGCGTCCAGTTCGTCGAGCAGCGACCGGACCCGGCCGGGGAAGGGCTCCTGGGCCGTGTCGGCCGCCAGGGGCGATGCGTCAGGCATCGGAAAGGGCCTCCTTCAGGGCGTGGGTCATGTCTTCCTGCCCGGGTGCCGCGCGGAGCCGGTCCGCCAGTCCCGCGGACAGCGCGCGCGCCAGCGCGGCCAGTGTCCCGACGTGCGCGTCCGGGTCGGGCGTGCAGAAGGCGAGCAGCAGATCCACCGGGTCGTTCTCCGGATGGCCGAACTCGACGGGCTCCGCCAGCCGGGTCACGCCCACGCCGACGGCCAGTCCGCCGTCCTCGGGACGGGCGTGCACGAGCGCCAGCCCCTTCGTCAGCACGATGTACGGGCCGTTCGCCTCGACCACCCGGACGCATGCCTCCGGGTAGCCCTCGCCCGCCGCCCCCGCGGCGACCAGCGCGGCGGCCGCCGCGCGGACGGCCTCCCGCCAGTCCCCGGCGGCGACCCCGGCGGCCGCCGTGAGGATCCCGCCCGCCGCGGTCACGACAGCCACCCCTGCTCGGCCAGGCGCTCGCGCAGCTGCGCCTCCAGGCCCTCCTTGTCGAGGAAGTCGCTGATCGTGATGACCACGGGCGCCAGGTCGGCGATCTCGCCGGTGTGCATCCCCTGCCCGATGACCACGTCGGGGGTCATCCCGCGTGCCGTCGACACGTCGGTGTTCTCCACCCGGGCGTCGACGCCGAGCGAGCGCAGCGCGTCCTCGGCGGTCATCTTGAGCATCAGGCTGGAGCCCATGCCGACCCCGCAGACCGCGAGGATCTCCAGTTGCCGGTCCAGTGCCATGTCGGTCCCTCTCTCGTGTCGGCGGCTGTCTTCGTGGCCGGCTCACCGCGCGGGCGGGTCACCGTGCCGGTGCGCTCAGGCGCGCTCGGTGGCCGCTCCGCCGGCGACCCCGCCGCCGGCCGCGGTCCGCGCCTCGCCCGGCGCCGGCTCCGCGTCCGCGCGGCGCCGCTCGGCGCGGCCGAGGACGAGCAGTGTGGCGACCATCGCGGCCAGCGCCACCGCGGGCACGAGCCAGATGGTGCCGTCGCCGACGACCGGGTCCGCGGCCTTCAGCAGCCAGGCGATCGCGTACCAGTCGGGGTCGGCGAGGGTGGCGAGCTCCGGGGCGGTCCGCTCGTACAGGCCCCAGGTGACCGCCTGGCCCACGGCGAGGACCAGGCCGCTGATCACGCCGCCGAGCACCGCGCCGCGCCAGCCCGCCACGACGTTGCCGAACACCCCGGCGGCGCCGCCGACGAAGAACAGCATGATCATGGGCGGCGCGAGGGTGAACCAGCCGGCCCCGGCGAACACCGCGAGGCAGACCAGGAAGACGCTCGTGGAGGTGACGAACCCGAGCATCACCGCGGTGGGCGCGACGGGGAAGACGGTCGGCACGTCCAGCGCGGGGCGGGTGCCGGGGATCACCCGGTCGCTGAAGCCCTTGAACGCCGGGACGATCTCACCGAGGAACATCCGCACGCCGAACAGCAGGATGGCGATGCCGCCCGCGAACCGCAGGCCCACCAGCAGCGCCCACACCCACGGGGACAGCTTGGGGTCCAGCGCCGCCGCGGCCTTGTCGACCACGGCGTGGTCGGCGAACGCGACCGCCACCAGCATGATCAGCGAGATGATCAGCGCGGTGCTGACGTTGACGTCCTTGAAGAACGACAGCTGGCGCGGCAGCTTCAGCCGCTCGGTGTCGTGCTTCTCGCGGCTGCCGAGCGGCCGGGCCGCGAACCCGGTGACCAGGCAGGACAGCGAGCTGGTGTGCGCGAACCCGAACCGGTCGTCCGGCATGACGCGGCGCATCAGCGGCCGCATCCACAGCGGCTGGACGGTCCAGTAGGCGGCGACGAACCCGGCCCCGCACAGCACCAGCGTGAGCTGGTCCTGCCCCGGGGCGATCGTCACCAGCGAGGCGACCGTGACCGTGCTGATCCAGAACATCAGGTGCCCGGTCAGGTACAGGTACCGGGCCGCCGGGAAGATCCGCACGATCAGCACGTGGGTGAGGAACGCGACCGTGATGACCAGCGCGATCGTCCCGCCCTGCGAGGTGAGGAAGTCGGTCAGCGTGTGGTCGGCCTTCGGCGGCTTCGTGCCCATCGCGCTGGCCAGCACCGTCTGGAAGCTGCTCAGCCCGCCGGTGAACACGTCGATGCCGATGAAGAGGATGACGACGCCGATCGTCGCGCGCAGGGCGCCGGCGAAGACGTCCTCGAACCGCTTGCGCTGCAGCAGCAGCCCGGCGAGGGTGATCAGCCCGATGAGGATGGGCACCTGGCCGAACACGTTGTCGGCCAGGAAGGTGAGGATGTCCTTGATGACGTCCATGGGTGGGTCGCCTCACTTCTCGGGGGTGGGGTGGTGCGCTGTCGCCCCCGTCAGCGCGGTTGGTGCGGTCGGGCCGTCATGGCCGTCGGATGGGTTTTGGAGCGTTCCCGGCAAGCCGGGCGGATCTGGTGGCGGTGGTGGTGCCGGTGGGCGCGGGCGGGTGCGGGCCGCCCCGCGCGGGTCAGTGCGGCGGCGGTCTCAGGTCGAGTTCGAGCCGGTACCGGTCGCCGCGGTAGACGGAACGGACGTACTCCAGCGGCCTGCCGTCCCCGTCCCTGGTCACCCGCTGGATCAGGAACGCGGGCATGTGCACGGGGACGCCCAGGTCGGCGGCCTCCTCCGTGGTGGTGACGGTCGGCTCGATCGTCTCGGTGCCCGAGGCGATCGCGACGCCCTCGCCGCGCAGCAGGTCGTAGAAGGAGCGGCCCTCGAGGTCCTGGCGGCGCAGGCCGGGCAGCAGCACCCGGGGCATGTACAGCGTCTCGATGGCCATCGTGGCGTCGTCGGCCAGCCGGAGCCGTCGAATGGTAAATACCTCTTCGGCGGGCGAGAGGGCCAGCCGCCTGCCGATCCGCGCCCCCGCGGTCTCGGTGCGGAACGACAGCACCCGGCCCCCCGGCCGCATGCCGCGCCTGATCATGTCCTCGGTGAAGGAGGTCATGGTCAGCGAGACGGCGATCCGGGGTTCGGCCACGTAGGTACCGCTCCCGTGCCGCCGGTCCAGCAGGCCCTCGGCGACCAGGCCGTCGATGGCCTGGCGCAGGGTCGGGCGGGAGACGCCGAGGTCCTCGGCCAGCCGGCGCTCGGACGGCAGGGAGTCCCCGACGTCGAGCCCCTCCAGCATCGCGAGGAGCTCGCGGCGCACGGCCTGCCGTTTCGTGCTCCCGTTGCGGGACTCCTTGGCCACCGACATGCCGCTCACCTCCTCGAACGCCGATCCCGTCGCGCACACGTTATGTCCAATCCGCCGACTGGTCAATACCACTTTTGGCGATGTTTGCCGAGGTGGGCGCGGTGCGGCCCGGGAAGACCGTCCGGAGACGGCCGAGGGCCGCGCCCGCGCGCGGCGGGGAGGGCGGCGAGATGACCCACGCGGGCCGGCGAGATCCGGGAACGGAGCACGCGAGCGCGACGGCCCGGGCGGCCGGGCGCTCATGTACGAGGCCCCCCGGGGCACGGGCGAGAGGGGCCCTGGCGCTGCTGCTCCCCCTGGTGACGCCGGCCGCGCTCGGCGCGGTCCCGGCGGCCCCCG
>NZ_CAACVB010000239.1 GCF_900659635.1 Actinomadura roseirufa | reverse complement strand
CGGCGCCCGGGGCGACGAGGGCGCCCAGCGGGAACAGGGCCGCCAGGGCGACCGCCGCGCCGGCCAGCGCCCGCACGCCGCGCTGCTCCCAGTCACCGCCGTAGGCGGCGACGGCGGCCGTCTCCAGCCGGGCGACGAACGCCGCCGCGCCCGGCGGGCGCTGCTCAGGGCTCTTGGCCATGCCCTCGGCGACGAGGGGACGCAGTGCCTCGGGCACGTCCGCCATGTCCACCGGTGCCGCCAGGTGCTGGTCCCGCAGCGCCGCCTGACCGTCCGCCGCGAAGGGCCGCCGCCCGGTGACGCACTCCACGAACACGCACGTCGCGGCGTACACGTCGGTGGCGGGGGTGGCGGGCTCGCCGCGCCACTGCTCCGGCGCCATGTACGCGGGGGTCCCGGCGAACGACCCCTCGCCCGCGAGGACGGCCACACCGAAGTCGACCAGCTTGCTGAGCCCGTCCGGCCGCACCACCACGTTGGCCGGCTTGTAGTCGCGGTGCACGACGCCGACGGAGTGCGCCGCGGCCAGCCCGAGCAGCGAGCCCTTCAGCACGAGCAGCGCCGCCTCCGGGGCGAGCGCGCCGTGCTCGCCCAGCACCGCCTTCAGCGAGGCGCCGTTGACCGCCTCCATCACGATCGCGGCGCCGTGCTCGCTCTCCACGAACCGGTACAGCCGCGCGACGTAGGGGCTGGTGAGGCGGCCGAGCATGCGCGCCTCGCCGCGCAGGGCCGCGACCGCCGCCGCGTCGCCGCGCGCCAGGTACTTGATGGCCACGGGAGTGCCCGCCTCCGCGTGCCGCGCCAGGACGACCCGTCCCTGCGCCCCGCGCCCCAGCTCCCGGTCCTCGACGAAGTCCGCCAGCCGCCAGTCCACCACGTCTTCCCCTCGCTCATGTCCGACCAGGCATTCCACCAGAGGGTGACGCCGCCGCGTAAGGGATGGTTCGCGGAAAGTTGATCAGACCGGCCGGCGGACCGGAACGCCGGACGCCCCGCCCCGGTGCCCGCCGGACGCGTGAGATGAGCCACAACCCCGGTCCCGCCGCCCGTCCCGGCACTTTTTTGGAACGATCGAATGCACAGGTCAGCGACCCGCTTTATCGATTCCTGATAGGTTCGCCCGGAAAACCCCGTCATGAATTGACCCAATGAATGTGCTAGACCCGTCTTGGGATCGCTCACCGGAAGGGGCTTCATGGTCGCGGCGGAGGCTCGGGCGGTCGAGCGGCTGGTCAACACGGTCCGCTACCCGCTGGACGAGCCGGCGGGAGCCGGCTGGGACGCCGCCGTCTCCCGGGTCCGGAGCGAACTGGACAATTCCGGCTGTGCCGTGCTTCCCGGTTTCATCCGCGCGGCCCTGCACGACGAACTGCGGGAAGAATGCGCGGCTTTGGCGCCGTACGCGCATTTCGACGTCGAGACGGTGAACGCCTACAACATCGACGTGACCACCCCGTTGCCCGACGATCATCCCGGGCGCATCACCGTCCGGCGCGGCAACGCTTTCGTGGCACGGGACCGGATCCCCGCCGGCGCGATCGTCCACCGGCTCTACACCAGCGGCCCCTTCCAGCGCTTCGTGGCGGGCTGTTTCGGCCTCCCCCGGGTGCACGAGCTCGCGGACCCCCTGTCGGGGCTGTGCCTCAACGTCGTCGGGCCGGGGATGCAGCACCCCTGGCACTTCGACACCAACGAGTTCACGGTCAGCCTGCTGACGCGGGAGGCGGCGGACGGCGGCGTCTTCGAGTACTGCCCGAACATCAGGTCGGCGCAGGACGAGAACCTCGGCGCCGTCCGGCGCGTGCTCACCGGCGCCGGCGGGGACATGATCAGGCGGCTCATCCTGCGTCCCGGCGACCTGCAGCTGTTCAAGGGACGGTACTCGCTGCACCGGGTGAGCACGGTGCGGGGCGCGACGGCGCGCCACACGGCGATCCTCGCCTACAGCGAGCGCCCCGGGGTCGTCGGCAGCGTGGCGCGCACCCGGCAGCTGTTCGGCCGCGTGCTGCCCGAGCACCTGGCGGCCCAGGGACGCGCCGTCCGGGTCGACCGGCTGCTGGACTAGGGGGCCGTGCCGAGGTTCCGAGCCCGCCGTCCATCGCCGCACCGCACTCCAGGAAGGAACGCGAACGTGCGCGTCGACACGACCGGAAAGGTCTCCCTCGACCACATCTACACCCAGCCCGACCCGCGCGCCTACTTCACCACCCTGCGCGACCTCGACTACTTCATCCCCGAGCTCGCCAAACCCCACTTCAGCGGGCTGATCGCCGAGTACCGGACGGCCCGCGAGGTCCCGGTCCCGACCGTCCTGGACATCGGCTGCTCCTACGGGATCAACGCCGCGCTCCTCAAGTACGGCGTGACCATGGGCGATCTGTACGACCGGTACGGCGGCCACGACGCCCACCGGCAGACCCGGGGCGCGCTGCTGGCCCGCGACCGGGAGCTGGTGCGGTCCGGGAGGTCCGCGCGGCGCGTGCGCTTCCTCGGCCTCGACGCCTCCGACGACGCCCTGGCCTACGCTCTGGAGGCCGGGTTCCTGGACGGCGCGGTGCACGCCGACCTGGAGGACGACGACCCCGACGAGCGGCAGCGCGCCCAGCTCGCCGCGACGGACCTGGTCATCTCGACGGGCTGTCTCGGCTACGTCACCGAGCGGACCCTCGCCCGCGTCGTCGAGGCGCAGGGCGGCGCACGGCCCTGGATGGCGCACTTCGTGCTGCGGATGTTCCCTTTCGACCCGATCGCCGAGCACCTCGCCGCGGCCGGGTACCGGACCGTCCGCCGGGACGGGCTGTTCCGGCAGCGGCGGTTCGCCACCGCGCAGGAGCAGGAGCTCGTCCTGGACCGGCTCTCCGAAGTCGGGGTCGACCCGACCGGGCTGGAGACCCGCGGCTGGCTCTACGCGCAACTGTACGTCTCGCGCCCCCGCTGACCCCGTCCACCACCGGAAACTCCACCACCGAAAACGAGGACCGAATGTGAACGCCGGCCGACAGCCCTCGCCGACCTTCGCCCACGACGACGACCTGCCCCGGGTGCCGCTGCCCTCGCTCGACGCCACCGGCGAGCGGTTCCTGGCGTGGTGCGCGCCGCTGCTGACCGACGCCGAGCTCGCCCGGACGCGGGAGGCGCTCACCGCGTTCCTGCGGCCGGGCGGCGAGGGCCGCGCGCTGCACGCCGCCCTCGAACGCTACGACGCCGAGGACGGCGTGCACAGCTGGCTCGACACGTTCTGGCCCTACCGGTACCTCGGCCGCCGCGACCGGATCGCGCTGAACGCCAACTTCTTCTTCCTGTTCAACGACACCGGCGAGGCGCAGGCGGAGCGCGCCGCCGGGCTCGTGGCCGGGGCGCTGGACTACAAGCTGCGGCTGGACGGGCAGGAGCTGCCGCCCGCCGTCCAGCGCGGCCGCCCGCTGTCGATGGAGCAGAACAAGTACCTGTTCTCCGCGACCCGCATCCCCGGCGTCGAGCAGGACACCGTCCGCGTGCCGTACACCGCGAAGTGGCCGGGGCCGTCCCGGGCACGCCACATCGCGGTGTTCTTCCGCGGCGGCATCGTCCGGATGGACGTGCTGGGCCCGGACGGGCGGCCCCACACGCCCGAGGAGATCGCGGCGGGGCTGCGCGGGATCATGAAGTCCGAGCCCGCGCCGGAGCCGTCCCCCGGGCACCTCACCACCAAGGCGCGGGCGGAGTGGGCCGCGAGCCGGCAGGCCCTCCTGGACCTGCATCCCGCCAACCGGAGGGCGCTCGACACGGTGGAGACCGCGCTGTTCTGCCTGTGCCTGGAGGACTTCACCCCCGAGAGCACCCTGGAGGCGTGCGATCACCTCCTGCACGGTGACGCCGCCGGGCGGTGGTTCGACAAGGCCGTCTCGCTGATCGTGTTCGGTGACGGGCGGGCGGGGATCAACATCGAGCACTGCGGGCTGGACGGCACGACGGTCCTCGGCTTCGTCGACGATCTGCTCGGCACGCCCGCCGCCGAGCACGCGCGGCGGTCGGGCGCCCGGCCGCAGGGCCCGCCGGCGACCGAGCCGGTCGAGTTCATCCTGGACGAGCCGCTGCGGGCCGACATCCGCGCGGCCGCCGCCGCGTTCGCCGCCTACGCCGCCGCCACGGCCACCGAGACCGTGTCCTTCGAGGGCTTCGGCGCCGAGCGGATCAAGCGGCTGCGCACGTCCCCGGACGCGTTCGCGCAGCTGGCCTACCAGCTCGCCCACCGGCGCGCCAAGGGGATCACCGGGGCGACCTACGAGTCGATCGCCACCCGGCAGTTCCGGCGGGGCCGTACCGAGGCGATGCGCGTGGTCACCCCCGAGGTGCTGCGGTTCGTCGCGGCGATGGACGACCCGGCGGCCGGCGCGGACGAGCGCCGCTCCGCCTTCCGGACCGCCGCGGGCGCGCACATCCGGCGGGCCAAGCAGTGCCAGGACGGCCAGGCGCCCGAGCAGCACCTCTGGGAGCTGGAGCTGATCCAGCGCCGCCGGGGCGCCGAGCTCGGGGTGACCGAGCCGCCGCCGCTGTTCGCCTCGCCCGGGTGGCTGCGGATGCGCGACGACTACCTGAGCACCAGCTCGGCGCCGTCGGCGAACATCCAGTACTTCGGGTTCGGCTCGACCAGCGAGCGGTGCATCGGCGTGGCCTACGTGCTGCTGCCCGACCGTTTCCACGTGTATCTGAGCACCCCACGGGCCGTGGCGGACGGGATGCACGCGTTCGCCGCGGAGCTGCGCCGGGCCGTCGAGGAGATCGAGGATCTCCTCGCCGCCGAGCCGCCCCGGGAGCCCGTGCCCTAGTACCGGCTCCCAGCGGGAGGACGATCCATGTGCGCCGGCGATGTACGGTCGGCGCGGATCGGGGGTACGCGAGGCTGAAACTCTCCGTCCTGGCGCGCATAATCGCCTGAGGCGGCCTACAAGCACGCAACGCGGCGAAGCCGGGAGGCAATGTGACGGTCGTGACAGAACTGGAGCTTCCCGAGTTCGACTACTCGGCGCCCGACCTGACCGGGGAGGTCTATCACCAGCGGCTGGCGGAGACGGCGAAACACGGCTGGCTGGCACGGGGTCCGTTCACCTACGTCGTGCTCGACCGGGGAGGCGCCGAGTTCTTCCTGCGCTCCCGGGAGACCGCGTTCCCCGGCCGTGAGATCGCCGACCTGTTCGGCGTGACGTCCGGGCGGATGCGCGACCACATCGACGCGAACATCCTGAACCAGTCCGGTGACCACCACCGGCGGCTGCGCGCGCTGGTCGGCCCGGCCTTCACGCCGCGCGCGGCCGACCGCTGGCGGCCGGACATGCGGCGTTTCCTGGAGAGGCTCTGGCGGCCCGCCGCCTCGTCCTGCGACTTCGTCGCCGAGATCGCCCGGCCCTACCCGGCGCTGGTCATCACGACGGTCATGGGCGCGCCCGAGCGGGACGCCGGCCGCCTGCACGAGTGGTCGAACTGGGTACAGCGGCAGTTCGACGTCCGGGCGCTGTCGACGGAGCTGCCGCGCATCGAGCAGGCGGCGGGCGAGGTGTACGACTACGTCCAGGCGCTGTTGGAGCGCCGCCGGACCGATCCCGGCGACGACCTGATCAGCACGCTGCTGGCCGCCGAGGACGGCGGCGACCGGCTCAGCCACGACGAGTGCGTCAACCTCCTGCTGAACATGATGTCCGGCGGGATCGACACCACGCAGGCCCAGCTCTCGCACGCGCTGCGGCTGTTCGCCGAGCATCCGGACCAGTGGGCGCTGCTCGGCGCCGAGCCGGAGCGGGCCGGGCGTGCGGTGGAGGAGGTGCTGCGGTTCGAGCCGATCACGCCGTTCACCGCGCGCATCTGCCTGTCCGATCTCGTGTACCGCGGCATCGTCTTCCCCGCGGGGACGCTCGTGGGGATCTGCGCCGAGCGGGCCAACCGGGACGTGGGCGAGGAGTTCGACATCACCGCCGAGCGCGACCGCAGGTCGCTGACCTTCGGCGCGGGCGCCCATTACTGCCTCGGGGCCAACCTCGCGAAGGCGGAGCTGGAGGAGGCTCTGGCCTTTCTCGCGCCGCGGATGCGCGGGCTCGAACCGGCCGCGCCACCGGCCTTCGGGGGCGTCGAGGGCATCTACGGCATGGAGGCGCTGCCCCTGCGCTGGACGCCCTGACCGGCGCTTTCGTCCCGTGCGCCGGGAGGTGCGCCATGTCCCATTCACCCGAGTTATAACCTATTGGCATTACCCGGCTTATGCCGTGAATGAGACTGTTATGGCGTTCCTTCGGCCTCGCACACGGGGCTCCCCGCCCGGAATTCCCCCGGCACCGGTAGGGAATTACACCCCGCCCGTGTGCGCGGTGCCACGACGCACGCCGGGAGAAATGGCGGAAGCGAATGAGAACGCGTACCCGACCCGCCCGGGCACGTTGGCGCATCGCGTGCGGTGTCGCGGGGGTGGCAGCGGCCACCATCGCAGCCTCGCCCGGCGTCGCCGCCGCAGGCAACCTGACGATCAGCCAGGAGGTGCAGCAGCAGAACCAGTGGTGCTGGGCCGCCAGCGGCCTGACGATCGCCAAGTTCTTCAACAAGGGCAACGTCAGCCAGAACGACTTCTGCAACCTCGCGCGGGGATACCCGCGCGGCAGCTCCTGCCCGAACCAGCCCGGCCAGCTCGAGTGGGACCAGCGCGCCTTCCAGAGCCTGGGCCTGTCGCCCGGGACCGTCGGCAACCCGCTGTCGTTCGCCTCGGTCCAGGCCGAGATCGACGGCAGGCGCCCCATCGAGACCGGGATCTACTGGACCGCCGGCGGCGGCCACGCCCAGGTCATCTACGGCTACCAGGCGGCCGGCCAGACCATCGCCTACGGCGACCCGTGGCCCTCCAGCCCCCGCTACTCGGAGATGTCCCACCGCAGTTACACCAGCAACGGCCAGTTCCGCTGGGGACAGGCCCTCTACCGGATCGGAGGTTGACGGATGCGAACCTCTGCGAAGCTCGCCGCCGGGGCCGTCTCGGCGGGCATCGGCGTGACGGCGCTCATCGGCGGCGGCACGGCGATGGCCGCCGGCCCGGTGCCCGCTCCCCCCGCCGCCGACGCGGCGGCGGCCGGCAAGGCCGCGGCGCAGCCCGCCGTCCAGCAGCGGCTGGGGTCCTTCTTCGTCCACTACGACCAGCACCTTCAGGGCAAGCTGACCGACCAGGCCGTCTCCCCGGCCGCGATCGCCGCCAAGGCGCCGCGGGTCGAGGGCACCGCCCGCCCGGTCTTCTCCCTCAACCCCGCCTTCGTCAAGGGTGAGAACGCTCCCGTCGCCACCTACGCCTACATGGCGATCGGCGCCCGGTCGGCCTCCGGCCAGCAGGCCACCCTGTGGCTGACCAAGACCGGTAAGAGCTGGGACGTCATGAACGTCACGTCCGGCACCGAGGAGACCGTGTACCCGGCGAAGGCGGACGGCGGGACGGTGTTCACCGAGCCGCAGATCCACGCCTGGTACCGGCTGCTGAACGGGCGGGTGACGGGTCTCAACGACACCGCCGTCACGTCGGTGGGCAAGAGCGGCACGACGCTCGCGGCCTACCAGCGGCTCGTCCGGACGCGGTACGCCGACAAGCTTCCCGGCTCGCGGTACGCGACCTCCGGCAAGCTCGGCGGCTACTCGCCCACCACGGGTGTCAGCCGGCCGGCGCCGGACCGGGGCACGGCGCCCGTCCTGATGGCCCTCGGCGCCGGCGGCGCCGTGGCCGCGGCGGCCGGCATCGCCGTGGCCCGGCGCCGGCGCGTGCTGGGCTGACCCACAGCGTGCGGGTTCCGGGGACCGCTGCCCCGGAACCCGCCGTTCCGCCCTCGCGTCCCGCCCGCCGGGCTCCGGACCGCCGGCGCTCCGGTGGGGCGCCGGAATTCAGGAGATGAGGACGGGCAGGGCCGGATGCGCCTCGGGATGCTCGTCCCACCATTCGCTGTAGACGCGCTGGTTCCGGACCAGCTCCAGGTAGATGTCGTTGAAGACGCCGCGCAGCCGTCCCGCCGCCGCCTCCGCCTCCGGCCGCCAGACCAGGACGAGCCGCTGCCCGAGCGGGTCGCCGGTGATGCGGCGGAACACCACCCCTTCGCGGTCCGCCGCGGTCGGCTGGTAGATGGCGATGGCGCGGCCGGACCGGATGAGCGAGGACGAGATCTGCCAGTCGGTCGACCAGAACCGCACCCGCGGCTGGAACCCCGCGCCCGCGCACACCCCGCGGAAGTAGGCCGGCCACGGCCCGTCGTCGAGCGGGTCGTCCAGCCAGTCCTGGTCCGCGAGCTCGTCCAGGCCGACGGTGGGCAGCGCCGCCAGCGGGCTCGCGCAGGCCATCCCGATGAGCGCGGGCTCCCGCTCCACGAGCACGAGCCGCTCCAGGCCGTCCAGCGGCGGCGCGACGTGCCCGACCGGCTCCTGGAACAGCCCGATGTCCAGCGCGCCCGAGGCGAGCAGCGCGAAGATCCGCCCGCTGCCCTGGTCGACGCGTAACAGCAGCCGCGCGCCGGGCGCGAGATCGTCCAGGTGGTCGCTGAGCCGGGTGAGCGCCGGGCACGCCTGGATCCCGACCCGCAGCAGCGGCAGCGGCGAGGGTTCGCGCAGCCGGTGCGCCAGCGCGGCGTTCAGGTCGTCGATGCAGGCCAGCGCCGCGCGCGCCCGGGTCGCCACCTCGGCCCCGACGGGGGTCGGCAGCACGCCCTCGGGCGAGCGGACGAACAGCTGCACCCCGAGGTGGCCCTCCACGCGGCGGAGCATGGTGCTGACCGCGGGCTGGGTGAGGTTCAGCCGCGCCGCGGCCTTGCTGATGCTGCCGGTCGCGGCGATCGCCTCGATCATCCGGAGGTGGTGGGGCCCGAGATCCACGCGTGTGCTCCTGACCGTGTCTCCGCCCCGTCGACTCGAACCCAGCGACTATAACTCGGGACAACCCACCACAGAATAGGAATGCGTGCCATCGCGGTCACGTCCCGTGCACGGGCGCCGCGCACCAGGCGCCCGATCCGCCTCTGACCAGCCCGCCGACCGGCCCACCGACCGGCGCCGCCCGCTCAGTTCGGCGAGACCGCCTCGGCCGTGTCCCGGCCCTGCGCCCGGGATCCGAGCGGGGCGTCCAGGGCCCGCCCGCCGCGCCGCGGCCCGGCCGCGTGCCGCAGCTCGCTCGGGCTGACGCCGAAGCGCTGCCGGAACGCGGTGCTCAGCGCGCTCGCGGAGGAGAACCCCGAGGCGTGCGCCAGATCGGTGATGGACACGTGCCGGTCGCCGGGGTTGCGCAGCCGGTCCCGGACGAGCCGCAGCCGCTCCTCGCGGATCAGCCGGCGCGGCGTCGTGCCCGCGCGCTGGAGGGCGAGCTGCACCTGGCGGAGCGACCAGCCGAGGTCCTGGGCCATCGCGGCGCCGGTCAGCCCGGGATCGGTGGCGTGCTCGCGCACGTACCGGCGGGCCACGGCCTCCACCTCGGCCAGATGGCCCGGCGCGGCGGGCCGGGCGCCCTCCGCCGCTGCGAGCATGCACAGCAGCTCGGTGATCCGGTCGCAGGCCGCGTCGAACTGCGGCCGGGACAGCGCGGCGCGCTCGGCGTCCACGGCGCGCACCATCCCCGCGACGACCCGGCCGAGCCCGGCGGTGAGGTCCAGGGCCGCGGGCAGCGCGGGCATCGGGTCCAGCCGGGCGTCGACCTCGTGGGCGGGAATGGTCAGCGCGAACGCGCGGGCGGGGCCGTCGCGGCCGGTCCGCGGCGGCGTCCCGGGCGGGACGAGCCCGCCCGTCCCGGGGCGGAGCCGCTCCTCCCGCCCCTCGTGGACGACGATCAGTTCGCCGCTCAGCGGCAGGACGAACCGGTAGCCCGTGCCGGAGTCGCGGCGGGCGGGCCGCGCCGTGCCGGTCCGCTCGGCCTGCCCGGTCTCGTCCCAGCGGTACAGGACGAGCCGGTAGCCGGTGCTGGTCCGGCGCACGGTCCCGCCGGGGAGGTCGTTCATACGGGCACCTCCCTGGAATCGCCGCCGGAGCCGGCCGGGCGCACCGCTGCCGGAGGCACCGCCGGACGCTCTGCCGCAGGTCAGCGTAGTACGAGCCCTTCCAAAATTCCGGCGATTCCATCGGAAAGTGACTCGTTTCCGACGGAAAGTGATCATGAAATGCGTGACCGGGCAACTTTCCTGCGCGCACACGGAAGCGCGCGCGAGCGCGTCCGGCTTACCGTCTCCGAACTGCGGCGATCTTCGCTGTCCCAGTCCACCCCACCACCGGGAGCGCGGTTCCCCCACCGGACCGCCTCGCCCGGAACCCTGTGCACGAGGATCTGATGGTGCCCTTCCTCTTGGCGACGGCGGTCGCCCTGACGGCCTGCGCGGGCCTGGCCGCCGCCGCGGCCCTGCTGGCTCGCCAGCGGCGGCTGGCCGCCGAGCTCCAGGACCGGATCACGGCCCTGACCGGCGGCGTCGAGATGCGCGACCGGGAGCTCGCGCACCTGCTGCGCGTGCGGCTGCCCGAGCTCATGGAGTCGCCGGGCGGCCCGCCCGCGCGGCCGGCCGGGCCGCTGCACGACCTGGCCCGCCTCGACCCCGGCTACGGCCGGTCGCTGGAGGCGGTGCTGGAGCTGTTCGCCGGGTCCGCCGCCCGCGTCCGGGACCAGGCCGACCAGTCGGCGAAGTCGACGCTGCGCGCCATGATGCGCGCCGTCCAGAGCCTCGCCAGCGAGCAGCAGCTCGCGATCTCCACCATGCAGGAGCGGCACGACGACCCGGACGTGCTGGAGGGCCTGCTCGGCATCGACCACATGAACGCCCAGCTCGGCCGGCGCGCGCAGGCGACCGCCGTGCTGTGCGGGTCGTGGCCGGGGCAGCAGCGCTCGGCGTCCTCGCTGTCCGACGTGGTGCGCGGCGCGACGTCGCGCATCCGCGACTACCTGCGCGTCAACCTGGAGGGCCCGGTCAACGCCGCGGTGACCAGCCGCGCCGTCGAGCCCGTCGTGCTCGCCCTCGCCGAGCTGCTGGACAACGCCGCCCGGCACTCCCGGCCCGACACCCGCGTCGAGGTCAACTTCCGCACCGCGCACAACGGGGTCGCCATCATGATCGATGACGCGGGCGTCGCGATGGACGCCGAGGAGCTGCAGCGCGCCGCCGACCTGCTGTCGGGGCGCACGTCGGTGGACGTGCACCGGCTCGGCGACCCGCCGCGCGTCGGCTTCGCCGTCGCCGGGGTGCTCGCCGCGCGGTACGGGTTCACGGTCTCGGTGGACAGCCGCTCCCCCTACGGCGGCGTGCGGGCCGTGGTGTTCCTGCCGGCGACGCTGCTCACCGCCGTCCCCGACGACCCCGCGGCCGAGCCGGCCCCGGCGCTCCCCGCCGCGGCGGAGCCGGCCCCGGTCCGCGGTCCGGCGGCGTCCACCGCGAGCGGCCTGCCCAAGC
>NZ_CAACVB010000238.1 GCF_900659635.1 Actinomadura roseirufa | reverse complement strand
CCGCGCGGGCCGCCGGACCCGCCGGAGCCGCGCGGCCCGCCGCGGCGGCGCTGCCCGCCGACACCGTCGGGCAGATCGCCAACGGCCTCATCGGCTCCCGGCTGTACGTGTCCACCGAGGCGGGGGCGCCGCTCCCGGCCGCGGCCCAGAACGAGGTCAAGGCCGCCCTGGACCGCGACGGCGACGCCGACGTCCGCGCCGTGGTGGTGCGCGGCGACATCACGCCCGCCGAGGTCGGCCCGATGCTGAAGGCCGTCGCCGAACGCGTCGGCAAGGGCCGGACGTACATCGCCGTCACCGCCGACGGGCGGCGGATGGGCGGCGTCTCCAAGAGCCTCAGCTCCAAGGAGATGAACCAGCTCGTCACCCGCACCAACGGGCTGCCGCTGAAGGACCGGATCATCCGGTTCGGGACTCTCGCCGAGGAGAAGGCCGACAAGGACGCCCGGTCCGGCGCGATCGGCGGGTACGTAACGCTCGCCGCACTCGTCCTGCTGGTCGCCGGCGGCACCGGAGTGTTCCTCGTGAACCGCAGGCGGCGCAGGGCGCGCGAGGAGCGGCAGATGGCCGACCTCAAGCACGGCGTCCAGGAGGACGTGACGCTCCTCGGCGAGGACATCGCGCGCCTCGACCTCAACGTCATGGACCAGAACCTCGACGCCGACACCCGCGCCGACTACGAACGGGCCCTCAACTCCTACGACACCGCCAAGACGACCACAGAGCGGGCTACGCGACCGGAGCAGATGCGCGAGGTCACGACCGCGCTGGAGGACGGGCGCTACTACATGACGGCCACGCGCGCGCGCCTGGCCGGTGACCCCGTCCCTGAGCGACGCCCACCGTGCTTCTTCAACCCGCAGCACGGACCGTCCGTGGAGGACGTCACCTGGGCGCCGCCCGGCGGGGTGGCACGACCCGTCCCCGCCTGCGAGGCCGACGCCGCGGCCGTGCTGCACGGCACCGACCCCGACGTCCGCATGGTCCCGCACGGCGGCGTCCGCCGCCCCTACTGGGACGCCGGTCCCGCCTACGCCCCCTACGCGGGCGGCTACTACGCCGGTTACGGAGGGTTCGACCTGCTCAGCGGCATGATGGTCGGCACCCTGCTCGGCTCGTCGCTCGGCGGCGGCTGGGGCTGGGGCGGCGGCTGGGGCGGCGACGCGTCCGGCGGGTTCGGCGGCGACGGCGGCGACATCGGCGGCGGCTGGGACTTCGGCAGCGGAGACTTCGGTGGAGGCGGCGACGGCGGCGGGTTCTGACCCGGCCCGAAAGGAGCGATCATGAGTCGCATCCCCGGCGACCCGAACCCGCTGCAGCGGGTCGCGTACGCGCTGGGCTTCCGCCTCCCGCCCGGCAACCGCGACTGGGTCAGACACGACCTCACCGACGCGGGCTGGCGGAGCCGCCTCCTGATGCGCCATCTGGCCCTCATGGTCCCGCTGTCCGCCCTGCTGGCGCTGCTGCCCGGCCCCCTGTGGGTCCGCGTCACCGTACCGCTCCTGGCCATCGTCGCCAGCACCCTGACGGTCGCGATCAGCTCCGACGACCTCCGCCGCGCCCGCCTACAACGCCACGGCCTCCGCCCACCCGCCCGCCACTAGGTCGTACTAATTCAACCCCGGCCACGGTCCTCCCCCGGCGACCCGAACCGTGACCGTACAGCCGCGAGCACAAACCACTCCACGACCATCCCGACAGGCCCCGCTCTCGGCATCACCCCACCAGCCAGATCACGCGCCCGCGCGACGGCTGAGGACCACTGCGAGGCGGAGCCTAGCCAGCCCAAGAACTCGCGTCACGGCTCGCACACGGGCTGCGCTCACGCGAACGTGAAACACTTCCCGATCTCCCCGACAGGACCCGCCTCCGGCATCACCCCACCTGCCAGGTCACGCACCCGCGCAACGACCCGGAACCGCTGCGGGACGTCCTTGGCCAGGCCCAAGAGCTCACCTCACGACTCGCTTCCTGAACGCCGCGAAGGACCTCCCGATCTTCCCGGCAGGGCTCGCTTCCGGCATTGCCCGCCGGTCAGGTAGCGCGCTCGCGCGACGGCCCAGGACCGCTGTGGGGCGGGGTTTAGTAGGCGTGCTCGGACATGAGGCGGCGGGACGCCTCCGTGATGCTTCCCGACAGCGACGGGTACACCGCGAACGTGTGCGCGACCTGATCGACCGTCAGATGCTGCTGGACGGCGATCGACACGCCGAGGATCAGCTCGCTCGCCCGCGGGGCCACGATCACCCCGCCGAGCACGATGCCCGTCGACGGACGGCAGTACAGCTTCACGAAACCGTCCTCGAAGCCCTGCATCTTCGCCCGCGCGTTCGTGAACAGCGGCAGCATGACCGTCCGGGCGTTGACGTCGCCGGAATCGACCATGTGCTGCGTCACGCCCACCGACGCGACCTCCGGGTCGGTGAAGATGTTCGACGCCACCCAGCCGAGCTTCAGCGGCTGCACCGCCTCCCCCAGCGCGTGCCACATCGCGATCCGGCCCTGCATGCCCGCGACGGACGCCAGCATGAGCACACCGGTGCAGTCGCCCGAGGCGTAGATGTGCGGGACGGACGTCCGCGACACCTTGTCGACCTCCACGAAGCCCCGCGAATCACAACGGACCCCGACATCCTCCAGGCCGATGCCCTGCGTGTTCGGGACCATGCCGACCGTCATCAGGCAATGCGTGCCCTCGACCTTGGAACCGTCCTCCAGCGTGACGATCACGCCGTTCCCGGACCTCTCCACCCCCGCCGCACGCGACCGCGACATCACGTTCATCCCGCGCCGCAGGAACACCTCCTGCAGCACCGCGGCGGCATCGGCGTCCTCCGTCGGCAGGATCCGGTCACGCGATGACACCAGCGTGACCCGCGACCCCAGCGACAGGTACGCCCCCGCCAGCTCCGCCCCCGTCACACCGGAACCGACCACGATCAGCTCCTCCGGCAACTCCGGCAGGTCATAGAGCTGACGCCAGTTGAGGATGCGCTCACCGTCCGGCTCCGCGCCCGGCAGCACCCGGGGCGTCGCCCCCGTCGCCAGCAACACGATGTCAGCCTGGATCCGCCGCTCCCCCACCGCGACGACATGCGGCTCCACCAGCCGCGCCGCCCCGCGGACGATCTTGACCTCCTCGTAGGCGAGCCGCTCGGCCACATCGAACGACTGCGCCCGCGCGAGATCCTTCACACGCTTGTTCACGGTCGCCATGTCGGCCTCGAGCCCACCGACGATCCCGTCCGGCCCCCCGTTGAACCGCAGACCGAGCCCCGCCGACTCGGACATGACCGCCATCCGGGTCGACGTGGCGATGAGCGTCTTCGAGGGCACGCAGTCGGTCAGCACACACGCGCCCCCCGGACCGTCCCGCTCCACGACGGTCACGTCCGCGCCGAGCTGCGCCGCGACGAGCGCGGCCTCATAGCCGCCCGGCCCTCCTCCGATGATCACAATGCGGGTCATTAGCTCATTCTTGCAGTGCTGTGTCGTGTCATTGCAGCGCCCTCGGCGGTCGGGCCTTGGAGGCCCTCCCTTCCACGAGCACTGCGCGATCGCTCGCATCGCTCCAACTCGCCCAGAGGCTCGCTACGCGATCACGTTCTCGCACACTCGAACCTGGCTCCACACGCGATCGCAGCCACTCCGTCGCCTTCGGCATGCTCAAACCTGTGGCGATCCGGCGCCCCCGGTCCTTGCGGCGCCCCCGGTCCTTGCGGCGCCCCCGGTCCTTGCGGCGCCCCCGGTCCTTGCGGCGCCCCCGGTCCTTGCGGCGCCCCCGGCGGTCGGGCCCTGGAGGCCCTCGCCTCCACGGGGACTGCGCGATCGCTGGCATCGCTTCGACTCGCCCGGGGGGCTCGCTGCGCGATCGGGTTCTTGCGCGCTCGAACCTGGTTTCGCACGCGGTCGCAGTTGGCCCTGCCGCCTTGGGCACCCCCTGTGCTTACTGCGTTGACCTCGACGGGGCCGGTTGCGGGGAGCGGGTCGTGCGTTCTTCGCGGGTGTTCGCTACGCCGTCCGCTGGTGGGGTTCAGTGGTCAGGGGGTGGCCCACGATCTGCTGGAGGGTGGTGACGTAGTCGGCGAAGGCCGCGCGGCCTTGGTCGGTCAGTTTGAGCCAGGTGCGGGGGCGTTTGCCCACGTGTCCCTTGCGGATGTGGGCGTATCCGGCGTTCTCCAGGGCGCTGGCGTGCTTGGACAGGACCGAGTCGCTGATCTCCAGGCTGTCGCGGACGAAGGAGAACTCGGCTTCGGTGGCGGCGGCCAGCAGGGAGACGATCTGCAGGCGCACCGGCGCGTGGATGACGGGGTCGAGGTTCACCGGACGACCTTTCCGGCCGTGCGGGCGAGCACGCGCCGCTCGATCCACCGGAGGGTGAGGGCGCTGTAGGCGGCGCCGACGAGGCCGATGACGGCGCGCTGGAGGATCGGCTCGTAGTCGGCCGCGCCGATGGCCAGGCCCGTCACGCCCATCACGACCGCGATGGAGGCGACCCAGGCGCCGAACTCGGCTCCGGCGGCGAGCGTCCAGGTGCGGGCCCTCCAGCGCACCCGGGTGGTGCGGGACAGTCCGGCGACGGCCAGCCCGAGGACGAGGGCCGCCGCCGCGAGCGTCCCGCTTCGGGCCGCGCCGTGGAGTTCGGTGCCGATGCCGAGCAGGGTGACGGCGGCGATGAACGCGGGGGTGTACCAGATCGGGAGGTGCTGGTGGGCGTACGCGGAGCGCTGGGTGCGCTGGATCTCGGCCAGGGCCTCGGCGGGGCTCGACGCGTTCTGGTCCATGAACAACCTGCTTTCCTGGTCGTGAAGCTGTTTCCATCATGGAAAGTACGCTCTACTTTCCATCGCGTCAAGTACTTTCCAGGATGCCCGCGCGCGGCCTGGCCGCCGTCGCCCGTACAGGTGGTGATCCTCCTTCGCTGCGGACGGCGTCGGCGACGTGGCGTAATCTTGGCCAACGTGGCTTTGTACGCGGCGTACGCCTCCAACATGGACCCTGAGCAGATGGCGAGCCGGGCTCCGCACTCGCCCATGCGCGGCACCGGCTGGCTGGCCGGCTGGCGGCTCACCTTCGGGGGGCAGGACAAGCATTGGGAGGGTGCCCTCGCGACGGTGGTCGAGGACCGTTCCGAGCAGGTCTTCGTCGTGATGTACGACGTGCCCGCCTGGGACGAGAAGGAGCTCGACGCCTGGGAGGGCGCCGCGCTGGACGTCTACCGCAAGATCAGGGTCCGGGTGCAGACGCTCGACGGCGACGTCCTGTGCTGGCTCTACGTCCTCGACGACTATGAGGGCGGGCTGCCGTCCGCGCGCTACGTGGGCATCCTCGCGGACGCCGCGGAAAAGGCCGGCGCCCCTGACGATTACGTCAAGGACCTCCGCACCCGCCCCTGCGCCTCCCTAGGCGACTAGTCCGCTAGTCCGCGTTCGGAGCTCGGGCCCAGGAGATCTGAGAGGCCCCCCGGGGCCCGCTGCGATCGCGCAGCGAGCCCCCGGGCAAGTCGAAGCGATGCCACCAATCGCACAGCGCCCGCTGAAGGAAAGCCCTTCGAGACCCGACCACCAGCGCGCTGCAAAAACCACTGGCTTGAGCTTGCCGGAGGTGGCGAATCCGCTGCGATCGCGTGCGAAGCCAAGTTCGAGCGTGCGAGAACTTGATCGCGCAGCGAGCCCCTGGGCGAGTCGGAGCGATGCTAGCGATCGCGCAGTGTCCGTTGAAGGGAGGGCCTCCAAGGCCCGACCGCCAAGGACGCTGCAATGAACACCGCTAGCGATCACGCAGTGTCCGTTGAAGGGAGGGCCCCCCGGGCCCGACTGCCGAGGACGCTGCTGTAAGACCCGCTATTCCTGAGGTGATGAAGGGGCCTTCGGCGGAGAGGTCGCCTAGTACGTGCAGGCGTGGGTCGGCTGGGAGTAGGCCGCCTGACGGGTGGTGGGTGGCGAGGTCGTTCTCTACGAGTGAGGCCACCAGTTGGGCCGCTTCGCGGGGGACGGAGCGGGGTGGCGGGTTCACGGCGTTGATGACGGTGGTGGTGCGGTGGTCGGTGGCGGCGTGGATGTGGAATGTCCCGTCCGATGCTTCGATCTTCTCGACGCCCGTGACGGTGGTGAGGCGGCCGGAGTCGAACAGGCGGAGCAGGGTCTGCGCGTTGACCGGGACCATCGGTGAGGCGAGGCTCGTCGCGACGCGGAAGTGCTCCCGGAGCCGGTCGCGGTCGGGCTCGGGCATCGATCGCCAGGCCGCCGGGCCGAGGGCGTGCGCCGCCTGTTGTAGGACGCGGCGGCCGATGCGGGGGTCGTCGACGGCGGCGAGTTGGCGGCGGAGCCGTTCGACGGGGTCGTCGGTCGCGGTCGCCAGCGTCTCGGCGGCGAACCGGTCGAAGTCCTCGCCCGCGTCCGCGAGTTCGGCGCGCAGCAGGCCGGTGAGGGCGTCGAGGGTGACGGTGCCGTGGGCGCGGCGGAGTGCCGAGAGGCGCTCGGGGGTCAGGTGTCGCGGCTGGTATCCGGTGGGGCGTTGCCAGACGTGGGGCAGGACGCCGCTGCGCGACACGAGCGTGATGGGGCCGGTGTGGTCGTGGGCGGCGAGCGACACCGCGACGTCCACCGCGGTGAGGCCGCTGCCGATGATGGCGACGGGGTGGCCGGACGGGATCCGGTCGAGGGTGCGGGCCAGGGGGTAGGGGTCCGCCACGAACCCCGGCGCGCCGGTGAGGCCGTAGTGGTCCTGGGGCGTGCCCCCGCCCACGCAGAGGACGACCCGGTCGGCGTGGTGCTCTCGTCCGTTCTCGGTGAGCACTCTCAGGCGGTCGCCTGAGCGGGTCACGCCGGTGGCACGGGCGGCGAGGATGCGGGTGGACCAGCCGTTGTCGTGCAAGACCTGCAATGCCGCTTGGGCCGTGTGCTCCAGGTACTCGCCGTAGAGCGCACGCGGGACGAGGGGGTGTCCGAGCAGATCGTCCATGACTCCGCCGCCGTGTGCCTCCAGCCAGGTGGCGTAGTGACCCGCGTCTGTGTGGTGGATCGACATGAGTGCGGGGGGCGCGTTGACCAGGACCGTGTCGAGGTCAGGGGCGTAGGGGCGTCCCCTCCAGAAGTGGGGCGATGCCTCCAGGATGGTGAGGGTGCCGTGCTGTCCGCCGGTGTGCGCCAGGGTGTCCAGCAACGCCACGGTGGCCGCGCCCGCGCCGACGATCGTGATGTCCATGGTGTCCTTCCGTGGTCCGGGGTCCGAGCCTCGCCGCCCACAGGGCGAGGCCCCATCCCCCGGATGTGGGCGATCGGCCGGGCATGCCCCCTCAAACGGGGGGTTGGCGCGGGACGGGACGTCCGGCAGGCTGGACCGTCTCATGGTGAAGGGGGAGCGATGACCGGCCCGCGCCTCGCCCGGGTGCTGTCGGCCGCGGACCGGGCGGGCGACCCGCTCGGCGTGTTCGGCCGCGCGTCCTCGGCGCTGCGCCGTCTCGTGCCGTTCGACGCCGCCGTGTGGGCGGCCACGGACCCCGAGACCGGCCTGATCACCGCGCCGATGCTGGTGGAGAACCTCGGGTCCGGCGAGGGGTGCGCGGACTACTGGCGCAGCGAGCTGCTGGAGGAGAACGTCGTCCCCTTCCGCGACCTCGCCCGGGCGGCCGTCCCGGCGGCCGGGCTGAGCGCCGCGACCGGCGGGCTGCCCGCGCGCAGCGCCCGCTTCCGGAGCCTGCTGGGCCGCCAGGGCGTGGCCGACGAGCTGCGCGGCGTGCTGCGGACCGGTGACCGGCCCTGGGCCGTGGTGAGCCTGTTCCGCAACGGCGGCGCCCCGTTCGGTCCGGCCGACGCGGAGCTGCTCGCGGGGCTGTCGGCGCCGCTGGCCGCGCGGCTGCGCCGCTTCTCCCGCCCGGCCGGGGGCGGCGGCCGGACGGGCGGCGCGGCGCCGGGGCTCGTGCTCGTCGACGCGTCCGGCGAGGCGACCTCCGTCAACGACGAGGCGCGGCGGTATCTCGCGCTGCTGCCGGACGGGCCGTCCGTCCCGTCCGCGCTGGGCGTGCGGCTGCCCATCTGGGTGGCCGGGACGGCCCTGCAGGCGCGGGCGGTCGCCGGGGGCCGCGACGACGGCGACGCCCGGGTGCGCATCCGCACCACGGAGGGGTGGTGGCTGGCCTGTCACGCCTCCTGCCTCAGCGGCCCGGACGGGCGGCCGGGGCCGGTGGCGCTCGTCCTGGAGCCCGCGCCCGCCGCCGACCTCGCGGTCATCGTCGCCGGCGCGTACGGGCTGACGCCCCGCGAGCTGCAGGTGACCCAGCTCGTCGCCCGGGGGCTGGGCACCGCGGAGATCGCGGCGGCGCTGGTCATCTCGCCGCACACCGTCCGCGACCATCTCAAGGCCGTCTTCGCCAAGGCGGAGGTCTCAAGCCGCGGCGAGCTGGTCGCGCGGCTGTTCGCCGAGCACTACTGGCCGGACCTGCCCGCCGCCGTGCGTCTGCCGGGCGACCGGACGGTCCGGGCCCGGTCCGCGTCCTGACGCGCCGGATCGGCCCGATCACGGCTGTAGTGTCGGCGATGTGAGCAACGACGCCTTCGCACTGGCGCGGGCCGCGGCGGACGAGCTGCGCGCGCGTACCTCCCTCGATTCCTTCGATGTCGCCCTGGTGATGGGTTCCGGTTGGGTTCCGGCGGCCGACGCGCTCGGTGAGCCGGTCGCGGAGCTGGCCGTCGGCGATCTGCCCGGGTTCACGCCGCCCGCCGTGGAGGGGCACGCCGGGCGAATCAGGGTCGTGGAGGTGGCCGGGCGCCGGGCGCTGGTCTTCCTGGGGCGCACGCACCTGTACGAGGGGCGGGGTGTGGACGCGGTCGTGCACGGTGTGCGGACGGCGCTGGCCGCCGGAGTCACGACCGTGGTGCTGACGAACGCCGCGGGGGGGCTGCGTCCCGAGAACCAGCAGGTCGGCCAGCCGGTCCTGATCTCCGACCATCTGAATCTGTCCGGCGCGAACCCGCTGACGGGGGCGAGGTTCCTGGACTTGACCGAGGCGTACTCCAAGCGGCTGCGGACCCTGGCCAAAGAGGCGGATCCGACGCTGGCGGAGGGGGTGTACGCGGCCTTCCGCGGTCCCACCTACGAGACGCCCGCGGAGATCCGGATGCTGCGGACACTGGGCGCCGACATGATCGGGATGTCGACGGTGCTGGAGACGATCGCGGCCCGGGAGGGCGGCGCGGACGTCCTGGGCGTGTCCCTGGTCACCAACATCGCGGCGGGCCTGTCGGACGAGCCACTCGACCACGAGGAGGTCCTCGCGGCCGGACGCGCGGCGGCCGGGCGGATGGGAACGCTCCTGGGCACCGTACTGTCGAAGCTGTGATGGGCGATCTTCGCGCGGAGGCGCGGGAGTGGCTGGCCCAGGATCCCGACCCCGGCACCCGCGCCGAGCTCCGGGCGATCCTGGACGCGGGTGACGACCATGC
The DNA here is from genome assembly GCF_900659635.1 of Actinomadura roseirufa. Taxonomy (GTDB): domain Bacteria; phylum Actinomycetota; class Actinomycetes; order Streptosporangiales; family Streptosporangiaceae; genus Spirillospora; species Spirillospora roseirufa. Next base: position 2,036 of record NZ_CAACVB010000238.1, on the reverse strand, counting down.
CCTGGCGGGCCGGTTCGGTGCGCGGCTGGAGTTCGGGACGGCCGGGCTGCGCGGCGAACTTGGCGCCGGGCCGAACCGGATGAACCGGGTCACGGTGATGCGCGCGGCGGCGGGCCTGGCGGCCTGCCTGCCGCCCGGCGGCCTGGTCGCCGTCGGGTTCGACGCCCGGCACGGGTCCCGGCGGTTCGCCGAGGACACCGCCGCCGTCCTCACCGGCGCCGGGCTGCGCGCCGAGGTGTTCGCCGACCCGGTTCCGACGCCCGTCCTGGCGCACCGGGTCCGCACGACCGGGGCCGTGGCGGGCGTGATGGTGACGGCCAGCCACAACCCGCCCCGCGACAACGGGTACAAGGTCTACTGGGCCGACGGCGCGCAGATCGTCCCACCGGCCGACGCGGAGATCTCCGCCGCCATCGACGCCGTCGGGCGCGTCGACCGGCTGCCCCTCGGCGACGGCTGGACGGTCCTGGACGACCTCACGCCCTACCTGGACGCCGTCGCGGGCCTGCGCCTCGGCGACGCCCGCGACATCTCGGTGGTCTATACGCCCCTGCACGGCGTCGGACGCGACGTCTTCCTGCGCGCGTTCGAGCGGGCCGGATTCGCCGCGCCCGCCGTCGTGCCCGAGCAGGCCGAGCCCGATCCCGACTTTCCGACCGTCACATTTCCGAACCCGGAGGAACCGGGCGCACTCGATCTCGCCCTCGCGCTGGCCCGCGAGCGCGGCGCCGACCTGGTGATCGCCAACGACCCCGACGCCGACCGCTGCTCAGTGGCCGTCCCCGGCCCCGCGGGCTGGCGCGCGCTCACCGGCGACGAGGTCGGCGGGCTGCTCGCCGAGCACGTCCTGCGTCACACCACCGGCGAGGACCGGCTGGTCGTCACCACGATCGTGTCATCGTCGCTGCTCGGCCGGATCGCGGCGGCGCACGGCGTCCGCTTCGCCGAGTCGCTCACCGGCTTCAAATGGATCATGAAGGCCGCGCGTCCCGGCGACCGTCTCGTCTACGGCTACGAAGAGGCCCTCGGCCACAGCGTCGGCGACGACCGCGGCGTCCCCGTCAACGACAAGGACGGCATCGGCGCCGCCCTCGCCCTCGCCGCGCTGGCCGCCGAGGCCGAACGCGACGGCCGCACGCTCCTCGACCTCCTGGACGACCAGGCGCGCAGGTACGGGCTGCACGCCACCGCGCAGCTCTCCGTCCGGGTGAACGACCTGTCTTTGATCACCGCCGCGATGGCCCGGCTGCGCGCCCGGCCGCCCGCCGAACTCGGCGGGCGCGCCGTGGAGACGGCCGAAGACCTCGCGCTCGGCGCGGACGGACTGCCGCCGACCGACGGCCTGCGCTTCCACCTCGCCGGGGACGCGCGGGTCGTGATCCGCCCGTCCGGGACAGAGCCCAAGCTCAAGTGCTATCTGGAGGTCGTCCTGCCCGCGGACGACGTCACCGCGGCGCGCGCCGAGGCCGCCGCCGCCCTGGCCGGCCTCCGCGAGGGCGTCGCGGCCGCTCTCGGGCTCAGCTGACCGCCGCCGCGACCGCGAACCCCGCCAGCGCCAGCAGGGGCACCGCCAGCGCCGCCACCGCCGGGACCGACCAGGAGATCGTCCCGGTCGCGGGCGCGTCCTCCTCGGCCCACGCGGCGGCCGCCCGGTCGGGTGCCCCCGACCGGGTCCGCGGCCGCTGCCGTTCATGGATCTCGGTCAGCCGCTGCGCGGCGTACGCCGCGGGCGTGCGTCCCTTCCGCAGCGCCTCGGCGGACTTCCCGGCGCCCCGCCCGGCCGCGCCGCCCCCGGCTTCCCGCCGCGCCCGCGCCTCGGCCCGCGCCTGCGCGCGCGGCGAGGTCTGGTGCACCCACGCCCGCGCCTTGAGCTCCGTCCCGCCCGGCCCGGCGAACCGCACGGTCAGCGTGTGCGTGCCCTGGATCTCCCGGACGGCCCGCCACGGCGCCCGCGCGACACGCAGCGGGTTGCGGACCGTCACCCCGGCGTCGTCCCCGATGATCGCCGGCCGGAGCCCGATGACGTAGGCGATCCC
>NZ_CAACVB010000237.1 GCF_900659635.1 Actinomadura roseirufa | reverse complement strand
GGTCGCCGTCCAGCGATCCGCCGCCGAGCCCGGCGTCGGCCGCCCGCTGCACCGACATCTGGCCCGCCGGCACGCCGGCGGCCCGGTCGCGCAGCCGCTCGGCCCACGCGCCGTCGTCGATGAACCCGTCGTCGATGAACACCGCCCGCTCGCCGCGCTCGGCCGCCGCCGTCACGTGCGCGGCCCACAGGGCGCGGCGCTCGTCCTCCCCGGCGTAGCTCACCCAGGCGTGGTCTCCCGGTTCCACGCAGAACACCGAGGTCAGGGGCGCCGGCATGGGGCACCCCCCGCGACCGGCGGGCCGTACGTCCCGATCACCCGCACCCCTCTCCCATGATGACGCAAAGGATTCACTTGATCACTTAAAGTATCAAGCGGAACGGCGAGATCGGTCTTCTCCGCCGGGCGCACGGGCGCTGAAATCCGGGGGCGTTCGCGGTAGCGTCGGCGCAATGACCAGTGCTGAACTGCTCACCGACGCCTTCGACCGGATCCGCGAGGTGGTCCACGAGGCCGCGGGCGGGCTCACCGCCGAGCGCCTCGCCTACCGCGCCGACCCGGAGGCCAATACGATCGCGTGGCTCGTGTGGCACCTCACCCGCGTCCAGGACGACCACGTCGCCGACGCCGCCGACACGCCCCAGGTGTGGACGGCGGACGGCTGGGCCGAGCGGTTCGGGCTGCCGTTCGGCGCGGCCGAGACAGGGTACGGCCAGTCGGCCGACCAGGTCGCCCTGGTCCGGGTGCGGTCGGCGGACCTGCTGACCGGCTACCACGACGCCGTCCACGCCCGGACCGCCGGCTACGTCGGCGCGCTGACCGACGCAGATCTCGCCCGCGTCGTGGACGCCGCGTGGGACCCGCCGGTGACGCTGGCCGTGCGGCTGGTCAGCGTCGTCTCCGACGCGCTCCAGCACGCCGGCCAGGCGGCGTTCGTCCGGGGCCTGGCCGAGCGCTCCTGAGCCTCAGCGGCTGTCGGCGCGGGCCCCGGGACGGCGCCCGGCCCCCGGCGGCGGCGCGTCCAGGGCGGCCCGCAGGCTCGGGTGGATGGTGAGCCGCTGGTCCAGGTTGGTGACCTGCAGGACGCGGGCGACCCGCTCGGTCACGGGCCCGGCCAGCGCCGCGCTCCCGCCGCGGCCCTCGGCGGCCAGGTAGAAGCGCAGCAGCAGGCTCAGGCCGCTGGAGTCGAGGAAGTCGAGCGGCGACAGGTCGAACACCAGGTGCTCGCCGTGCGCGCGGCGGCCCGCCCGGATCTCGTGCTCGGCCCGCTGCACGTCGGGCAGGCTCAGGTCGCCCTCCAGGGCGATCACGGTGCGCGCGCCCTCGGCGCGGCACGTCACGGCGCACCCGCTCATCCGTCCTCCCTCGCTCAGGCCCACCGCCGGCCCGCGGGACCCGAGGTCCCGCAGAGCATGATTCTCCCTTGTCCGGCGGGTCGTTGGGAATCAGGGGGCCGGTATCTCGTCCATGACCCGCCGGGAAAGCGCCCGGCGCCGGGCGCGCGGCCCTCAGGGCTTGCGGGCGACACCGCAGAACTGATCGATCTCCGCCGGCTCGCCGAAGGGCAGGGCCTCGGGCCGCCACCGGGTGCACGACACGACGCCCGGCTCGACCAGCTCGAGCCCGGCGAACAGGCCCGCGATCCGCTCGGGCGTGCGGTGCACGCCCCGCGGCGTGCCGAACCGGTTCCACTGCCGGATCGCGTCCGCCATCCGCTCCCCGGTGACCTCGGTGGTCGGGTGCGCGACGGCCAGGAAGCTGCCCGGCGCCAGCGGCTCCATCAGCCGCCCGATGATGGAGCGGGCCTCGGCGTCGTCGGGGACGTGCCACACGACGCCCAGCATGGTGACGGCGACCGGACGGGAGAGGTCGAGCGTGGCCTCCGCGCCCTTGAGGATCAGCTCCGGGTCGCGCAGGTCGGCGTCCAGGTAGTCGGTCCTTCCCTGGGGGGTGCTGGTCAGCAGCGCCCGCGCGTGCGCCAGCACCAGGGGATCGTTGTCGACATAGACGACCCGCGCGTCCGGGGCGGCCCGCTGGGCGACCTCGTGGGTGTTGTCGGCGGTGGGCAGGCCCGTGCCGATGTCCAGGAACTGCCGTATCCCCTCGGTCTCGGCCAGATGGCGCACGACCCGGCCGAGGAACAGCCGGTCGGCGCGGGCCTGCTCGACGATGTCGGGCAGGACTCCGGCGATCCTGTCGCCGAGCTCGCGGTCGACCGGGTAGTTCTCCTTGCCGCCCAGCCAGTAATCCCAGATCCGCGCCGAATGCGACACGGTCGTGTCGATCCGGGGCACCGAATGCGGTGCTCGCGAAACGTCCATTTCGGTACTCCTGCTGCCGGAAAGGGAGGGCGGGCCGCCCACCACAATAGAGGGCCGGGCGGAACTGACTCACGCTTCTACTACAACGCAGGTAGTAGTTAGAATGCGGCTCGTGCTGGCACGATCGGGCGGCCGCCGCGGCCGCGGCGCGCTGGAGGCGGAGGTCCTGGCCGTCCTCGCCGCCGCGGACGAGCCGCTCACGCCGCGCGAGGTGGCGCGGCGGCTCGACCCGCGCCCGGCCTACACCACCGTGATGACCGTGCTGAGCCGCCTGTACGGCAAAGGTGTGGTCACGCGGGCACGGAAGGGGCGCGGTTACTGCTACGTCTTCCTCCGTGACGAGGCGGCGCGCAGGGCGGTGCAGATGCGGCGGCTCCTCGACCAGGCGCGCGAGCAGGACCGGGCCCGCACCCTCGCCCGGTTCGTGGACGAGCTCTCCGCCGAGGACGAGCGCCTTCTCCGGCGGCTCCTGCGCGATCACGAGCCCGGCGGCGAGCCGTCCCGGGCCGCCGGCTCCGGCGCTTCCGAATGACCGCCAGACCTACTACATAATTTGTAGTAGATTGTTCGGATCTCTGTGGGGGTGATCGAGACCGGGGGGCCGCCGTGGCGCACACGAGAGCGATCGAAGTGCTCGGTGCACCCTACGTCACGGCACTCTACGGCACCCGCCTTTCACCGCCGCGCCCGGCGCACTCGGGAACCGTCGCGCAGGCTCGCGAAAATGTCGTCCAGCAGCGGGCGGGCCGGTTCACGGCCCCGCTCGGCGAACCATTCGGTGCCGAGCACCCGCCGGTAGAGCGGCATGGGCAGCTTGAGCAGCACGGCCAGGGTCCGCACGCCCGCGTCGGCGCCCGCCTGGCTGACGTGCGCGGCCATGGCGGCGCGCTTGTGCCGGGCGAAGCGCCGCACGTCCACGCGGTGGGTGAGATGCTCGGGCGCGGTGTAGGCCGAGCGGAACCGGGCCGGGGCGAAGTCGGCGGGGACGCCCGGCAGCCAGGCCACCAGCCGCAGGGCCCGCAGCAGGAGCGAGCGGTCCACCGTGGCCTCCAGCACGACGGGGGTGCCCGCGAGCTCGGCCGCGCGCACGCCGGCGTCGTGGACCCGCACGTGGTCGGGGTGGCCGTAGCCGCCGGCGGGGTCGTAGACGGTGAGCACGTCGGCCGCCTCCTCGCGCAGGATCGCGGCCAGCCGTCCGGCCGCCTCCTCCAGCTCCGCCCGCGCGAACGCCCCGTCGGCGCCGGACGGCGCGCCCGCGCTGGTCGTGCACACCTCCACCGCCGGGGACCCCGTCCCGCTGGCCGAGCTGACGCCCGATCGGATCGCCGCTGCGCTCGCCTCCGGCGGGCCGGATCCGGACGGGGCTGCGGGCGGCCCGGCCACCGTGGTGTTCACGTCCGTCGCCGGGGTGTGGGGGAGCCGGGACGAGGGCGCGCGGGCCGTGGCCCACGCCCGCCTCGACGCCCTCGCCCACCGCGCCCGCGCCGCGGGCGGCGACGTCGTCTCCGTCGCCTGGGGCCTGTGGGACCTCGCGGAGGACTCCGGCGACGCCCGGCGGCAGGGGCTGCCGCCGCTGGAACCCCGCCTCGCGCTGACCGCGCTGGGCCGCGCCCTCGCGGGCGGCGACCGGGACCTGGCGATCGCCGACATCGTCTGGGACCGCTTCGCGCCGCTGTTCACCATGGCCAGGCCGAGCCGCCTGTTCGACGCGGTCCCGGCCGCCCAGCGGGCCCTGGAGGCGGCCCGGGGGCCGGACGACGCCGAGGCCGCCGACCGGACCGCCGCGCTCCGCCGCGACCTGGCCGCCGTCCCCGCGGACGAGCGTCCGGGGCGGCTGCTGTCGCTCGTCCGGGCGTCCACGGCGGAGGTCCTGCGGCACGACGCGGCCGACGCGGTCGACCCCGACAGCCCCTTCAAGGACCTCGGGTTCGACTCGATGGCGGCCGTCGGCCTCCGGAACCGGCTGCGCGCCGCGACCGGGCTGCGGCTGCCCGCCACGGTCGGGTTCGACCATCCGACGCCGCGGCGGCTCGCCGGATACCTGCTCGCCCAGATACTGCCGGCCGAGTCCGGGACCGGGCACCCGGCGCTCGGCCGCCTGGACGAGCTGGACGCGGCGCTCGCGGAACTGCCGATGGAGGACCCGCGCCGCACCGGGCTGATGAAGCGGATGCAGGGCCTGCTGTGGAAGTACGCGGCCGAGGCCGGGGAGGCCGCGGAGGCGTCCGGCGACGGACCGGACATCGAGGCGGCGTCGGCGGAGGACATGTTCGCGCTCATCGACCGCGAGCTCGGCGCCTGACCCGCGACGGCGGAACGGGAGGGGACCGCGAGGTCCCCTCCCGTTTTCCCGGTCCCGATCCGCGGCTCAGGTCACGCGCCGGTCGTCGGCGCCCTCGGTCCGCCCCGCCTGCGCCGCCAGCCACAGCAGGTCGCCGGCGACCCGGCCGGGATGCTGGGCGTGCAGGTCGTGATCGGAGTCGAGGTACTCGCGGACCTCCGCGCGGGGCAGCGCCGCCGCGGCGGGCTCCACGCACGCCCGGATCCGCTCGAACATGACCTCCCACCGGCGGGTGGGCTTGGGCACGGCGGGCATGAGCAGCGCGGGCACCCCGATGGACGGGAACCACTGCGCGGGCGGGTCGTCCCAGATGCTGCGCAGGATCGACGCGCGCCGCTCCGTGGTCAGCCGGGGGGTCAGCGACCCGTCCGGGCTGACCCGCAGCGAGTGCAGCGACGCCTCGATGGCGCTCTGCGACCAGTCCGGGTAGACGGCGCGCTGGAAGTCGCGGACGGCGTCGAGGGTGGCCCCGGCGAGGTCGAACTCCGACATCGACAGCAGCCCGGAGAACTGCTCCCAGGAGTCGCAGACCGCCGCCGCGTGCGCCCACCCGCCCTCGATCAGCGCGATCGCCGAGACGAGGCCGGGTTCGCGGGCGGTCAGCCGCAGCGACACGAGAGCCCCCCAGGAGTGGCCGCCGAGCACCACGCCCGACAGCCCGAGGGCGCGGGCCACCGCCGCCACGTCCGCGGCGGCGGTGGCGTTGTCGTAGCCGTGCTCCGGCGCGTCGGACGCGCCGTGCCCGCGCTGGTCGACGGCGTAGACGGGGTGGCCCTCGGCGGCCAGGCGGCCGGCGACCTCGTCCCACATGCGGGCATTGGAGTCGATGCCGTGCAGGAGCAGGAAGGCGGGCGGGACCACTCCCGGCCGGTGCCGGACGTTCAGCGTCACCTGGTCGTCCACGGGAACAGAGATGTCCTTCACGAGCGTCACTCCGGGAGTCGTCCGATCTGGTCAGAAGGTGCAGTCGAGGGCCGTGACGCCCTCGATGAAGCTCGCCGTCAGCCGCCTCGGCGGACTCGCCGCGCGGATCCCCGGCATCGTCCGCAGCAGTTCGCGGTACAGCGCGATGACCTCGACGCGGGCGAGGTGGGCGCCCAGGCAGAAGTGCGGCCCGGTGGCGCCGAAGCTCAGGTGCGGGTTCGGGTCGCGGGTGATGTCGAACCGGTGCGGGTCGGTGAACACGGCCTCGTCCCGGTTCGCGGGCCAGTAGAACAGGAACAGCCGGTCGCCCTCGCGGAACGGGTGCCCGTTCACCTCGCAGTCGTGGGTGACGACCCGCCGCATCCAGTTGACCGGGGTGACGAACCGCAGCACCTCCTCGACGGCGCCCGGGGCGTACCGGTCGAAGTCCGACAGCAGCAGCTCGCGCTGGTCCGGATGCCGCGTGAGCAGCACCAGGAAGTGCGAGATCACGTTCCGGGTGGTCTCCATGCCGGCGACGATCAGCAGGATGAAGAACGAGGCCAGCTCCCGCCGCGTCAGCCGGTTCCCCTCCACCTCCGCCTGCGTCAGCCTCGTGATCATGTCGTCGCGCGGGTCGCCGGCCCGGTCGGCGCGGAGCCGGGCGATGTAGTCGCCGAGTTCCCGGGACGCCTCCAGCATCGCCGTGGACGGGTCCGTGAACGGATGGGCCGCGGTGTCCAGGGGCCCGACGATCGCGTTGGACCGCTCGAACAGGAAGTCGTGGTCCTCCTCGGGGATGCCCATCATGCCGCCGAGCACGGCGATCGGCATCTCCGCGGCCACCGCCCGGACGAACTCGCCGGGCCCCCGCTCGGCCAGCCGCCCGGCGATCCGCGCGGCCGTCCGCTCGACCGCGGCCGTCAGCTCGGCGACCTTCCCGCGGCCGAACGCCCGGGCGACGGCCCGGCGCATCCGGGCGTGCTCGGGATTGTCCATGTTGATCATCGAGCTGTAGTACTCGGCCAGGTCGGGGGTGATCCCGAAGATGCTCGTCGCCCCGTCGGAGGAGAAGTCCCGGGGCCGCCGGCTCACCTCGGCGACGTCGGCGTAGGTGACCAGGGCGTGGTACCCCGACTCCGCGCGCGTCCGCGCGAGCCGCTGGAACACGAACCGCGGGTGCGCCAGCGCCCGCATCCGGTCGAACTCCGCCGCGCGCCGCGCGGTGGGCCGGGCCCAGAACTCCGGGGCGAGCAGGTCCAGGGGCAGCTCCGCCGCCGTCGCGGTGGAGGAATGACTGGGAGACACGACTACCTCATTCGCTTCGTCTCATCCTCGTCCCCGCGCGCCCTCTCTCCGCCGATAGCGGGCCGTCGCCTTCTCCAGCTCCGGCACGACCGCGTTCGGGGGCGGCTGGGCCAGGACCTCCTGGCGCAGCCGCCCGGCCCCCGCGCGGAACGCGGGGTCCTCCAGCAGCCGCACCAGCGCGTCCCGGATCCTCGGTCCGGTCACCTCGCCCGGCGGGACCGACAGGCCCGCCCGGCGCTCCCGGAGATGCGCCTCCTTGTGCGCGGCGTCCGGGACGTTGCTGACCAGAAGCTGCGGGGTTCCGTACAGCAGCGCGTTGTAGAAGGTTCCGGCGCCGCCGTGGTGGATCATCGCCGCGCAGCCCGGGAGCACCTCGTGCAGCGGCGCGAAGCCGACGACGCGGGTGTTGCCGGGCAGCGGGCCGAGCCGGTCGCGGACCTCCGCGGGCAGGGTCGCCACCAGCTCGATGTCGAGGTCGGCGAGCGCGTCGAAGGTCTCGCGCACCCGGTCGGCGGGCATGACCTCGAACTCCAGCCGGTTCCGCAGCGACAGTCCCAGCGTCATGAGGACGCGGGGCGCGCGCGGCGGCGCGAGCGCCCAGTCGGGGACCACCGCGCGGCCGTTGTAGGGGACGTAGCGCATCGGCACGTAGTGCAGCGCCGACGGCAGCCGGAACGAGTCCGGGAACCGGTCGATGGTGAAGTGGCCGCTGACGAGCCGCTCGGAGAACCGCCCGCCGTGCCGCGCGGCGTGCTCGCCGAGCCACTCGGCCAGCGGGTCCCGGCGCTCGCCCGGCGGCCGCTGCGCCCTGGCCCAGAGGAACCCGTCCCGCAGCTGCGCGTTCAGGTCGATGGTGAAGGTCACCCGCGCGTGCGCGGCGCCCGCGGCGTCGGCGGCGATCGCGCCGGCGTAGGCCAGCCCGTCCCAGACGACCAGGTCGGGTTCCCACGCGCGGCAGTGCGCGACGAGGTCGGCGACCATCGCGTCGTTGGCGATCCGCGCCCGCGGCACCACGACCGAGTCGTACAGCCGCACGTACTCCGCCCAGTCCGGCCGGCCGCCGGCGTCCTGCCGCAGGTCCGCCGGCGGGAGCAGCCCCGCCTCCTCCGCCCGCCGCGCCCGCAGCGTGATCGGCTCGTCCGAGCCGACCGGCACCGCCGCCAGCCCGGCCGCCGTGACCACGTCCGTCAGCTCCGGCTCGGCGGCCACCCGCACCGTGTGGCCCGCCGTCCGCAGCGCCCAGGCGAGCGGCACGAGGTTGAAGAAATGCGTGTTCCACGCCGGTGTCACGAACAGCACGCGCACGGTCGCCTCCTTCGCGGTGAGGGCGCCGGCCCGGTCAGGACGGTGCCCCGAGCGTGACGGGCAGCCGGACGAACTGGTTGGTGATCGGGATCGTGCTGCGCTCCAGCCGGTCCGCGGGCACCGCCAGCGCCAGGTCCGGGTACCGGTCGAACACCGCCCGGAACGTCACCTCGGCCTCCTGGTTGGCGAGCGCCGCGCCCAGGCAGTAGTGCGTGCCCCGCGCGTACGCCAGGTGCGCGGACGGGTCGTGCGGGCAGGTGACGTTCAGCCGGTCCCCGTGCGGGAACCGGCGCGGGTCGTGGTTCGCCGACCCCAGCACGAGCTGGACGCGCTCACCCCGCCGGATCAGCGTCCCCCCGACCGTCACGTCCTCGGTCGCGTACCGCGGCATCGCGATGACGACGGGGCTGGACCAGCGCAGCAGCTCCTGCACCGCGGCGGGCATCAGCCCCGGGTCCGCGCGCAGGGCCGCCAGCTGCTCCGGATGCGTCAGCAGCGCGAGGATCCCGTTGGCGAGCATGTGCGCGGTGGTCACGTGCCCCGCGATCATCAGCGTCAGCACCATCGTGACCATCTCGGCGTCCGACAGCCGGCCGCCCTCGTCGTGCGCCTGCAGCAGCGCGGTGACCAGGTCGTCGCCCGGCGCGGACCGGCGCCGCGCGATCATCGCGCGGATGTGCTCGTTCATCTCCGCGAGGATCACGTTGAGCCGGTGCGGCGGCGCGCTGGTGAACTCGCGGCTCCAGCCGTGCCAGCGCGGCCGGTCCGGCTCGGGGACGCCCAGCAGGTCGCAGATCACGATGATCGGCAGTGGCAGCGCGAAGTGCTCGATGAGGTCGACGACGCCGTCCTCGGCATGCTGGGGCAGCCCGTCCAGCAGCAGCGCCGCCGCCGCCTCCACACGTGGCCGCAGCGCGCCGATCCGGCGCACCGTGAACGCCCGGGAGACGAGCTTGCGCAGCCGCGTGTGGTCCGGCGGGTCGACGTACACCAGGTTCCCGGTGAGGTAGGGGACGAGCTCCGCGGAGATGCCCACCGTCCGCCTCAGGAACTCGGCGTGCGCGTCGGTCCGCCCCGGCAGCGAGCCGGTGTTGCTGACGAAGCGCCGGTCCTGGAGCACGGCGCCCACGTCCTCGTGGCGGGTGATGATCCATGCCGGGCCGCCGTCCCACAGGCGTCCCCGGGCGATCCGGGTCTCCTCCCGGATCCGCCCGAAGCCGCCGTAGGGATCGGCCATCAGCCCCGGGTCGCTCAGCAGAACTTCCTGAGCCGCCTGGTCGGCGGTCATGGAGGGCCCTCCTTGTCGTCCCTGCGTCTCGTCTGAGGTCCGCACGCGCGCGGCGACCCGGCGGGCCTCCTATTGCGCGCCGCCGCCGTTCTCGGCGTACGTCTCGGCCATGAAACGGGCGAGATGCGCGGGCGTGGGGTGCTCGATGACCGCGACGAGCGGGATCTCGATATTGGTCAGGGTCATCAGGTTCCTGGTCAGTTCGAGCGCCTTCAGCGAGGTGAGCCCGTTCTCCAGGAAGTTGGTGTCGTCCTCGATCGTGATGTGGTCGAGGATCGCGGCGGCCTGGCCGCGGACGGCCTCGCCGAGGAGCTGCTCGCGCTCGCCCGCCTCGGCCGCGGCGATCTTCTGCTGCAGTGCGGCGCCGTCCAGGGCTGCCTGGCCATCGCTCTCGTTGGTTGCACGCTGCATGCGCTTCGTCCCGTCCTCACGTGGTCGGAAGGTGTTGCGGAGAACGCCGGTCGTCGCCGACGGGCGGCAGTACCGCTCCGGCTCGGTCGGTGCGAGCCTTCCGGGCCACTGTGCACGCCGGTTCTAAAGGCGCGCCAAATGGCGCGGCGACCGTCCTGTGAACTGCGCTCGCGTGGCCCGCGACGCGGCTTTAGCAGGGCATTAAGGAAAAGGCCCAGCATTGGCCCGCAGGGTGGTGTGGTCCTTGCCGCCCGCCGGACCGCCGAAAGCTCAGGAGGAGTTCATGACGTCGCAATCGGCCACGCCAGCGACCGCGGGCCAGATGTCCGACTACTACAGCGGGATGGGCGCGCTCCTGCAAATGGCGTGGGGCGACAACTTCCACTTCGGCTACTGGGACGGGCCGTCCGACACCAACACGATCGAGCAGGCCACCGACCGGTTCACCGACATCCTCACCGAACGGCTCCGGCTGAGCCCCGGCGACCGCGTCCTGGACCTCGGCTGCGGGGTCGGCAAGCCGGCGCTGCGCATCGCCTCCACGACCGGCGCGAGCGTGGTGGGCGTCACCATCAACGCGCGGCACGTCGAGCTGGCGACCGAGCGCGCCCGCGCCGAGGGGAAGGCCGACCAGGTCACCTTCCGGCACGGCGACGCCATGGACCTGCCGTTCGCCGACGGCTCGTTCGACGCCGTCCTGCTCTTCGAGTCGATCATCCACATGGACCGGCCCACGGTGCTGCGCGAGGTGCAGCGGGTCCTCGTCCCCGGCGGCCGGCTGGCGCTCACCGACCTGACGCCGCTCACCGGCGAGGACGACACCCCGGAGTCCTTCCGCAGCATGATCGGCGCCGACCCGGAGGACGGCGCCCCCGACATCGCCACGCTCATCAACGCCGAGGCGTGGCCCGGCCTGCTCGCCGACGCGAACATGCTGCTGGACGAGGTGACCGACGTCACCGAGAACACCAACGGCACCTGGGTGCGGCTCTTCGAGAACTTCTTCAAGGTCAGGCGGGAGTTCGAGGCCAAGCACGGGATCACCGTGGAGCAGGTGCTCGACTCGGCCAAGTCGGGCGCGCCGACGGTCGGCGTCGGCTGCCTGGTCATCGCCGGCCACAAGCCCTGACGGGTCCCGCGCACGAGAACGGCCGCCGATCCCGCTCGGCGGCCGTTCTCGTGCGCGCGCCCGCGACATCGCGGGGCCGGGCGTCCTCAGGCGGGCGCGGGGTGCCCGGCGGGGGCCGTCTCCTCCAGCCAGAAGCGGCGGCGCTGGAAGGCGTAGGTCGGCAGCGGGACGGCGCGGGGCCGCGGGCCGGCCGGGAACAGGGCCGTCCAGTCGACGGTCCCGCCCGCGACGTGCAGCCGTGCCAGCGCCACCGTGAGCGCGCGCACCTCGGCCTCGCCCCCGTCACGGCCCCCGTCGCCCCCGGTGTCGCCGAAGGCGCGCAGGACGAGGGATCCCGGGGCGGCGGGTGGGCCGTCCGGGGCCGGGCGCAGGTCGAACAGCGGCGCCGTGCCGGTGTCCTCGTCCAGCACGGGGACGGCCGGGTCGCCGCGCTCCAGGTCGCGGGCGACCCGCGCCCGGTCCGCCGGGTCGGCGGCGAGCACCCGG
>NZ_CAACVB010000236.1 GCF_900659635.1 Actinomadura roseirufa | reverse complement strand
CAAGCTGCACGGTGACAAGGGCTATGACTATCGGCACCTGCGCCGCTGGCTACGCTCGCGCGGCATCGTGGCACGCATCGCCCGCCGTGGCGTCGAGTCCTCGCAACGGCTGGGCCGCCACCGCTGGGTGGTCGAGCGCACCGTCTCCTGGCTGGCCGGCTGCCGCCGTCTGCACCGCCGCTACGAACGCAAGCCCGAGCACTTCCTGGCCTTCGTCGGCATCGCCGCCGCCCTCATCTGCCACCGCCGCCTCACCAAATGAAACGACCTCTTATGAGTGGAGGGCACGCGCCATCGTTGTCCGCACAGTGCGGGCCAACAAAATCAGAGGAGATATCGATGAGCCTCCCGCTCGAAGGCAAGGTCGCCGTGGTCACCGGCGGCGCGTCCGGTGTCGGCCTGGGGATCGCCCAGGAGTTAGCAGACCAGGGGGCCCACGTGGTCATCACCGACCTGCAGCAGAAGCCGCTGGAACAGGCGGTCGCCGCAATCGGCCCGAACTCCTCGGGCATCATGGCCGACGTCACCAGGCTCGCGGACATGGAGGCGGCCTACCAGGAGGTCATCGCGCGCCACGGGCACCTCGACGCGGTCGTGGCCAACGCCGGCATGGGCGCGCACGCCCCGCTCGGCGCGATCACCGAGGAGCAGTTCGACCAGACCTTCAACGTCAACGCCAAGGGCGTCCTTTTCACCGTCCAGCCGGCGATTCCGCTGCTACCGCCCGGCGGCACGGTCGTCATCATCGGCTCGACCGCCTCCATCCAGCCCCCGGCCGGCATGGGCCTGTACGGCGGCGCCAAGGCCGCAGTACGCGCCTTCGTCCGGTCCTGGATCCAGGACATCAAGGGCACCGGCATCCGCATGAACGTCCTCAGCCCCGGCGCCGTGGACACCGAGTCCCTGCGGCGCGCCCTCGGCATGGCGCAGGGCGCCGGCGCGGTTGCCGCCGCGGTCCAGAAGATGGGCGAGGGCAACCCGACCGGGCGGATCGCCGACCCCCGCGAGATGGGCAAGGCCGTGGCGTTCCTCTCCAGCGACGCCTCCAGCTTCATCACCGGTGTCGAACTCTTCGCCGACGGCGGCATGGCACAGGTCTGAGCAGCCAAGCCGTGACGCGCGCCCGGCGATCAGACCCACTGGGCGCGCGTCACCCCCGCGGACATCCCTCCTGGACCAGCTTCGAACAGCCATCCAGCCGCTGTTGGCCCTTCCGGTCCTCCTCGCGGGCCAGGAGCCGCACGGCTCTCGGCTGTGAACTCCGCGCGGGTGTTGCCGCATCTCATCGACACGCAACGGTGACGACAGCGGGCGTCGACGAATCTCATCGAGAAACGTTGCTGGTGGACGCGAACAGAACCACGGATCCTACCTGGGCAGCGCCGAACTCAGCGCGGAGGCGAGTGCTTCACGGTCCGAGGTCGCGCAGGCGTTGTCCTCGGCTGCGGCGGTGCGCCACCGCCGAAGGGCGCCGGCGCCCAGGGGGCTGGGAAGTCATGCTGAGCCGGCTGGAACGACGAAGGCACTTCGGCCGCGGAACCCAACCAGGGCGCGCGATGACGATCGGGGCCAGCCACAAGGGGGCTGAGATGTCGCGCCGCGCGACGAGCCGCTTCGGCCTGCGCTTGTCGCTGCTGAAGTTGGCGAAGATTCGCGACCGTGTCCAGCAGAGCGAGCAGGTGAGAGACCAGCAGCAAGATGGACAGAGTGTTCCGATCGTGTGCTCCTGCGAGCTTCAGCAGCCGAGCCGCGCCCCGCAACGTGTTCCCGGCGGGGCTGGGTCTGGTAATCCGGCCCCACGGCGCACGAGCAGCTCGCTCGTAGGAGTCGGCAGCCCTGCGGAGATGGCGATTTCCAGTAGCCTTGGCCGCCACGTGCAGCACGTCCGAAGCCGCCCAGCAGGCGTCCTGGGCAGCATGCGGAGCGGTTGCCATGTGTCGACGGATCTGAGCCGTGGCGAACGCAGCGGCGCGGGCCGCATCGTCGTAGAACGCCTGGCGCTCCTCCGCAGTGAGCCCATCATCCGTCGAGGCAGAGCTTGACTTACCCGCAGACGTTGTCGACCAACGCCGACACAGACGAGGCAAGGTCAGGTCATCGGCGAGGCGTCCGCCGGAGAACCAGACCGCTCCCTCGTCTCCGCCTTGATCGTCGGGTAGGGCGACGGCATAGCCGGTGACTTGGTCGGGCCGGGTTTGGCTGAACCGGGACCTGACGAGGAAGCCCTCCTCTCCGAGCCGACGGAGGAAGTCGTCCACAGTCTGGGCTTCGTCCGCAACGCGGCGGACGGTCGTCCGCAGCACGGCACGGATCGTCCGCGCGGACAAGTTCTGTCCGGACAACGAACGAGACACTGGCCGAGGAGTCCAACGCCGCCGGAGTGAGGGAAGAGTCAGGTCGCCGGCTAACTTGCCGCCGCCGAACCAGATCGGACCACCGGACGGAGCCAGGTCATCGGGGAGGGCAACGGCGTAACCAGTGACCTGACCGGCGGTCCGTGCACTGAACCGCAGGCGGACGAGCACCCCGTCCTCGCGCAGGGCCGTGAAGAACTCGTCCTCAGTCCGGGCTCCGGCGGCCGCGGTGGCGACGCGGCGACGCAACGTGCTGCGGACCGGTTCGTCACGACCCACGCGCATAGCCTTCTCTTGCTCGCCGCGCTTGGGGCGCCGGGACGCCGTCCGGTCCGCCGGTGCCGTCCGCCGCAGGCCGTATCGCTCCTCGACCGCGCGGCAGGCGTCACGAACGCGGTAGCCGTCGTTCCATACCTCCGGACGGGTGCCGTCGGTGCGCGCCAGCGTGGCCACGATGTGGACATGGTCGTGGGCGTGACGAACCGCGATCCATCGGACGGCGTCGAGATCTCCGTCCGGTGCCAGTCCGGTACGGCTCATCATCTCGCCGGCGATCTCGGCCCACTGCTGATCGGTCAGTACCGGGTCATCAGGCGCCGAGCGCACCGACAGATGCCACACGGGCTTGTGATAGTTGCGGTCGCCGAGCAAAGCCAGTGGCTGCGTGAGCAAGCCGTCCAGGCGCCGAAAGTCCCGGCTCCCGTCTGTCGTCATACTCGGTTCGAGGTCGGCCGGGCTGCGGAATCCGGCCACGATATGCGGGTCGCGATGTTCTCCGTGCCGTCCGGGCCCGTACAAGTAGCGGATCAACCCCTGCACCCGCTTGCCGCGCAGTACCTTCCCGATCAACCAGCCCTGCCCCGGGGAATCAGGGGAGGCGCTGACGTAGCTCGTCGGCCAGGTCGTCCAGCCGCTGGACGGCCCGCGCGGCAGCATCGGCATACAACGCAAGCCGAGGCGTCACCTCCCCGCAATGCAGCGCGGCCACAGCCTGATTGAGGTTGATGCCGATCCGATGGACCTGCCCCGCAGCGTGCATCACCGTGGCCAAGGACTCCCGCAACGCAACCTGCTCCGGACGAACTTGACCGCGAGCTGCGGCCAACGTCGCCTGAGCCGCAAAGGCTCCGGTCGCTAGCCGCTCGCGGTCCGCCGCCACAAGAACTAACGCGTACTCCTCGTCCGACAGCGAGAACCGCACCGACCTCCCCCGTCGCGGCGTCCGGTGCGTCCTTCGGTTCCTTCGCCCGACAGCAGAGACTCGCGCTTCCTCATCGACCACTCATCTCCCCCTCCAGGATCGCGCCCGATCCCGCCCGCCTCGCCGGACCGCGCCCGGTCCGGCGGCCATAAGTGCACGATTTCCATTTCTTGCCCTGCGCCGGTGCAGCCCTCCGAACAGGAGGCCGAGCTTCGGGCAAAGGCACCGAAGAGGGCAGCGCCGCTCTCGAAGCTGACGAGTACCGCGCCCCCTCCCACTCGCCCGACGCCGAAGGCATGCCGCGAGCCGCGCACCGACCACCGCCGCCCGCGCTCCTGCGTCTGGCGCGTAACCTCTGGACTGGAGGGCCCGCGCGAAGCCCGGCCATCAGTGCCTCGGAACATCTGAGCAGGCCGTTCGGCGGTCGATCAGATCTCGCGGCGCGGCCGTGGAGGCTTCTGTCTGGCTCCGCGGTTCGGCGTGCCCGGTTCAGGCTGGTCAGGTTTGGGGAGTGCCGCCTCGATCGGCGTCGGGAAGTCCGTGCCCGCGACCTCGGGCCCAGGAGTGGGGTCGGCCTCGGCGCCTAGAAACGGCGCGGGGGCTACGGCGCTTCGCAGCTTCGGGTCCTCGTCCACGTCCCGGGCATGAATCGACACAAGCGCTCCCCCAGCACGCCGGAAGGACTCTCCGAGGTCTTGCGCATGTTCCGCCGCCAGCGCCAACGCGTCATGTGCCCGAAGTACCGTCGGCACCGGATCCTCGCCACGGTCATTCCCGAGCCGACCGGCAGCGAGCTCGGCGTCGAGGAACTTGTCGACCTGCTCGGCCGTCTGCGCGAGACGGAATGCAGTCTGAGCCAGGTTCGCCAGAACTGTGTAAGCAGTGCCTGGCTGCGTCAGGCCCGGCGCCCCCTTGGTGAGAGAGTTCAGCGCACGAACACGCTCATGCAGCTCCCCAGCGAGCAGCGCGGTGTCCTCATCGGTGGGTGTGCCTCGTTCGTCCATGAGATGCGTCCTCCAGGATCCACCAGTGTCCGGTCATGCACGCTCCTCTCTTAGGACGTCTAACGCTGCATAGCTACAAGTCAGCGTGTTTGCGCTCCATACTGCACGTGAATGACCGCCATCGCCATCGACCGGACGGCGCGCCGCGAGATTTGCCGCTCGAACCCTCAGCCGACGACTGCTCTGACAGATGCGGAAACGAGAGGGCACGCCCAGCCAACCCAGGTGCAGTGCCCGACCTCGATCATGATCAGCGGGTCAATGCTCGACGTGAATCTGGAGGTCGGCCAGCAGGGCTTCGGTGAGCTGGGGGACCTGGCTCTCGTCGATGGTGGCGCCGGCCAGGCTGGTCGCGCCGGTGAGCGTGGTGAGGGTGCTGCCGCGGAGGTCTGCGCCACGCATAGTGGTGCGGACGAACTGGGCGCCGGGCATCGGGCAGTCAGCGAAGACCGCGGCATTGAGGTGGGAGTCGAGGACAGCGGTCTCACGGAGCGTACAGTCGACGAAGGCAACCGAGCCGGTGGCGTTCAAGCCAGTGAGAGTCGCGTAGTCGAGGCGGCAGTGCTCGAAGATGACGTCGGCCAGAGTGATACCGGCGGCCTGAAGGCCGATGAGGCGGCTGCCGCGGAACACGCACCGGTCGACCTTGAGGCTCGCCCAGCGCGCCGAGGCGAGATCACAGGCGTCGAACAGAGTGTTGCTGATCCGGGTGTCGCTCACGTGCGTATCGGCCAGGAGCACGTTCGTCAGATGGCACCCGGAGATGGCGCGTCCTTCGGCCTGGAGTCGTGACCAGTCGGCGTCTTGGACGCGAAGATCGATAATGTCGCCGCGGGCTGGTGGTTGCTCGGCCGGGGTGAGGTGGTCGGGGTCGTCGGAGGGCAGCAGGATCTTCGCCTCCCGGATGCGGCGGATGTCCATGCCAGGTCCCTTCCGGATGTCTCGGACGCACCCTGGCCGTGGCCGTGGTCGGGGTGCGTCCGGATTGACGTCGGGCTAGCGCTTGTTCCAGTTGTCCCAGGTGGGACGGTTGTCGAAGCCACCGGGCTCCACGTCGGGAGCGGCAGCGGTCACCTCGGCGAGGAACTTCTCCACCGTAGTGTCGGTGGTGGTCTCCAGCATGCGTAGGACGGGCATCGTGTTCACTCCTTGATGGTGGTGGCGAACGCTGTGACGAGGGCTTGCCGGGTGTTGCGGCAGTGGGCGGTCTCGGTCGCGGCGAAGGTGCCGTGCTCGAAGTACCGGTTGCCGGCGTGGGCGCCGCGACAGAAGTCCCAGAACGGGCATCCGTCCTGGCAGCCGTCAAGACCGCGGAGCAGTTCGCGGATGTAGCCGACGGTGTGTGCGCGGCGCAGCATGGTGGGCAGCGACTGTTCGAGCACGTTGCCGACGACGAAGTCGTGGTGCTCGGGCGCATCGATGCCCAGCAGTTCGGGGGACATCAGGACGGTGTCCCCGTTCCAGGCGATGGTGGGTATCGGGTCGTGTTTGGCCTTGGTCCATTCCTCCTTCCGGCCGTCACGGGTTTGGGTCAGGTAGGCGGCGAGTTGATCGATCTCTCGGATGCGCAGCCGAGCTGCGGGGCGGCGTCCGGCCTGATGGTCCAAGATGTCGCGCCAGAAGACCTTGGCGGCCTGGTCGTCAACGGGTGCGCGGGTGTTGAGTCCCTCGAACTCCTCGATGTTGAACCCGACGCGGGTGCAGCCGAGCTCCTCGAAGAACGCCAGAAGGTCGCCGGCGGCGGTGATCGTCTGCGGAGAGACGACGCAGATCACGCTGAAGGGGATGTCGTGGTCACGCAGGGTGTTAATGCCGCGCATGATCCGTTGGAAGGCGGGTCTGCCGGACCGGTCGACCCGGTCCATGTTCGAGGCCGCCGGTCCGTCGATGCTGACCCCGATCTCAAAGCTGTAGTCGCGGAACAGCTCGCACCACCGCTGGTCGATCAGGGTCGCGTTCGTCTGGATCGCGTGGCGGACCCGCCCGGCCTCCCGCAGCACCTCGAACGGCTGGAGCTGTTCGAGGAACCTGGCGATGGGGAGGGCGGTGGGCTCGCCGCCGTGCCAGACCACGTCGACCGGCCTGTCGGGCGTCTGGTTGCCTTGCTCGGCGATCGAGGCCGCGACCGCTTCGGCCACCTTCGGCAGCAGTTCGTAGCGTTGCTTGCGGCCGGGCAGGTAACAGTAGGCGCAGTCGAGATTGCACAGGCTCGTCGGCTGAAGCACGACCGTTTGGAACGTGCGGGAGATCCGCTCGTCGTATCCCGCCCGAGCGGCGGTTCCAGCATCGGTGACGGCGTGACTCCTGTGGAAGGCGCTTGCGTCCATGCCTTCACTCTCGGCCTCTGGCCGACGAGTCTCGGATGACATTTCGATGTCATGACAAATGACCTGTCAGTGCTGCTCCGATGACATGTCATCCGGAATCCGAGCGCCCGAACCCGCCGGTTGATCATGATCGGTCGGCTATCGTGGCGGCGTGGTTCGACGTTCGATCCTCATCCGCGACGACGAGGTCACCAAGGACAGCGGCTTCGTCCTCATTTGCTCGGGTTATCTGGTTGAACGCGGCCGGGTCCTGCTGGTGCACCACAACCGTTTCGGCAAGTGGGTACCACCGGGCGGGCATATCGAGCCGGGCGAGACCTTCGCCGAGACCGCGGTCCGGGAGTTCAAGGAAGAGACCGGCCTGCTGGTCGAAGCGTTGTCCGCCCAGCCGGTCATCCATCCTCCCGACGCCAACGCGACTCCCGAGCCCGTCCCCTTCTACGTCGACCTGGAGCGTGAGGGGTTCGCCGTGCCGGCGGTCGTCCAGTTCTTCTACGTCCGCCGACTCGCGCAGGATCAGGAGTTGCGGGCCCAGCTCGATGAGGTCCACGACGCCCAGTGGTTCACCCCAGGCGACCTGGACGACCTGCCAACCTTCGAGCAGGTCCGATCACTAGCCCAACACGCACTGCACAACTACCCGATCAAAAGCGAACGCGCCTAACGGACGGCGAGGGCGTAGCCGCTGGCCGAGGCATTGCCGTCCTCGACCTGGCAGGAGACGACGAGCCTGACACCGGCTCCGCCGAAGGCCTCGGCGACTGCTTTGTTCAGTCGCTGGACGTACTTGGGCACCGAGGACGGCGCGATGTGCAACGTTGCGGCGATCCGCGCAACGGCCAGACCGTTCGGGGTCTGGTGAAGCAGGAACGCCAGGTCGAACAGCCGCTGCGACACCAGGCACGTCGCCGAGGCTTCACTAATGGTCATCATGATCTGCCTGCTGGCGGCCACGAAAGAGACTTCGCGGAGTTCGACCGGGGCGCCTCCCAGCTCGGCGTCTGCGCCGGTGTCGGGGTTCGTATCGGCCATGCTCAGGCGGGCAATACGCTGCTGAGCTGCCTGGTAGGCGGTGACGGTGTAATAGGCAGCTCGGATGGTCGCCCGCCGTCCTGAGGCACCCGGTTCGTTCCAGAGGCCGGCTTCGTCGTCCCAGAGCTCGTTCATCAACCGCCAAGCTGAGGCAAGCCTGCGGTCGTAGGGGTTACCGCCGGCGCGGAGCACACCCTGTACTCCGAGCGCGTAGGCCATGTGCTCCCAGGCGGTGCCCTGCACGTCCTGGTCGTTCTCGACGAAGGTCTCCCACCTGTAGTGGTTGTGCAGCAGCCACTGCCCGGCCTCGGCGACGATCTGCGAGGGGCGCAACGCGCTCGGCCGGCCGTGCACCCCACCGACCTCGTGAGGCTCGTCCCGGATCACCGTTTCGATGGAAGGGCGGTGGCCGCTCGCGGCGGCGACCGCCATCAGGCATAGTGCGGTCTTGCTCGGGCTCGGCGCAGTGTCGACGTAGGTCCGCCACCCCCAGGCCCCGCTGGAGCGGCGGTGATAGAGCAGCCCGGCCAGTCCGTGACCGATCAGCGGCTCGACGCGAGTGGCCAAGGCTCCGGTGTCGGCTCCACCCGGTAACGCCAGCTCCGGGCCGAGGACACGCAAGGTGTCGCGCAGCCGTGACAGCGCCAGCACCGCCAAGGCCGTCTGGTGCAACGAGGCGTCGTCGATCCCGGCGACCTCAGGCCAGCCGTGCCCGATCTGGTGCCGCTCCAGCCAATCAACGCACCAGATCGCGGTGTCGGTGACCTCTGGCTGGGTGAAGAACTCCGGGTAGTGCAGCAACCCGTTCAGGCCGAAGCACACAAACCGGGTGTTCTCTCCGCGGCCACCCTTCTGGCGCGGACGGCAGTGCTCCTCGACCGCCCCCGCCAGATAGGCCAGAGCGTCACGGACCGGCGTGCCGCCTACCCCTGCACCACGCAGGACCGCCAGAACCTCACTGGTGTTCACGATCGATGACACCGACGACAGCGTCAGCCCCCAGCCGCCGTCGAACCCTTGGTGCTCCAGCAGTGTCCGGGACGCGCGAACCACACGCTTGTCGAAGGAAGCGAGCCCGGCCAACTTCATCATCGACCACCCTCACGAGGTTCTCTGCAACAGCGTCCGGCGGATGTCACAGGGCTCCTCTCAGCCGAGGCCGAGGGGGACGCGGTCGCTCTTCCAGGAACCACCAGTCCGCAGGAGATGACCGCTGAGTTGCTGGGGCGCGGCAGGCCCCTGAACCGCCCCGCATGGTCACCCCTTGAGGGAGGGCGCTGACCCGAGAGGCAGCGACAGCATCAGCACGTCGAACAGTGGCGCTCCCGGCCAACCTGGCCGTAGTCGCGCGGCCTTGCGCCAGCCCCAGCGGGAGTAAATGGCGTAGGCAGGATTGTCGGGTCGCACCAGCAGGGTGGCGCGCTCCTCGGTGCGAGGCGCAAGGAGTTCGTCGTGAAGGGCGTGGGCAACACCCCGGCCGGTCCAGGCGCGGCTGACCATGATCTCCGACAGAGCGAAGGTGCGGGTGCCGTCCTCGTCGGTGAAGGTCGCGTCCGGCTGCTCGATCAGACCGTCCCACCACGCGGTCCGCAGGCTGAGCGGCCATCCCCACGCCTGCGCGATCGGCAACGCGGCCGCATCACGCCCCTCATAGGCAATGACCAACTCCAGGCCGGCCCGCGCGGTGTAGGCGTCGAAGCGAGTCATGAAAGCCTCGTCGCTCGCGAACTGCTCGCCGGTGGCAATGACGTCGGCATAGGCGTCACGGTGGATGCGGGAGACGACATCACGCTGAGCGCGAGCACCCTCGGCATCGAACCGCCGGAACGCCACCGAGCCGCGAGACGGGGCTTCGCCTAACTCACCCAACGCGTTACCTCAACCATTCGTTCGCCCCGGCACATGGCCTGACGGTTGCGAGCAAGACCTCTCGCAGTAGCTGATTCTTGTGCGGCATGATCATGTCCACAGGCCAGTAAGTTCTAGGGCCTCCTGCGGAGTGCTGGCCAGTTGAACACCGGGAACCGGACTCCCGTCCTTCTTCAGAAGCTGCCATCCGCCGAGCTGTATGACGGGCACACCACCACGACGCATGGCGAGCGCAAGTTCAGATAGGGTTCCCCATGATCCGCCAATGACGATCACCGCATCACCTGAGTTGATGATGATGTTGTTTCGAGCCTCGCCGACTCCCGTCGGGATAGTGATCGTCAGATCCGGGTTGGCGTTTTCACGGTCAGAGCGCGAAAGGATACCGACAACCGTTCCGCCGACGGCAGATGCACCAGCAGCAACCTCGGCCATTACTCCGGTGTAGCCTCCACAGATGACCACCGCGTCTCGCTCAGCGAGAAGGCGGCCGATCTCACGAGCGTTGCGCTGATCCTCGTCAGTGCAGTCGCGAGGACCACACACCGATACCTGTATGGCCATGTCAACCTCCGAGGCCGACCCTATACGTCTGCGGCCGGGAGTTCAGGGGCGATGGCTGGATGCGCACTGAACAGTGCGATGCGATCCCGAACGTCCTCGCCGACGGCCGTGCTGGGGTTGGCCTCCAACTGGCCGGCTATGCGATCGACACGACGGATCACCGGTACCGTTCGATGCTCAGGCGGCAGACGCAGTACCTCGTCAAGCTGCTCAAGGAAGCCATCCAGCTGCCCGTCGGCCAGATAAGCCGCGGCCAGGTCGGAAACGGCAGCAGCGCGAAGTTCGCTTCCCTGCTCGCAGGGATCAGCGCTCAGAAGCCCAAGGGCCTCGCTCGCCTGCTGACGAGCCTGGGCGAGATGCTCAGATCGACGGAGCCCGTCCTCGGCAGCACCCACTTCACAATAGGCTTCGCTTGCGTAGTATGCGGCTTTCCCAGGACTGAAGCGAAAAACGCCGATCTCAGCTTCATCCTCAACCACACGATCACGCGCGTCCAGAGCCGCGGCCATCGCTCCGGAGAATCGCGCGTCGCCGGCCGCGGCCCACGAACGCGCTTCTTGACTGGCCAGCCGAAGCATCGCGGTGCCGCTATGAGCGACCGACTGTCCGGCTTGCGCGATCTCGGCCGCACCCCGATAATCTTCTCGCCAGAATGCGATATTGGACTGGACCCATCTGACATAGGAACGGAGAGAATCGTCATCCGCTAGAGAGCTTCAATAGCTGGGGTTACTGCTTTGCAGGTGGGTGTGGGCGAGGAGGCTGTTGAGCAGTGCGGGCCGATGCTGGATGCGTTTCAGGCGGGTCTTGATCAGCTGCATGAGCTGGTCGATGGTGTGTTTGGTGAGGTTGGCCAGGGACCGTTTCAGGTGTGACCACACGCCCTCGACGGGGTTGAGTTCAGGAGCGTGGGGCGGCAGGTAGAAGACGATGAGCCAGTCCCGGGCGGCCAGGTAGCGGCGCATTCGGACCGAGCGGTGGGTGTTGAGGTTGTCCCACACGACGACGATCGGCCCGCCGAGTTGCTGGTGAGCGGCATCCAGTGAAGCTTTTTCATCCTTGGTGGATGCCTTCTGATCACAGCGTGATCGCAGGTTGCCAGTTCGGCTCATGACGTAGCGAAGCTCCTGGTAGACGGGTTG
>NZ_CAACVB010000235.1 GCF_900659635.1 Actinomadura roseirufa | reverse complement strand
GTCCGGCCGGGCGCCGCTCACCCCGGCCGGGGCGGGCGGGGCCGCGGCCGTCCTCGGCGGCGCGGCGCTCCAGCCGCAGCTGGAGGCGTTCCTGACCCGCCACGAGGACGCCCTCGTCGCGTTCCGGCGCGACCTGCACATGCACCCCGAGCTGGGCTACGCCGAGCACCGCACCACCGAGCGGATCGCCGCGCGGCTGCGCGAGGCGGGCCTGGAGCCGCGGATCCTCCCGAAGGGCACGGGCCTGTTCTGCGACATCGGCCCCGAGGACGGCACGACCGTCGCGCTGCGCGCCGACATCGACGCGCTGCCGCTGCAGGACGAGAAGGAGGGCGTGCCGTACCGGTCGACGGTGCCGGGCGTCGCGCACGCCTGCGGGCACGACGTCCACACCACGATGGTGCTGGGCGCCGGGCTGTTCCTGGCCCAGCAGGCGGCGGCGGGGCTGCTGCCCGGCCGCGTCCGGCTGCTGTTCCAGCCCGCCGAGGAGACCCCGGGCGGGGCGCTGGACGTGATGGCGGCCGGCGGCATCGCGGGCGTGGACCGCGCGTTCGCGCTGCACTGCGACCCGCGCATCGAGGTCGGCCAGCTCGGCCTGCGCACCGGGCCGATCACCGCGGCCTGCGACAAGGTCTATGTGAAGGTGACCGGTCCCGGCGGGCACACCGCGCGGCCGCACCTGACCGCCGACCTGGTGTACGCGCTCGCCAAGATCGTCACCGAGCTGCCCTCGGCGCTGTCGCGCCGGGTCGACCCGCGCTCCAGCCTGTCGCTGGTGTGGGGCCGGGTGTCGGCGGGCTCGGTCGCCAACGCGATCCCCGACGACGGGATCGCCGAGGGGACGGTCCGCTGCCTGGACGACGAGGCGTGGCACCGGGCGCCGGAGATGATGAAGGCGCTGCTTCAGTCGGTGGCCGCGGCCTACGACGTCGAGGCGTCGCTGGAGTACGTGCGCGGCGTCCCGCCGACCGTCAACGAGGCGACCAGCGTGCAGATGTTCCGCGACGCGGCCGCGCAGGTGATCGACGAGGAGGGAGTGGTCCCCACTCCGCAGAGTCTCGGCGGCGAGGACTTCGGCTGGTACCTGGAGTCGATCCCGGGCGCGCTGGCGCGGCTCGGGGTGCGCAAGCCGGGTTCGCCCGGCGAGTACGACCTGCACCGGGGCGACTTCGACGTCGACGAGGACTGCATCGCGGTCGGCGTGCGGGTGCTCGCCGCGACCGCGCTGACCGCGCTGTGGGAGGGCGGCCGCCCCGGCGCCGCCGAGTCCGTGGAGGGCGCCGCCCTGGCCTAGGGCCGGCTTCACGTGGTGCTCTGCCGAGCACGGTCAGGGGGCGAGCCGCCGGGCGAGTCCCCTGGGCCGGGCTTGGAATGACGCCGGCCCCCCGCCCCCGAGAACTCCCCTGAGGAATGCTCCCGCTTCGGATGGTAAGCACGCTGACCTGTGGCGTTATGCGTACTTATTGGTAACGGAGCTATTGCGAAACCGTGCAACCTGGGAGTTTCCGTCCCACCGCGATGTAGCGTCCGATCGATTTCGGTGGCCGGGCGGCCGCCGACCGTGGGTGGGGAACGGAAGGAGCGCAACGTTGCGCCGTGGACTGAAGGTTTCGCTCGTCACCGTGACGGGTGCGGCGCTGACGCTCAGCGCTTCCGGGTGCGGTGGCAAGAAGGCCGGCGGCGACGACTCCGGGGACGGCAAGAAGACCCTGAAGATCGGCCTCGCGTTCGACATCGGCGGCCGCGGTGACCAGTCGTTCAACGACTCCGCCGCGGCCGGCCTGGACCGGGCGAAGAAGGACCTCAACGTCACCACCGAGGAGATCTCCGCCAAGCCCGACGAGCCCGACTCCGACAAGGAGTCCCGGCTGCGGCTGCTGGCCAACAAGGGCTACAACCCCGTCGTCGGCGTCGGCTTCGCCTACACCGCCTCGCTGATCAAGGTCGCGAAGGACTTCCCGAAGACCCGGTTCCTCGTCGTGGACGCCGACCAGTGCAAGGTCGAGGGCCCGAACGTCAGGGGCGCGTGCTTCGCCGAGGAGCAGGGCTCCTACCTCGTCGGCGCCGCCGCCGCCCTGAAGTCCAAGTCCGGCACGATCGGGTTCATCGGCGGCGTCAACGTGCCGCTGATCACCAAGTTCCAGGCCGGGTACGAGGCGGGCGCGAAGAAGGCCAAGCCGGGCATCAAGGTGCTGCCCGCCAAGTACCTGACGCAGCCGCCGAACTTCGACGGGTTCAAGAACCCCGCGCTCGGCAACGAGGCCGCCAAGGGCCAGCTCGACGCGGGCGCCGACGTGATCTACCACGCCGCGGGCGGCGCCGGGATCGGCGTCATCAAGACCGTCGGCGCGGCCAAGAAGTGGGCCATCGGCGTCGACTCCGACCAGTACAACCAGCCCGCGGTCGCGGAGGCCAAGGAGTTCATCCTCACCTCCATGATCAAGCACGTCGACCTCGCGGTGTACGACTTCGTGGAGAGCGTCGCCAAGAACACCTTCCAGCCCGGGACGAAGCGCTACGACCTGACCAACGACGGCGTCGGCTACGCGGCGACCGGCGGGAAGGTCGACGACATCAAGGCCAAGCTGGACGAGCTGAAGGCCGAGATCGTCGCCGGCAAGATCACCGTTCCGACCAAGCCCTGACGCCGGGCCGCGGGGCCGGTCCCCGCGGCGGCGCGAGCGCGCACCGGGCGCCCCCGGCGGGGCCGCCCGGTCCGCGCGCCCGCGGGTCCAACGACGTGCGAGGCAGGAGGGGGCGCTCGTGCCCGACCAGGTGCCGGCCGTGCGGCTGACATCGATCACCAAGCGGTTCCCCGGGGTGGTGGCCAACCGCGACATCGACCTGACCATCGAGCGCGGCGAGGTGCACGCGCTGTGCGGGGAGAACGGCGCGGGCAAGTCCACGCTGATGAAGATCCTTTACGGGATGCAGCGGCCGGACGAGGGCACCATCGAGATCGACGGCGAGCAGGTCGCGTTCCGCAACCCCGCGGACGCCATCGCCCGCGGCGTCGGCATGGTGCACCAGCACTTCAAGCTGGCCGACAACCTCACCGTGCTGGAGAACGTGATCCTCGGCGCCGAGCCGCGCGGCCGGGGCCTGCGCCGCGGCCGCATCGACTTCGCCGCCGCCCGCGCGAAGATCACGGAGATGTCGGCGGCGTACGGGCTGCGCGTCGATCCCGACGTGCTCGTGGAGACGCTCGGCGTCGGCGAGCGGCAGCGCGTGGAGATCCTCAAGGTGCTGTACCGGGGCGCCCGCGTGCTGATCCTGGACGAGCCGACCGCGGTGCTCGTCCCGCAGGAGGTCGAGGAGCTGTTCGGCAACCTGCGCCACCTGCGCGCCGAGGGCCTGACGGTGCTGTTCATCTCGCACAAGCTGGACGAGGTGCTGTCGGTCGCCGACAGCATCTCGGTGATCCGGCGCGGCACGACGGTCGCGACGCGGCTCGACCCGGCGGAGGTCACCTCGCGGCGGCTGGCCGAGCTGATGGTCGGCTCGGAGCTGCCCACCCCGGAGCTGCGCGAGTCCACCGTGACCGCGGACGTCCGGCTGGAGCTCGCCGGGCTGACGGTGCTCGCGTCCGGGGGCCGTCCGGTCGTGGACGACGTCTCGCTGCGCATCCACCGCGGCGAGATCGTCGGGCTGGCCGGGGTGGAGGGCAACGGGCAGAGCGAGCTGATCGAGACGATCATGGGCATCCGGCACGCGGACGCCGGGACCGTCGCCTTCGGCGGCGACGACGTCACCCACTGGCCGACCCGGCGGCGCCGCGAGGCGGGCATCGCCTACATCCCCGAGGACCGGCACCGGCACGGGCTCGTCCTGGAGGGGACGCTCTGGGAGAACCGGATGCTGGGCCACCAGACGCGGCGGCCGAACGTCCGCGGCCCGTGGGTGGACCGGCGCGGCGCCCGCCGCGACACGACCCGGATCGTCCGCGAGTACGACGTGCGGACCCCCGGCATCGAGGTGCCCGCCGCCGCGCTGTCGGGCGGCAACCAGCAGAAGCTCATCGTCGGCCGGGAGATGTCCGGCGAGCCGCGGCTGCTGATCGCCGCGCACCCGACCCGCGGCATCGACGTCGGCGCCCAGGCCGCCATCTGGGACCACCTGCGGCGGGCCCGCGCGGACGGGCTCGCCGTCCTGCTGATCAGCGCCGACCTTGAGGAACTCATCGGAATGTCCGACACCCTGCACGTGATCCTGCGGGGCCGCCTGGTCGCGGAGGTCGATCCGCGGACCGTCACCCCGGAGGAGCTGGGCTCCGCGATGACCGGCGCCGGAGACGCGCCATGAGCCGGCCCGACGACCCCACCGGCCCCCCGGACCCCGCCGCCGCCCGTCCCCCCGGCACCCCCGAGCCGGCCAAGCCGGACCCGGCCAATCCGGACGCGAGCCAACCGGACCTGGGCAAGCCTGACGAGAGTCGGCCTGAGCCGGGAGCGAAGGGCTCCGGTCCCGCGGCGGACGCCGGCGCGGGCGCGCCGGGGGCGGAGACGGTTCCCGCGTGGAAGGCCGTGCTGCAGGGGCTCGGGCCGCGCGGGCTCGGGCTGAGGATCGGCGCGCCGCTGCTGGCGCTGGTGATCTCGCTCGGCATCACGATGATCCTGCTGCGCGTCACCGGCGCGGACCCGGCCAGCTCGATCCAGAGCATGATCGACTACGGCACCACCGACAACTCGATCGTCGACATCGTCAACCGGGCCACCCGCTACTACCTGTCGGCGGTCGCGGTCGCGATCGGCTTCCGGATGGCGCTGCTGAACATCGGCGTGGACGGCCAGTACCGGCTCGCCGCGATGCTGTCGGCGGCGCTCGGCGGCGCGCTGACGCTGCCCGCGCCGTTCGGCCAGCTGCTGGTGATCGTGGCGGCGATGCTGATCGGCGGGCTGTGGGCCGCGATCGCGGGCGTGCTCAAGGTGACCCGCGGGGTCAGCGAGGTGCTGTCCACGATCATGCTGAACGCGATCGCGACCGGGCTGATCGCCTATCTGCTGAACGACGACCGGCTGGCGGAGGTCAGGCCGGGCAGCAACAACGTCGCGACGCCGCGGATCCCCGGCGACGGGCGGGTCGGGTCGCTGAACGGGTTCCTGTCCTCGCTCGGCCTCGACCTGCCCGGCCGGGTGTACGGGCTGCTGCCGCTCGCGATCGTCGTCGGCGTCGTGTTCTGGGTGGTCGTCAACCACACCCGGTTCGGCTTCGACCTGAAGGTGTCCGGGCTGTCTCCGACGGCCGCGCAGGCCAGCGGCGTCAGCGCCAAGCGCATGATCGTCATCACGATGGTGGCGTCCGGCGCGGTGGCGGGCCTCATCGGGATGCCCGAGCTGCTCGGCGCGTCCTACGAGTACTCGCTGAACTTCCCGGCGGGCCTCGGCTTCACCGGCATCACGGTCGCGCTGCTCGGCCGCAACCATCCGGTGGGGATCGCGCTGGCCGCGCTGCTGTTCGCGTTCCTCGACCAGACCTCCGACGTGCTCCAGGAGGTCGACGTGCCCAAGGAGATCGTCGGGGTGATGCAGGGCGTGGTCGTGCTGACCGTCGTCATCGTCTACGAACTGGTCCGGCGCTGGGAGATCCGGCTGCAGCAGCGGGCCGTGGCCGACGAGCTGGCCACCGGCCACGACCTGGCCCGCGGGGCCGCGGGGAGCGCGTCATGACGGCGACCGAGACGGCGGCCGCGACGCCCGCCGCGACCGGCGGGCGGGCGCTGCGCGTGCCGCACCTGCTGCTGATCGCCGCCGCGCTGCTGGTGCTGCTGTCGCTCGTCCGGCTGATCGACGACGCCGACGACGTGACCTCCAGCGGGACGGTCGGCGCCGCGCTGCGGCTGGCCGTGCCCATCTTCCTGGCCGGGCTCGGCGGGCTGTGGTCGGAGCGCTCCGGCGTGATCAACATCGGGCTCGAGGGCATGATGATCCTCGGCACCTGGACCGGCGCGTGGGCCGGCTACCAGTGGGGCCCGTGGATCGGCGTGCTGTTCGGCGTCCTCGGCGGCGCGCTCGGCGGGCTGCTGCACGCCGTCGCGACCGTCACGTTCGGGGTCGACCACATCGTCTCCGGTGTCGCGATCAACATCCTCGGGCTCGGGCTCACCCAGTTCCTCGCCGGGCTGATCTTCAACACCGGGCACGCGAAGGCGCTCGGCGGCGGCCCCCGGCAGTCCCCGCCGATCGACTCGATCACGACGCTGACGCTGCCGGTGCTGTCCGGCGGCGAGATCGGCGGCTGGACGAGCCCCGACTGGCTCGGCACGCTGGAGCGCCACCACTGGTTCCTCGTCTCGGACGTGGCGGGCGTGCTGCGCGGCCTGACCGCCGGGATGTCGCTGCTGACGCTGGTGGCGCTGCTGCTGGTCCCGGCGAGCTTCTTCGTCCTGTGGCGGACGCCGTTCGGGCTGCGGATCCGCTCCTGCGGCGAGGACCCGTACGCGGCCGAGTCGCTCGGCGTGCCCGTCTACCGGATGAAGTACGCGGCCGTGATCATCTCCGGCGGGTTCTCCGGCCTCGCGGGCGCGTTCCTGGTCACCGTGGCCGCGCCGCTCTACCAGGACGGCCAGACCGGCGGCCGCGGCTTCATCGGCCTGGCCGCGATGATCTTCGGTAACTGGCGGCCCGGCGGCCTGGCCGCGGGCTCGCTGCTGTTCGGCTACACCGACGCGATGAACGTGCGCGGCGGCGGCCAGTCGGTGCACGCGCTGCTGCTGTTCGTGGCCGTCCTGCTGGTCGCGGTGGCGGGCCGGCAGGCGGTGCGCGGCGGCCGGCTGCGGCCGCGGATCGTCACCGACCTCGGCCGCCGCGAGGTCCGCGACGCCTACCTCGGCGCCGCGCTGGCGGCGGTGTCGGCCGCGGGCCTGCTCGCCTGGTTCCTGCTGAGCGACGCCGTCCCGGGCGAGCTGGTGTCCTTCGCCCCGCACCTGACGACGCTGCTGGTGCTGACGCTGGCGAGCCAGCGGCTCCGCATGCCCGCCGCCGACGGCGTCCGGTACCGCCGGGGCGAGGCGCGTTAGATCATGGACGCATGACCGACATCGACTGGCCGGCCCTGCGCGCCGCCGCGCGGGAGGCGATGGAGCGGGCCTACGCGCCCTACTCCGGCTTCCCCGTCGGCGCCGCCGCCCTGGTGGACGACGGCCGGGTGATCACCGGCTGCAACGTGGAGAACGCCTCGTACGGGCTCGCCCTGTGCGCCGAGTGCGCGGTGGTGTCCGCGCTGCACGGGCCCGGCAAGTCCGCGCGCCCGCGGCTGCTGGCCCTGGCGGTGGTCGACCGGCACGGGAACCCGCTGATGCCGTGCGGCCGGTGCCGCCAGCTGCTGTGGGAGCACGGCGGCGCGGCGATGCTGCTGGAGACCGTCCGCGGCGTCCGGCCGATGTCGGACGTGCTGCCGGACGCGTTCGGCCCCGATGACCTGATCGAACGAGCCTGAGAGGACCCCGTGGACGCCATCGACGTCATCCGCGCCAAACGCGACGGCGGGACGCTGACCCCCGCGCAGATCGACTGGGTGGTCGACGCCTACACGCGCGGCGCGATCGCCGAGGAGCAGATGTCCGCCCTCGCGATGGCGATCCTGCTGAACGGGATGTCGCGCCCCGAGGTCGCCCGCTGGACCGACGCGATGATCCGTTCGGGCGAGCGGATGGACTGGTCGGCGCTGGACCGGCCGACCACCGACAAGCACTCCACCGGCGGCGTCGGCGACAAGATCACGCTGCCGCTGGCGCCGCTGGTGGCCGCGTGCGGCGCCGCCGTCCCGCAGCTGTCGGGCCGCGGCCTCGGGCACACCGGCGGCACGCTGGACAAGCTGGAGTCCATCCCCGGCTGGCGGGCGTCGCTGTCGTCCGCCGAGATGCTGGACGTGCTCGCCGCGAACGGCGCGGTCGTCTGCGCGGCGGGCGGCGGGCTGGCCCCGGCCGACCGCAGGCTGTACGCGTTGCGGGACGTCACGGGGACCGTGGAGTCGATCCCGCTGATCGCGTCCTCGATCATGTCCAAGAAGATCGCGGAGGGCACCGGCGCGCTCGTCCTGGACGTGAAGGTCGGCTCGGGCGCGTTCATGAAGACGGCGGCCGACGCCCGCGAGCTGGCCGAGACCATGGTCGCGATCGGCGCCGACCACGGGCTGCGGACCGTGGCGCTGCTCACCGCGATGGACCGCCCGCTCGGCCACGCGGTCGGCAACGCCCTGGAGGTGGCCGAGTCGGTCGAGGTGCTGTCCGGTGGCGGCCCGGCCGACGTGGTCGAGCTGACCGTGACGCTCGCCCGCGAGATGCTCGCCGCCGCGGGCGTCACCGGCACGGATCCGGCCGACGCGCTCAAGGACGGCTCCGCGCTCGACGTCTGGCGCCGGATGATCTCCGCGCAGGGCGGTGACCCGGACGCGCCGCTGCCCCGCGCCGCCGAGACGCACGAGGTCACCGCGCCGTCCTCCGGCGTGCTGACGACCCTCGACGCCTACGGCGTGGGCGTGGCGGCCTGGCGGCTCGGCGCGGGCAGGGCCCGCAAGGAGGACCCCGTCTCCGCCGGCGCGGGCGTCGTCTGCCACGTCCGGCCGGGCGACCGGGTCCGGGCCGGGCAGCCGCTGCTGACCCTGCACGCCGACGACGCGTCACGGTTCGACCGCGCTCTGGAGGCGCTGGACGGCGCGTACACGATCACGGAGAGTGGCGTTCCCGCGCTGCTACCGTTGGTGATCGACCGGATCGCATGAACAGATCTGTTTGTTAAGAATTACCGTTGACGTGGCTTATGCGTGGCCTGGGAAGCTGATCGCGTTTCACTCAGCTTCGAGGAGCAACGTTGCTACTCTCACGACTACTGCCCGTAGCCGCGGTGGTGGGTCTGACCGGTCTGGTGGCCGGTGTCATGCCCGCGAACGCCGACACGGAGCGTCCCCACGTCGTCGTCAAGGACGGCAAGACCCAGCCGACGTTCTCCTACAAGGACGCCATCCGCGAGAAGGTGTTCGTCGAGACGGGCGTGGACAGCGACGGGGACGGCAAGCGCGACCGCGTCTCGGTGTTCATCACCCGCCCCAAGGAGACGAACGGCGACCTCAAGGTCGCCTCCATCATCGAGGGCAGCCCCTACTACGCCGGGCTCCAGGACCCGCCCTACCACCCGGCGGACGTCACCGACTACCCGCGGCTGGCCCCGTGGCCCGTCCCGACCGCCCCGCCCGGCCAGGCGAACTACGCCTTCCCCTACTACGACAATTACTTCGTGTCGCGCGGCTACGCCGTCCTCTCCGCCGACACCCTCGGCACCGGTGACTCCGACGGCTGCCCGACCGCCGTCGGCCGCAACGAGGCCAACGGGATGAAGTCCGTCGTCCAGTGGCTCACCGGGCGCGCCACCGCCTACGACGCCGAGGGCAAGAAGGTCACCGCGGGCTGGTCGACCGGCAACGTCGCCATGGCCGGCAAGTCCTACGACGGCACCCTGCCGCTCGCCGCCGCCGCGACCGGCGTCAAGGGCCTGAAGACCGTCGTGTCCATCTCCGGCGTCTCGAACTGGTACGACGAGTACCGCGCCAACGGCGGCGTGGTCGCCCCCGACGGCTGGGAGGGCGAGGACCTCGACCTGCACGCCAAGGCCGTCCTCTCCCGCAAGAACCCCCAGGTGTGCGAGTCGGTCATCCGCCAGCTTGAGAAGCGGATGGACCGTGTCACCGGCGACTACAACCGCACCTGGGACGAGCGGAACTTCGCCAAGACGGCACCGAACTGGAAGGCCAGCGTCTTCGTGGCGAGCGGCCTCGCCGACTGGAACGTCAAGCCGATCCAGATGTCCCAGCTCTGGGAGGGCCTGAAGAAGGCCGGCGTCGCCCGCAAGCTGTGGATCCACCAGGCGGCCCACGACGAGCCCCTGGACGTCCGTCAGGGAGCCTGGCTCGAAGCCCTGAACCTCTGGTTCGCCCACGAGCTCTACAGCGTGCCCAACGACATCACCCGCCAGCCCAAGGTGGACCTGGAGCGCACCCCCGGCCAGTGGGAGACGCACCAGGACTGGCCTGACGCGTCCGCCCGCCCGGTGGAGCTCGGCCTGTCGACCGGAGCCCTCGGCAAGCGCGGCGAAGGCACCGACAGCCTCGTGGACGACCCGTCCCGCAAGGCCGAGGACCTCGCCGCCAACGAGGACAAGCCCGACCCCAACCGCCTGGTGTACCTCACGCCGAAGCTGGACAAGGCCACCAAGCTCAGCGGCACCGCGAAGATCAAGGTCCGCGCGTCCATCGACGGCAAGTCCCCGTACCTGTCGGCCCTCCTGGTCGACTACGGCACCGACGAGCGCATCTCCGGCTTCAGCCCGGTGGTGCCGACCCAGAAGTGGTGCTACGGCGACTCCATCCCCGGCAACGAGGGCTGCCGCACCGTCCGCAAGTACACCACCGCGGTCACCCCCTTCAAGATCGTGACCCGTGGCTGGATGGACGTCCGCAACCGCAACTCCATCTCCGTCACCGAGCCCATCAAGGCCGGTAAGGACTACACGTTCAGCTGGCCGCTGCAGCCGTACGACTACGTCTTCAAGCCCGGCCACCGGATCGGCCTGCTGCTCCTGGCCACCGACCACGCCTACACGCTCCGCTACCCGGCGGGCACCAAGGTCAATGTCGACTTGTCCGGCAGCAGCCTGACCCTTCCCCTCACGAAGTAGCACCTCCCGGAAGGCCCCGCCCACGCGCGGCGGGGCCTTCCTCTTTCCGGTGCCTTGCTCTCTCTGGCGCGGCGCTCAGCCCAGGACCACGGCGGTATCGCCGTCGCTCCACATGCTGGTCAAGGAGCGGTGGGTGAACCGCCAGCCGTCGGCCGTGCGGTGCAGGCGGTCGGCGTACCGTCCCGCGCCGAGGTACTTGCGGCCGTCCTTGGCCACGTGCTGGGCCTGGACGTAGCACGCGTGCTCGGCCTCGTCGCCGTCCACCCGCACCGTGTGGTTGCCGAAGAGGTGCTGGGTGACCGCCAGGGGACGCAACGCCGCCGCGATCCGCGCGACGATCGCCTCCGGGCCGGTCAGCCGCTCGCCGCCGCCGGTGTACTCCCAGGTCGCGTCCTCGGTGAACAGGGACGCCAGGGCCGTCCAGTCCTTCGTGTCGAGGGCGGTGGCGTAGCCGCCGACCACGTCCAGGATCTCGGCGCGGTCGGTGAGCCGGCGGATCGCCGGTTCGTCGTTCAGGGGCATGCGAGGGCCTTTCCGGTGGTTGTGCGGGGACATCGGCTCCATGGTCGGCGCCTCGGCGACCGGACGGAAGAAGGCATTTTCATGTACCAGCGTTACAGCGATGTGACGGACCGGGTCGGCCAGGCGTGCCCGGTCGCGGCGGTTCTGGACCGCGTCGCCGGTAAATGGGGCATCGGGATCCTGATGGCGCTGGGAGAACGCCCGGTGCGCTTCACCGAGCTGGAACGCGCGATCACCGGGATCAGCCGCCGCATGCTCACCCTGAAACTGCGCGGGCTGGAGCGCGACGGCCTGCTCGTCCGCACCGTCCACCCCACGGTGCCACCGAAAGTCGAATACACGCTCTCGCCCAGCGGCCACGAACTCCGCGCGGCGTTGCTGGCCCTTTCCGGCTGGGCCGGACGCCATTCCGCGACGGTGGCCGCCGCCCAGGCGGAGTACGACCGGGAGAACGCCCGCCGGTGAAGAGCCGCGCCCCCGCGCCGGCCGGGTTAGGTTCGCCCCGCCGCGGTCCTCGCGCTGGCCGCGCTCTTCTGCCTCGCGTTCACCACGGCCCGGGCCGGGCCGGAGGACTCCGCCTG
Organism: Actinomadura roseirufa; assembly: GCF_900659635.1. Lineage (GTDB taxonomy): Bacteria > Actinomycetota > Actinomycetes > Streptosporangiales > Streptosporangiaceae > Spirillospora > Spirillospora roseirufa. The sequence continues at coordinate 184 of NZ_CAACVB010000235.1, read as the reverse complement.
GGGCGCGGGCGCAACTTGCCAAGGGGCCGTCCCAGCGGAAGTCGGCGGCGCGCCAGTTAGCGTCCACGGAAGTGGTGTATGGGGTCTGTGTGACCTTCTGCCGGGTTTTGGCCTGTGTGGGCGTGTCACCGTGACATGAGGACGGCCACCTCGTGATCCTTCGAGTCGACCAAGAGCACGAAGG
>NZ_CAACVB010000234.1 GCF_900659635.1 Actinomadura roseirufa | reverse complement strand
CTGGGCGGGCGCGCCCGCCGCCCGCCGGGGCAAGGTCCGCCGGTCCGCCGACTCCGCCCGGCCGCCGCGGTCGCGCCGCTGGTCGATGGCCTACGGGGCGTCGGCGGTCCTGCTCGGCCTGTTCCCCTTCACCGCCGTCCTGCCCGGCCTCGCCGTGCTGTGCCTCTTCATGCGCGGCACCACCACGCTCGGCGGCGCGCTGCAGGCCGCGCTGCTCGGCGTGCCCGCCGCCACGCTGGCGGGCATGGCGGCGTTCGCCGCCGCGACGCTCGCCGCCGTCCGGCTCCTCGGCGCCGGGCTGCGCGAGGGCGAGCACCCGGTGCACGGACGCCAGGCGTGGCAGGCGTGGGCGGCGAGCCGGCTGATGGGGACGGCGCGGGTGTGGCTGTTCCCGCTGTACGCCAGCATCCTCACCCCGGCCTGGCTGCGCGCCCTGGGCATGAAGGTCGGCCGGGACGTGGAGGCCTCCACCGTCCTCGCGCTGCCCGCGATGACCTCCGTCGCCGACGGGGCGTTCCTCGCCGACGACACCATGGTCACCCCCTACGAGCTCGGCGGCGGCCGGATGCGGATCGCGCGGGCCCGCATCGGCAAGCGCGCCTTCCTCGGCAACTCCGGGATGACCGGGCCCGGCCGCAAGGTCCCCAAGGGCGGCCTGATCGGCGTGCTGTCCGCCGCGCCGAAGAAGGCCAAGGCCGGCGCGTCCTACCTCGGCATGCCGCCGGTGCGGCTGCGCCGCACCGCCGACACCGCCGACCAGTCCCGCACCTACCGGCCGCCGCGCCGGCTCAAGGCGGCGCGGGCGGCGGTCGAGGCGTTCCGGATCGTCCCCGCGATGCTCACGGTCGCCGTCGGCGTGCTGTCGGCCGCCGCGCTCGAGCGGCTGGCCGCCGGCCCCGGGTGGGTCGCCGCCGTGCTGCTGTCGGGCGTCGTCGTCGCCGCCGCGGGGGTGCTCGCCGCCGCGGCCGCGACCGCCGCCAAGTGGGCGCTCGTCGGCCGGATCGGCGAGGGCGAGCGGGAGCTGTGGAGCTCCTTCGTGTGGCGCAACGAGCTGGCCGACAACTTCGTCGAGGTGCTCGCCGCGCCCTGGTTCGCCGAGCCGTGGCTCGGCACCGCGCCGCTCAACCTGTGGCTGCGCTCGCTCGGCGCGCGCATCGGCCGCGGGGTGTGGTGCGCCACCTACTGGCTGCCGGAGGCCGATCTCGTCCGGCTCGGCGACGGCGCGTGCGTGAACCAGGGATGCGTCCTGCAGACCCACCTGTTCCACGACCGGATCATGAGGGTCGACGCGGTCGTGCTGGAGCGCGGTGCGACGCTAGGCTCCAACGGAGTGGTCCTGCCCGCGGCGTCGGTCGGGGCGAACGCCACGGTCGGACCCGCGTCCCTCGTGATGCGCGGCGAGCAGCTGCCCGCCCGCACCCGGTGGCTCGGCAACCCGATCGCGGCCTGGACCCCCGACAGCGACGAGTGACCCGGAGGACCCGACCGTCGGTGGACACGGCATGAGAGCGCTCGCTGGGCGCGGGGAGGCCTCCTACTTCCCCGACCACGGCCACGACGGTTACCGCGTCGGCCACTACGACCTCGAGCTGGACTACCGGGTGGGCCCGAACCGGCTCGCCGGCACGGCACGGCTGTCGGCGTCGGCCCGCACCCGGCTCGACCGGCTCGAACTGGACTTCGGAACGTTCCGGATCGGCCGGGTGCTGGTGGACGGCCGGCCGGCGCGGTTCCGGCACCGGCGCGGCAAGCTGCACCTCACCCCGGCGCGGCCGGTCGCCGCGGGCGCCGCGTTCACCGTCGAGGTCCGCTACACCGGCAACCCGTCCCCGCTGTCCAGTCACTGGGGCGGCCTCGGCTGGGAGCAGCTCAGCGACGGCTCGATCGTCGCCGGGCAGCCGACCGGCGCGCCGTCGTGGTTCCCCTGCAACGACCGCCCGGACCACAAGGCCCGCTACCGGATCGCGGTGACCACCGCGTCGGCGTACGAGGCGGTCGCCAACGGGCGGCTCACCGGCCGGCGGCGGGTCGGCGCGAACACCACCTGGGTGTACGAGCAGGACGAGCCGATGGCGACCTACCTCGCCAGCGTGCAGGTCGGCCGCTACCAGTTCCTGGAGCTGGAGGGGCCGCTGCCCCAGCACGTCTTCTACCCCTCCGCGGCGGAGCGCCGCGTCCGGCACGACTTCGCCCGCCAGGGCGCGATGGTCGCCGCGTTCACCGAACGTTTCGGCCCCTACCCGTTCCCCTCCTACACGGTCGTCGTCGCCGACGACGAGCTGGAGATCCCCGTCGAGGCCCAGGGAATGTCGATCTTCGGGATCAACCACGTGGACGGCGCGCGGGGGAGCGAGCGGCTCGTCGCGCACGAACTGGCCCACCAGTGGTTCGGCAACAGCCTGACGCTGGCGGACTGGCGGGACATCTGGCTGCACGAGGGGTTCGCGAGCCACGCCGAGTGGCTGTGGTCGGAGGCGTCCGGCGGCGATCCCGCCGCCGCGCACGCCGCGCGCTGGCACCACCGCCTCGCCGCGCAGCCGCAGGACCTCGTCCTGGCCGACCCCGGCCCGCGGCACATCTTCGACGACCGCGTCTACAAGCGCGGGGCGCTGACCCTGCACGCGCTCCGGCGCACCGTCGGCGACGACGTGTTCTTCCGGACGCTGCGGTCGTGGACGGCCGGGTACCGGCACGGCTCCGTCACCACGGCCGCGTTCACCGCGCTCGCCTCCCACGTCGCCGGACGGTCCCTCGACGGGTTCTTCGACGCCTGGCTGCACGACAAGGCCCTGCCGCGCCTCCCTTGAGCCGGTAAGGTGGTGGGTTTCCCCTAGCCCCCTTCCGCCTCAGGAGGTCCGCGCCCATGCCCGCCGAGCCGTCGATCCTCACCGCCGAGCGCGCTCACCTGGCCGCCTCCCACGCCGCGCTGCGCCGGATGCGCGAGCACGCGGAGGGGCTGTCCGCAGACGTCGCGGCCGACTGGGTGTCGAAGCAGTTCCTGGAGTCGCTGCTGGACCAGCGGGTCGCGGCGCTCGCCGACCACCCGGACACGCCGCTGTTCTTCGGCCGGATGGACCGCGACGCCGGCGCGGACGGCGCGGGGGACGGCTCCGGGGACGCCGACGCCGATATCCCTCCGGTCATCTACGTCGGGCGGCGGCACGTGCACGACGGCCCCGAGGGACGGCCGCTCGTGCTGGACTGGCGGGCACCGGTGTCGCGGGCGTTCTACCAGGCCGGCCCGGCCGACCCGATGGGGTGGCGGCTGCGGCGCCGGTTCGGGTTCCGGGGCGGCGAGCTGACCGCCTTCGAGGACGAGCCGCTCGGCGCGTCCCTGGCGGCGCCCGGCGCCGCGCCCCCGCCGGCCTCGCGCATCCTGACCGAGGAGATCGAGCGGCCCCGCACCGGCCCGATGCGCGACATCGTCGCCACGATCCAGCCCGACCAGGACGTGATCGTTCGCGCCGGCCTGCCGCAGACGGTGTGCGTGCAGGGCGCGCCCGGCACCGGCAAGACGGCCGTCGGGCTGCACCGCGCCGCCTACCTGCTGTTCACCCACCGGGAGCGGCTGTCGAAGTCGGGGGTGCTGATCGTCGGGCCCAACCGCGCGTTTCTGGCCTACATCTCGGCGGTGCTGCCCGCGCTCGGCGAGGTCCGGGTCGAGCAGGCCACCGTCGACGACCTGCTCGGCGCGCCGTCGGGCACCGAGCCCGCCGCGGTGTCGGCGCTCAAGGGCGACGCGCGGATGGCCGGGGTCCTGCGCAGGGCGCTGTGGGCGCACGTCCGCAGGCCCGCCGAGGGGCTGCTGGTCACCCGCGGCGCGAGCCGCTACCGGCTCGCCGACCACGAGGTGCGCGAGACCGCGGCGGCGCTGCGCGGAACGACCCGCTACGGCGCCGGCCGGGCCGCGTTCGCGCAGCGGCTCGCGCACCAGATCCTGGTCCGGATGGAGCAGCGGGGCGAGGCGCCCGACGACCGCGTCCAGGATCAGGTCGCGCGCGGCCGGCCGGTCAAGCGGGTCCTCGACGAGGTGTGGCCCAAGGTCACCCCCGAGCAGGTGCTGTACCGGCTGCTGTCGGACGCCGAGTTCCTGCGCGCCGCGGCCAAGGACGACCTGGACGAGGGGGAGCGGGCGGCCCTCCTGTGGGCCGCGCCCGCCCGCTCGCACCGCTCGGCCCGGTGGAGCGCCGCCGACCGCGCGCTGCTGGACGAGCTGGCCGACCTCATCGAGCGGACGCCGTCGCTCGGGCACCTGATCGTGGACGAGGCACAGGACCTGTCGGCGATGCAGCTGCGCGCCCTCGGCCGCCGCTGCGGGACGGGTTCGGCGACCGTCCTGGGCGACCTCGCCCAGGGCACCACCCCCTGGTCGGCGCGCTCGTGGGCGGAGGTCCTGTCCCATCTCGGGCAGGAGGGGGAGGTCACCGAGCTGACGCTGGGGTTCCGGGTCCCGGGGACCGTCCTGGACTACGCGACCCGGCTCCTCCCGCACGTGGCGCCCGAGCTGGAGCGGCCGCGGTCGCTGCGCGCCGGGGAGGGCGCGCTGCAGGTGCGGCGCGTCCCGGACGTGCCGCCCGCCGCCGTCGAGGCCGTCCGCGCGGCGCTCGCCCGGCCGGGCTCGGTCGGGCTGATCGTCGCCGACGACGCGGCGGCCGGGCACGTCGCCGCGCTCGCGGCCGCCGGCCTTGACCCCGCGCTGCTCGGGCCCGGTTCGCCCGGCACCGCGCGGCTGCTGGTCGTCCCGGCGACGCTCGCCAAGGGACTGGAGTACGACCATGTGATCGTGGCCGAGCCCGCCGCGATCGCCGCCGCCGAGGAACGCGGGCTGGCGCGGCTGTACGTCGTGCTGACCCGGGCCGTCACCACGCTCACCGTCCTGCACCGGGACGACCTGCCCGCCGAGCTCGCCGGCGCCGGCACGGCCTCGCGCCGACGGCCGGGCCCTAGCCGGTGACGACCGCCAGGACGCGGCCGCCCGGCGGGAACGCGCCCCGCGCCGCCAGGGCGAAGACGCCGAACATCATCTTCGCCACGTAGATCCGGTCGAGCGCGAGGCCGTGCCGCGCGGCGAAGTCGTCGGCGAACGCGTCCAGCTCGGGGGTCCGCCTGGCGTAGCCGCCGAAGTGGAAGCCGTGCTCGACGCGCCAGTTTCCGCGGCGCCCGCCGTAGGTCTCCCGCTGGAGCCGTTCGACCTCGGCGTCCAGGAAGCCGCCGCGCAGGACGGCGAACCCCAGCGCGCGCTGGCCCGGTGCCAGCCCCGCCGCCAGCCCGGCGAGGGTGCCGCCGGTCCCGCACGGGCAGCAGACGATGTCGAACCCGGGCACCTCGGCGCCCAGCTCGGCGCAGCCGAGGACGGCGGCGGCGTTGCTGCCGCCCTCGGGCAGCAGGTGGAAGCCGCCCCAGCGCTCGCGCAGCGCGGCCAGCACGCCGGGCTCGTGCTTGCGCCGGTAGGTGCCGCGGTCCATGTAGGCGAGCCGCATGCCCTTCCGCTCGGCGTAGGCCAGCGTCGGGTTGAGCGGCAGGTGCTCCTCGCCGCGGATGATCCCGATGGTCGCGAAGCCGTGCCGGGCCCCGGCCGCCGCGGTCGCGCGGACGTGGTTGGAGTAGGCCCCGCCGAAGGTCAGGACGGTCCCCCGCTCGCGGGCGGGCGCCAGGTTGTGCTTGAGCTTGCGCCACTTGTTGCCGGGCAGCTCGGGGTGGACGAGGTCGTCGCGCTTCAGGAAGATCCGCACGCCGTGCCGGGCGGCGCGCTCGTCGTCCAGCTCCACGACGGGCGAGCTCACCGCGGCGCCGGCAGCCGGAGCCCGTCCCGGATCGTCGCCTGGACGGACTCGATCGAGGGCGTGGCGTCCACCGTCACCACGTACTCCTTGCGGCCGAACAGCTCCAGGATCGGGGTGGTCTTCGCGCGGTAGTGGCGCAGCCGCTCGGTGATCGACTCCTCGGTGTCGTCCTCCCGGGTGACCAGCTCGCCGCCGCACACGTCGCAGCGCCCCTCCTGCGTGGGGCGGTCGGCGATCAGGTTGTAGTCCATCCCGCACCGCGAGCACAGCCTGCGCGCCAGGACCCGGCGGCGCACCTCGGCGTCCGGCAGGTCGAGGTGGATCACCCCGTCGATGTCGTAGCTCTCCAGGAAGAACTCCGCCTGCCTCCGGCTGCGCGGGAACCCGTCGATGATGAACCCGTAGTTCCAGTCGTGCTGCTCCAGCCGGTCGCGCACCACGCCCTCGACGAGATCGTCGCCCACCAGCTCCCCGGCGGCCATGGTGCGCCGCACCTGAGCGCCCAGCTTGGTGTGGTTCTGCACATGCCAGCGGAAGATGTCGCCGACGCTGATGTGCACCAGGTCCAGGTCCCGTGCCAGCAGCAGCGACTGGGTCCCCTTGCCGCTGCCCTGGGCGCCGATGATCACGTACTTGCGCATGGACGAACCCTATGCGGCGCCGCGCGGGGACGGGCGGGAGCGCGGCCGTCAGCGTGGCAGGCGCAGGCGGCGGCCGAGCCGGCGGAACCGCGACCGGTCGGGAACCCGCTCGGGCGCCGCGTCCCGCGCCGTCAGGCACTCCAGCAGCGTGTCGAAGGTGGGCGGGCGCACGCACACCAGCGTCGCCCGCGCCCGCCGCGCGCAGTGCAGCCGGACCGAGGGCCGCAGCAGCCGCGAGAACGGGCCCCGGGCGCCGTGCCCGACCACGAGGATGTCGTCGTCGCCCGCCAGCCGCACCAGGGTCGCGCCCGGCTCGCCGACCAGCGCGAGCGCCGTCATGTCCACACCGTCGGGCGGGCCGTCGCAGACCTCCGCCAGCAGCCGGGCGATCAGCTCGGCGCCCGAGCCGCGCAGCGCGTCGGAGACGCCGCAGCCGAGCTGCCCGGCGGCCGAGACCTGCGGGGGCAGCGGGGCCGCGTGCGCCACCAGCAGGGGCAGCCGCCGCAGCCGGGCCTCGCCGATCGCCCAGGAGAGCGCGCAGCGGGCGCCCGCGGAGTCGTCGACCCCCACGACCACGCGGGGGCCGCCCTCCGGTCTCGCGATCACGAACCCTCCCGGTGCCGCGGACGATGTGCCCTCTAGGGTGCAGGCATACCCGTTCCGTTGGAAGTGTTTCGCGGTTCCGAGAGCAGGGTTTCGGTAAAAGCGGCGGTCAGGGCCTCCCGGCGGCCCTTTCGGCGGGCTGGGAGCCGAATCCGCCGAGGACCGATTCCAGGACGGGCAGCGCCCGCCCGGCACGCCGCGCGCGGATGATCACGTCCCAGGCGGGCTCGAACTTCTTCCAGCCCCCCGCGTAGGCGGCGTGCCGCGCCCGGCCCCGCAGGGTCGGCTTGGTCGCGGCGCCGCGCAGGATCGAGCCCCAGCGGTAGAAGTCCCGGTAGGCCCGCCGGTAGCCGTCCTCGAGCTGGCGGGCCGTCATCCGCGCGGGCCTGAAGACGACGGAGCGCGTGTCGTAGCGGTCCCAGTCCCGGTGCAGCAGCCGGTCCGCCGCCGCCATCCGCTCGAACAGCCGCGTGCCCGGATAGGGGGTCATGATGTGGAACGTGGCGGTCTCGATCCCCTGTCCGACCGCCCAGTCGACGGTCCGGTCGAAAACAGATGGCTCGTCCTGGTCCATCCCGAACACGAAGCTGCCGTTCACCATCACCCCGTGGTCGCGCAGGCGCGCGATGACCTCTCCGTAGTCGCGGTCGATGTTCTGCCATTTGCGCTGCTCGGCGAGGTTGGCGGCGTTGACCGTCTCGAACCCGACGAACAGGCTGCGCAGCCCCGCCTCGGCGGCCTTCTCCAGGAGCCCGGGGCGCAGCACCGCCTGCACCGTCGAGGCGGCCTGCCACAGCCGCCCCATCCCGCGCATCCCGTCGAACAGGGCCCCGGCGAACCTGGCGTTTCCGAAGAGATGGTCGTCGAGGAAGTACAGGTGCCGCCCGGGAAGCCGGTCGATCTCGGCCAGCGCCGCGTCGACGGTCTGGGTATAGAACGATTTACCGCCCTTGAAGAACGCCTCCTTGTAGCAGAAGTCGCACACGTGGGGGCAGCCCCGCGAGACCACGATCGAGTTCGGTACCAGGTACCGGCGCCGGTCGATCAGGTCGCGGCGGACGGGCGGGAGCGCGGCCAGCGTCCGCTCGGACGAGGCGTAGCGGTCCGCCGGGCGCCCGGCCCGCAGGTCGGCCAGGAAGCGCGGCCAGGTGTCCTCGCCGGGGCCGAGGAAGATCGTGTCGGCGTGCCGGGCGGCCTCGTCGGGCAGCGAGGTCACGTGCAGGCCGCCCAGGCACACGTGGGCTCCCCTGGCCCGGTAGAGATCGGCCAGCTCGTAGGACCGCCGCGCCGAGGTGATGTAGACCTGGATCACCACCAGGTCCGGCTCGTCGGAAAGATCCACCTTCTGGACGTGCTCGTCGGTGATGGTGACCTCGTCGCCGGGATCGAGGTACCCCGCGAGCGTGGCCAGGCCGAGCGGCGGGAACAGCGAGTACTTGATCGGCCTGAACAGCGGCGAGGTGGCCTCGGTCAGGGCGGGCAGGATCATCTTGACGCGCATGGCCGCCACGATGGCGCGCCGCCCGGGGGCGGCCCGTGGCGAACTGGTGGAGATCCGGTGAAGACGTGCCCCGGGGCGACTCCTCCGCAGGTCAAGCCCGTGTTCCGGGCGTAGGATGTGGTCTCGCACGCGTTCTGTCGGTGGCGGTCTCTACGGTCGGGAACACGAGCCGCGCCGCCCGAGCGATGCCGCCGAAGTGAAGGTGACAGCACCATGGCGAACAGCCCAGCCGACACCACCGTGGACCAGGACCGCGACTTCCAGGCCCTCGCCGACCCGTACCGGCGCGAGCTGCTCGCGCACTGCTACCGGATGCTCGGGTCCATCCACGACGCCGAGGACCTGGTGCAGGAGACCTACCTGCGCGCCTGGCGGTCCTACGAGGGATTCGAAGGACGCTCCTCGCTGCGGACGTGGCTGTACCGGATCGCCACGAACGTCTGCCTGACCGCGATCGACCAGCGGGGCAACCGGCCGATGCCGTCCGGGCTGGGCGGCCCGAGCGACGAGCCGGAGCGGCCCGTGGTGGCCTCGCCCGAGGTGCCGTGGCTGGAACCCGCCCCCGACGCCCTGCTGGGCGCCGACGCCGCCGACCCCGCCTCGATCGTCGCGGCGCGGGAGAGCACCCGGCTGGCGCTGGTCGCGGCGCTGCAGCACCTGCCCGCCAGGCAGCGGGTGGTGCTGATCCTGCGGGACGTGCTGAAGTGGCGGGCCGCCGAGGTCGCCGGGCTGCTCGACACCTCCACCGCCGCGGTCAACAGCGCGCTGCAGCGGGCCCGCGCGCAGCTGGAGGCCGCCGCGCCCGCGCGCGACGAGCAGGTGGAGCCCACCGACCCGGGCCGCCGCGAGCTTCTGGAGCGCTACGCCAGGGCGTTCGAGGAGGCCGACATCGACGCCCTGCTGGAGCTGTTCAAGCAGGACGCGGTCTGGGAGATGCCGCCCTTCCCCGAGTGGTTCGCCGGCGCCGAGGCGATCGTCCGGCTCATCAAGGCCCAGTGCGCGCCCTACCCGGGCGAACTGCGCATGGTGCCCGCCGCCGCCAACGGCCAGCCCGCGTTCGGGCTGTACCGGCGCGACGAGGAGGGTGTGCACCGCCCCTTCCAGCTCCAGGTCCTGGACGTCACCGCCGCCGGGGTCGCGCAGGTCTCGGCCTTCTTCGACGCCACCCTGTTCCCCCTGTTCGGGCTGCCCGAACGGCTCTGACGATCACCGGGCCTTCCATTGAGCGGAAACCCGCGTCCGGAACGTCCCCCGGCGGCTGTCAGGGTGGGACGTGAAGGCGGGCCCGCGGGCTCGCCGCGGGCGGCCGGTCTCCCGGCCGTCCGACCGGGAATGGGAGGCCCATGGACACGGTCGTCGCCTCGGCGGCGCGGAGCGTCGCCGGCATCGGCGACGCCGCGCCGATCCCCGGCGGCTTCGAGCCCCGCGGGGGCCCGGCGCCGCTGAGCGGGCGGCCGGGTCACCGGGACCGGACGGCCGGTCGAGCCGGGCGGGACCGAGCGGGCCGAGATCGAGCCCGACGCCGTCCGCCCGCCGAGCGTGCTCGTCCGGCGGGAGGCGGAGCCGGCGTGCTCCGCGTGACCGGGGACGGACCGGCTCCGGCCGAGACCGGTCCGGCCGAGACCGCGCCCGGTGTCACCGCGGGGGAGATCCGCGCCGCGACCGGCGCTCCGCCGGCCGAGCCCGCCGCAGAAGGGAAGACGGCATGACCCATCCACCGTATCTTTACCCCGACTACCGGAGCACGGTGCTCCGAGCCCCCGCGAGGGAGCTGGTCATGCCGAAGCTCGGCCCCGACAGCGTCGAGCTGGCGGCCCCGGTCTTCGGGCACCAGGAGCTCGGCCGGCTCGACGACGACCTGACCCGTCGGCACGCGGGCGAGCCGCTCGGGGAGCGGATCATCGTGACCGGGCGCGTCCTGGACTCCTCGCGCCGCCCGGTGCGGGGCGCGCTGGTCGAGGTCTGGCAGGCGAACGCCGCGGGCCGGTACGCCCATCTCGGCGACCAGCACCCGGCGCCGCTCGACCCGAACTTCACCGGCGCGGGGCGGTGCCTCACCGACGACGACGGCCGGTACCGGTTCGTCACGATCAAGCCCGGCGCCTACCCGTGGCGCAACCACCCCAACGCCTGGCGGCCCGCCCACATCCACTTCTCGGTGTTCGGCACCGCGTTCACCCAGCGGCTGGTCACCCAGATGTACTTCCCCGGCGACCCGCTGTTCGCCTACGACCCCATCTACCAGTCGATCCCGGACGAGCGCGACCGCGAGCGGCTGGTCTCCCGGTTCGACATGGAGACCACGCGGCCGGAGTGGGCGCTCGGCTACCAGTGGGACATCGTGCTCGGCGACACCCCGATGGAGGTCTGATGATCACCCCGTCCCAGACCGTCGGCCCGTTCTTCGGCTATGCGCTGCCCTACGCGGGCGGGCCGGAGGTCGTGCCCGCCTGGCGTCCGGACGCGATCGGCGTGCGCGGCCGGGTCCTGGACGGCGCGGGCGACCCGGTGCCGGACGCGCTGGTGGAGATCTGGCAGGCCGACGGGAACGGCGAGGTGCCCCGGCGGCCGGGCGCCCTCGCGCGCGCCGGGCACGGCTTCTCCGGCTTCGGCCGGTGCGGCACCGACGCCGGCGGCGGTTTCTGGTTCAGCACCGTCAAGCCCGGCGCGATCGGCGGCGGCGCGCCCTACATCGCCGTCCTGGTCTTCGCCCGCGGCCTGCTCAAGCCCGTGGCCACCCGGCTCTACTTCCCCGAGGACGAGGCCGCCCACGACGGCGACCCCGTGCTCGCCGAGGTCCCGGCCGAGCGCCGCGCGACGCTCGTCGCCGAGCGCGAGGACGAGCGGGCGTACCGGTTCGACGTCCGCCTGCAGGGCGACCGGGAGACGGTCTTCCTTGGCTTCTGACGAGAGCGGGCGGCCGCCGGAGGCGGTCTCGCCGGACGCGGGACTGCTGTCGCCCGTCCGGGCCGGGACGCGGGCGGAGTCCGCCACCGGCGACCACGCCTACCTGGCGGCGATGCTGGACGCCGAGGCGGCCCTGGCGCGGGCCCAGGCCGCGCTGGGGATCATCCCCGCGGACGCCGCGGCGGCGATCACCGCGGCGGCCGTGCCGGGCCGGTTCGACCTTCCCGCGCTGGCGCGGCGCGCGCGCGGCGCGGGCAACCCGGTCGTCCCGCTGGTCGCCGACCTGCGGGACCTGGCCGGGCCCGCGGCCGGGCACGTTCACCACGGCGCCACCAGCCAGGACATCGTCGACACCGCCGCCATGCTCGTCGCGGCCCGGACCAGGCGCCTCGTCCTCGCCGACCTCGACCGGTCCCTGGACGCGCTGGCCGGGCTCGCGGCGCGGTTCCGCGACACGCCGGCCGCCGCGCGGACGCTCGGCCGCCAGGCGCTGCCGACGACGTTCGGGGCCCGCGCCGCG
>NZ_CAACVB010000233.1 GCF_900659635.1 Actinomadura roseirufa | reverse complement strand
GATCAAGCACCGCCTCAAGGTGATCCAGCACCACCCCGACGTGATCGACGGTTGCCTGACCACCACCGGCCTCACCCTCAACACCACCCCCGCCAACACCAATTAACCCTGATTATGACCATGCATCGGTGCGGCGCTGGATTCGCGACAACGCCATCCCTCGCAGCGAGACTCCGTCCCTGATCTGCCAGGTCCTCGGCGCAGCGCTTGGCCGGCCTCTGACGCTGGCCGACGTCGGCATGGACCGGGTCCGCCCCGGCGATCTGGCGGACACGCCCCTTCACGCTGCGATCAACCAGGCTGCCGCGCTCTGGCGCGGCGACCACAAGCAGAGCGAGGCTGTCGAGCAAGCCTGCTTGCTCACCGGGAGCGCGGTGGTCGCGCCGGTGTTCGCCTGGGAGAACCCGCCGGACGACATCGATGTGTCGCATCGTGGCCCGCTCGCCGTGGGCACCGGCGACGTCGCGCTGGTTCGCGCCGCCCGTGACCGGTACGAGCAGATGTACCGGCGTGTCGGCGGCATTCCGGTGCGGCCCCGCATCGTCGCCTATCTCAATGAACACGTGGGGCCGCTCATTCGCGGAGGGTACGACGACCGCGTCGGCCGGGAACTCCTCCGTGCGACCGGCGGCTTGGTGGCGCTGGCCGGTATCTCTGCCTACGACGCCGACCGGCAGGCCCTCGCGCAGCGCTATCTGCTGTACGCGCTGCGGATGGCCAAGGCGTCCGGTCACCGTGGCTTCGGCGGATACTGCCTTGCCTTGCTGGTCAACCAGGCGGTGTATCGCGGCGACCACCGGCGTGTACTGCAGTACGCGCAGACGGCGCTGCGGGGCGCTCAGGGATATCTATCCCCGGCATTAGCGGTCGACCTGCATACATTGCAGGCCAAGGCATACGCCCGGCTCGGCGATACCCGCAACAGCCACCGGCACATGACCCAAGCGGAGGGCATTCAGGTTCGCCCCGAGAACGAGCCGCCCGAGACGGGGTACGTGCAACCTGGCCTTCTGGAGACGCAGCACGCGGATGTGCTCCGCCGACTGGGTGACCTGGCCGCCGCGCAGGTGTATGCCGAGGAATCCGTCCGCACCGCTGATAGGACGCATCTACGTGGACAAGCGCACCGGCTGGCGACACTTGCCCAGATCCAGAGCGAGCGTAGAAACGCCGAAGAGGCAGCGGCCACGGGGCAGCAAATGCTGGATCGCACCGAGGGCATGGAGTCGGGACGAATTTACGACCGGATCGCCGGCCTATCCCGAGCCCTCGGGGCGTTCCGCACCGAGGACGTCCGTGATTTCCGCGAACGCGCCGCGCTTCAGACCGGGGGCGAACCAGTAGCGTGACGGGGCAGCCGCGCCATCGATCGAGGGAGCTCGCACGTGCGCTGGACCGTTCACTCCGAGAAGCCGCTGTACACAGACCTGTGGCTTGACATCCGTGTCGCCGATGTCGAGATCACCGGTGGTCGCCATCTGGAGCATCGCATCATCCGATCGCGAACCGGCGGCGCCGGAGCTGTTGTGGTCGACGAGCGGCGGCGAGTCCTGCTGGAGTGGCGGCACCGGTTCATCACCGACGCTTGGGGCTGGGAGATTCCGATCGGTGGCATTCGCGAGAGCGAAGAGCCCTCGGCCGCGGCGGCGCGCGAGGTGGAGGAGGAGACAGGATGGCGGCCAGGACCGATGCGACCGTTCACTGTGATCCACCCCACGCCCGGGATCTCTGACTCGCGACATCACATCTTCTGGTCAGATGGGGCCACTCACATCGGGGCGCCCGCCGAGGACTGGGAGGCCGAGCGCGTCGAATGGGTACCGCTTGGGGATATTCGCTCGCTTGTCGAAGCGGGGGAGATCGTCAGCGGGACGAGCATGGCGGCACTGCTGCTGGCTGCTTCGTGTAGTCATTAGGGGCCACTTCGCCGGAGGGTGGATGTGCCGGGCCATAGCTGGTGATTACGTCCTCATCGGGGGTGGAGGTCCAGGGTGGTGGGGCTGTGTGGTGGGTGGGGCTGGATTCGGGTTGGTTAGATGACGTTGGCTTCGGTTAGCCAGTGCCATAGTTCGTCTTGGGGGACGACCGTCACTCCTAGTTTTTCGGCCTTGGTGGTCTTCGCGGCGCCGACGTTGTCGCCGGTGAGCAGGTAGTCGGTGTTGGCCGAGACCGAGGAGGCGGTGGTCGCCGCAGCCCGTTCCACCAGGCGCGTGACGTCGGGGCGGCTGATCTTGGCGCCGGAGCGGGGGTCGGTGAAGGCGCCGGTGATCACGACCGACTTGCCCTTGAGCGGGGAGTCGCCCGCGGCGGCGGTGTCGACCGGGCGGTCCTCGGTCTTCACGTCGAGGTCCACGCCGCGCTCGCGCAGGGCCGCGATCTCCTCCAGAACGTCGGCGCGGGCGAAGAAGGCCACGACGCTCTCGGCGACCTTCGGCCCGATGTCGCGGATCGCCACCAGATCCTCGGCCGTCGCCGCCGCGACGTCCTCGATGCGGGTGTATCCGGCCAGGCACAGGCGCTTGGCCGTGCCCTCGGAGGCCATCGGGATCGCCAGCCCGATCAGCGCGCGCCGCAGGCCCATGCCCTTGGAGGACGCGATCGAGTCCACCATGTTCTTGGCGCTGACCTCGCCCATCCGCTCGTAGCCGAGCAACTGCTCGGCCGTCAGGTCGTAGAAGTCGCTGCGGCGCCTGAGCACGCCGTCCTCGGCGAGCTTCTCGATCCAGACGTCGCCGACGCCCTCCATGTCGGCCGCCGGGCGTGAGGCCCAGTGCATCAACCGGCGCGTCGCCTGTGCCGGGCACTGCAGGTTGAGGCACCAGCGCTCCTCGCCGGTGCCGCGGACCTCCAGCTCGGAACCGCACGACGGGCAGTGCTCCGGCGGGACGATCTCGACCTCGCTGCCATCGCGCTCCTCGGGCAGCGAGCGGCCCGCGAACGGGATCACGTCGCCGCGCCGGACGACCGCCACGGTGTCGCCGATCCGCAGGTCGCGCTCGCGGATCAGCCGCGGGTTGTGAAGGGTGATGTTCTCCACCGTCACGCCGCCGACGAACACCGGCGCGACCTTCGCGCGCGGCGGGACGCGGCCGATCTTGCCGACCGGCCACTCGACCGACAGCAGCGTCGTCAGCTTCTCCTCCGGGGGGTACTTGAACGCGATCGCCCCGCGCGGCTCGGCGCTGTTGAAGCCCGCCGCGTCGAACGCCGCGGGCTCGTGCAGCCGCACGACGGCGCCGTCGATGTCATAGTCCAGCCCGTCGCGGCGGCCGCCGATCTCGTGGATCGCGTCCATCACCTCCTCGACGCTCGCGCCCACGTACTGGGCGACCAGGTCGAAGCCCGCCGGGATCTCCACCGCGGCGCCGTCGCGATCGGCGCCGAAGGCGTAGAACCGCAGCAGCCTTCTGGCCTGAGCGGCGGCCTCGGGGTCCTTCAGCACCAGAGTCCCGGCGGCGCCGGACCGGGGGTTGGTCAGGATCCGCTCCGGGTGCGCCTCGTTGTAGGCGGCCCACACCGACCGCAGCATGACCGCCTCGCCCCGGACCTCGACCCGTCCGGGCGCCTCGATCTCGGTGGGCAGGCCCGGAATCACATGGCGCACCTTCTCGGTCACCAGTTCGCCGACCGCGCCGGTGCCGCGCGTGGCGACGTAGTCGAGCCTCCCGTCGGAATAGACGATGCTGAGCGAGAGCCCGTCGAGCTTCTCCGACACGCGGAAGACCTGGCCGCCGAACCGCTCACAGAACGTGCGGATCTGCTCCTCGCTCGTCGCCTTCGCCAGCGAGAGCATCGGGCGCGCGTGGCGGATGGTCGGGCCGGTCAGCTCCGCCGGCGCGTTGACCTTGCCGAGGGGACTGTCGGCCGGCTCGAGCTCCGGATGCTCGGCGACGAGCGCCGCCAGCTCGTCCTTCAGGGCGTCGTAGTCGGCGTCGGGCAGCGGGCTGTCGCCGGCGCCGTAGTACAGGTCGTTCAGCCGCTTGACCTGGGCGGTCAGCTCGATGATGCGCTCTTCAACGTCCACGTCTCGATTAAACGCGATGCCACCGACATCGACCGTCCCGGCCAGGTGGGGGCCGTCGGGTAGCGGAGGCTGTACCTCGGGTGTCCAGCAGAGGGGATCGATCACTGGACGGCGCGGTCCTTACGCTTCCGCTGGCGAAGAGGACGTCCTGAGCGTAGGGAGATCCGAGCATGGCCGAGCAGAGGAAACCGAACCGCCCGTTCAGGGGCGGTTTTCGTCGCAGGGCCATCGCGGTCCTGTCATTGGGAATGGCGCTGACGCTGATGCTCGGTGTCGGGGTGCCCGCCCCGGCGCTGGCCGCGCGCCGGTCCGCGCCGCTGCCCACGGGTCCGCTGAAACTGGCGGGCATCGGCGAGCTCTCGGTCACCAGGAACGCCGCCGAGGACGTCGTCTTCACCCTGGAGGTGGACTCCGGGATCGACCTGGCGCGGCTGCAGCGGATCGTCGCCGACGAGCAGGCGAAGGACGCGCGGCTGAGCGACACGATCAAACAGCTCTTCCAGACCTACCAGTTCAACCCCCGGCTCGACCTCACGAAGCACTGGCAGGACTTCGACGGCACGCTCACGGCGACGTCCACCGGCGTGAAGCTCACCATCCCGGGCTCGCAGGTCCGTACCGAGGCGAGCTGGTGGCAGATGGTCCTGGCGGCGGTGCTGGGGCAGATGGTCTATCTGGCGTCGCAGGCGCTGTGCATCGCCCTCGCCCCTGAACTGGTGGTGGTCTGCGCGGCGGTCGGCGGATTCGTCGGCGGGTTCGTCGCGGGCGTCATCACCCAGGCGTTCGAGGGCGAGATCGGGAGCGCCAAATCCTGGGCCGGGACGTTGCTGGTCGCCCTGCTGGGCGCGGTCGGGGGTTCGGCATGGGAGGGCTACGTCAAGGACTGGGCGAAGAACACCCTGCCCGGCATCCTGAAGTCGATCGGTGAGAAGTCGATCGAGCTCTTCAACTCGCTGCGGAACTGGCTCGGCGCCCTCACGGACAAGGCCGTGGCGGCCGGACGCGCGATCATCGACATCGCCGGGTTCATCGCCGCCCAGCTGGGCGGCGCGACGATCCCCTCACAAGGGCCGTCCTCGCTGCGGATCATGCCGCTGGGCGACTCGATCACCTATGGAACCGGCAGCTCGACCGGGAACGGGTACCGCGAGAGGCTGCGGCGCAATCTCGTGGACCGCGGCTACCAGGGGGACTTCGTCGGCAGCGTCCGCTCGGGGACCATGCCCGATCCCGACAACGAGGGGCATCCCGGCTGGGTCATCAGCCAGATCGCCGACGCCGAGCACGCGTCCGTCCCCGGGTTGCGGCCCACGGTCGTCCTGATCCACGCCGGGACCAACGACATGGACCGCAACGTCGACCCCGAGGGCGCGCCGGCACGGCTCGCGGGGCTGGTCGACCAGACGCTCCGTGACGCGCCGAACGCGACCGTGCTGGTCTCCACCCTCGTGCCGTCCGCGAACGCGGCCGTCCAGACCCGGATCGCCGCGTTCAACCGGCAGGTCCGCGCGCTCGTCCGGCGGCGGCACGAGGCGGGCGGGCCGGTCGGGCTGGTCGACATGACGCCGGTGACCACCGCCGACCTCGCGGACGGCCTGCACCCGAACGACCGCGGCTACGAGAAGATGGGCGAGGCGTTCTACACCGGCATCCAGCTCGCGCGTTTCAAGGAGTGGCTCAAGAACCCCGGCGGCAACGGGCAGATCTGCCCGGCGCCCGGCGGCCGGTGGCTGCCCCGGGGCAAGGTCGCCTCCGGGGTGGGCCCGGGGGCGAAGGTCCGGTTCGCCGACATGGACGGCGACGGTAAGGACGACTACCTGGTTCTGAACGACGACGGCTCGGTGGACGCCTGGCGGAACGCCGGTGGTGACCAGGACGGCAGGCCCGGCTGGATTCCGATGGGGAAGATCGCCTCCGGCGTCGGGACCGAGCCGTCGGACACCGTCACGTTCGCCGACATCGACGGCGACCGCCGCGACGACTACCTGGTCGTCCATTCGATGGGTCAGGTGGACGCCTGGCGGAACGTCGGCGGCGACCAGAATGGCAGGCCCGGGTGGATTCCCATGGGACGCGTCGCCTCGGGCACCGGTGAGCCCGGCGCCGTCACGTTCGCAGACATCGACGGGGACCTGCGCGACGACTACCTGGTCGTCCAGCGGACGACCGCAGTGCTGGCCTGGCGGAACGTGGGCGGTGACCAGGACGGCAGGCCCGGCTGGATTCCGATGGGGAAGATCGCCTCCGGTGTGGGGACCGCCAACGAGCAGGTCCTGTTCGCGGACGTCAACTGCGACGACAGGGACGACTACGTGCTCGAGTACACCGGCGGAGAGCTCGACGCCTGGCGGAACGCCGGTGGTGACCAGGACGGCAGGCCCGGCTGGATTCCCCTGGGCCGGATCGCGTCCGGTACCGGTGAGCCCGGCTCCATCGCCCTCGCCGACCTGGACGGGGACGGACTGGACGACTACCTCGTGGTGGCGGCCGATGGATCCGTCAAGGCGTGGCTCAACCAGGGCGGCGACCCGTCCTGACACCGGGGGCCGCGGGACGGTCCCTCATACGCCGGGTGTGGTCGGGCGGGAACCGTTCGGAATCGGCTGGGCGACAACGGGTGTCCTGATCCGAATCCGAGAGGCCGACGCATGAGTGAGATGAGCCGGGACCGTCCGATGACGCCTCCGTCATCGGACGGTCCCGGCGAGAACCCGAGGCGTTCGCCGAGATCTTCCGGCGGCACGCCCGGACATCAGGCGTCACGTGTTCTCCGGGGGTTCTCGGTGAGGCCGTCGAGCATCAGGTTGAGGGTGA
Source organism: Actinomadura roseirufa (assembly GCF_900659635.1). Classification (GTDB taxonomy): domain Bacteria; phylum Actinomycetota; class Actinomycetes; order Streptosporangiales; family Streptosporangiaceae; genus Spirillospora; species Spirillospora roseirufa. The sequence goes on along the minus strand of NZ_CAACVB010000233.1, from coordinate 5,138 downwards.
AGTCGAACCGCTCGTGCCCGCTGCCGGAGGTCAGTTCGGCGGCGTGGTCCCGGGTGTGCGGGAACCGGTCGGCGGGCAGGGTGCCGAGGCGGTGCAGCAGATCGTCGCGGCTGAGGACCCACTCCTGATCCCGGCCGTCCTTCCGCGTGCGGGCCAGGGAGATCTCCAGGGTGTAGGCGGCGACATAGAGGGACAGGGAGTCCATCGCCCAGGCCGCGGTCCGGGGTTCCACGCCACCGGCGAGCAGGATCGCCAGGATCGCCTCGCCCGCCCGCAGGGTCTCCAGGTTGGTGGGGACGGCGGCCAGCGCCGCGCGGGAGACGCCGGGGTAGCGCAGGTACTGGTCGCGGATCTGGGCGTACACCCGCAGGATCTGCTCCCGCCACCGGTCCGGGTCGGGTTCGGGCAGCACCAGCTCGGAGCTGAGCCGTCCGATGATCAGGTCGTCGATGTCGGCCTTGTTGACGACGTGCGCGTACAGCGAGGACGGGCTGGTGCCCAGCTCGCCGGTGATGGCGCGGATCGTCAGCGCGTCATAGCCCTGGGTCGCCACCACGTGCAGCGCGGCGTCGACGATGCGGTCGACGGTGAGGGGCTCGCGGCGCGGGACGGGGCGGGCCGGGCTCGTGCCGGGCCGCAGGTGCCGGGCCGCCCGGCGTGCTCTCGGATCTTCGGCCATGCCCGCATCCTACGCGTTGACAGAACTAAGTTCGCCACATAGAACTTAGTTCATGACTACTGAACAAAGTTCTCCACCCCGGTCTCCCGGCACGGGGTCCCCGGTCCTGCCCCTGCGCCGGGCCTGGCTCGTGCTCACGGTCGTGGTCATCGCCGACGTGATGGACGTGCTGGACTCGACCATCGCCAACCTCGCCGGGCCCTCGATCCGGGCCGAGCTGGGCGGCGGCGACACCACCGTCCAGTGGGTCCTGGCCGCCTACACCGCGGCGTTCGCCCTCGGCCTGGTCACCTCCGGGCGGCTGGGCGATCTGGTCGGCCGCCGCCGTCTGTTCCTGGCCGGCATGGCGGGGTTCATCCTGTCCTCGCTCGCCTGCGGCCTCGCGCCCGGTGCCGGGTTCCTGATCGGCGCCCGCGCGGTCCAGGGCCTGTTCGGGTCCGTGATGATCCCGCAGGGCTTCGCGCTGGTGAAGGTCGTCTTCCCGCCCGAGCGGCTGCGCCGGGCCCTCATCCCGTTCGGACCGATCATGGGCCTGGCCACGGTGGCCGGCCCGATCGTGGCGGGCTGGCTGCTGCACCTGGACCTGCTGGGCGGCTGGCGCTCGATCTTCCTGATCAACGTTCCGATCGGCGTGGCCGCCTTGGTCCTCGGCCTGTGCTTCCTGCCCCGCGCCGCGGGCGAGGACCCCACCGCCCGCCTGGACCTGCGGGGCGTCGGCCTGCTCACCCTGGCCTCGGCCCTGCTGATCGTCCCGCTGGTGCAGGGCCGTGAACTCGGCTGGCCGGTCTGGACCTACGCCATGATGGCCGCCTCGATCCCGGTGCTCGCGCTGTTCGCCGTCTCCGAACGCCGCGGCGCCCATCCGGTGATCACGCCGTCGCTGCTGCGCAAGCGCAGCTTCGTCGTCGGCCTGGTCGTCGTCTGCGGCTTCTACGCCGCGCTCACCGGGTTCCAGCTCGCCCTCAGCCTGACGCTTCAGCTCGGCGCGCACTGGACGCCCCTGCGCACCGGCCTCACCTTGATCCCGTGGGCCCTGGGCAGCTCCGTCGCCGTCGGCCTCGCCGGGACGTTCCTCGCCCGACGGCTCGGCCGCGCCGCCCTCCGGATCGGCCTCGGCCTGGCCGCCGCCGGTTTGATCGCACTGGCCTGGACGATCGCGCAGGCCCAGGACTCCCTGACCTCCTGGGTCCTCGCGCCCGCCCTGCTGGTCACGGGCTTCGGCTCCGGCCTGGTCTTCATCCCCATCTTCGACTACGTCCTCGGTGACGCCACCGCCGAGGAGGCCGGCACCGGATCGGGCATGCTCGCCGCCGTCCAGCAGTTCGCCAACGCCATCGGGGCGGCCGCCCTCGGTACCGCCTTCTTCGCCCAAGCCGGGCACAGCGGCTTCTTCGACGCGGGCGTACTCATCACCGCACTCGCCGCGGCCCTCTATCTGGCCACCATGCTCCTGGTCGGCCTGCTCCCCAAGCACGCCCAGCAGGCGCACAGCTGAACAGGCCGTGCGGGCGGGTGTCCTAGACGGCCTCTCGGGCGGTGCCGCCCGAGCGGACGAGCCAGGTCAGCACCAGCATGAGGTCGAGCCGGCCGTCCAGCTCGGAGAACCGGCCCCCGGTCAGCTCGGCGATGCGCCGCAGCCGGTACCGGACGGTCTGCTCGTGGATGTGCAGCCGGTCGGCGGCGGTCACGGCGTTGTCGCCGCACTGCAGGTAGGTCAGCAGCGTCTCGGCGAGCGGGCGGCGGCGCGTGGGCGGCAGGTCCAGCAGGGGGCCGAGGACGGTCCGGGCGCTCACCCCGACCAGCTCCTCGGCCGCCAGCGTGGCCAGCGCCGTGACGTGGTCGACGCAGCGCACCGGGGCGTCCCCGGGCAGATGGCCCCGTTCCACCAGCGTGAGAGCGTGCCGCGCCCAGCGCAGCGAGACCGCGCCGCGCGTCAGCGGGACCGTCGGCCCGATCGCGGCGCGGCCGAGCCGCTCCAGCGCCGCTCGCAGCCGGTCCTGCCCGGGACCTTCGGGGTCGGGCACGACCAGGTAGGGGACGGGGGAGTCCCAGCCGGTCAGCACGGCGGGCGGCAGGATCCGCCCGCCGTCCGGCGGGGCGGCCTCCAGCGCGACCAGCCCGACGCTCCCCGGCGGGTCCCAGCGCGCCGCGGCGGCCAGCTCGGCGATCACGTCGGGGCCCGGCGAGGGCTCGGCCACCAGCGCCTCGCGCAGCCGGTCCCGGCACCGCTCCCGCTCGGTCGCGAGCCGGTCCTGCTCGCGCGCGTAGCCCTGCGCGGCGGCGTCGGCGAGCTGCGCCACCAGCGTGAACAGCGAGTCGGTCAGCAGCCCGAGCGTCTCGCGCGACCAGCCGAACCGGTAGGCGTCCTTGATGAAGCGGCGGCACGCGATCTGACCGCTCACCCGCAGGGCGGTCCGCAGCGCGTCCAGGCTGCGGCCCTGCCGCGCCTCCTGCTCGCCGAGCCGCGTGTACATGTCGGTGAGCCGCCGCGGGTCGGCGTCGGGATGGTCGGCGGAGCCGACGAACAGGGCGACGGTGTCGCTGACCGTCCGCCCGACGCCGCGGGCGTCATCGCCTCCGTCCGCGCCCGCGTACTCCGGCACCCGGTCGCGGATCTCCCGCTCCATCTCGCCGACGGCGGCCTGAAGGTGCCGGCGCAGCAGGTCCGTCGGCTGCGCGGGCATGGGCCCATGCGTCATCCGGGTCTCCGTTCGGCGGGGGGCCACCCCGGGGGTGAACGGGCCTCACCTTAGGCAAGAAAGTGATCGCTGTCACCATTTCCCGTCCGGCGTCGGGCGCGGGCCGGGGCGGGGGCGGGGCCGGTCTCCGGGCGCCCGCCAGGCGCCGGCCCAGCCTCTGCGCGGGCCGTTCGACGTAGTGGTGGGCCAGGGCCGCCGAGCCGAGCGCGCCCGCGGTCAGCACCACCGCCCAGCCGAGCCGCACCGCGCCGGGCATCCGCTCCGGCTCGGCCGCCAGCCGCCACACCACCTGGATGACCAGCGGATGCAGCAGGTAGAGCGAGTAGCTGACCAGACCCGCCCACACCAGTGCCCGGGGCATGGCGCGGTGGCGCAGCGCGAGGGCGGCGAGGAAGGTCAGCCAGGCCGCGCCGACGGCCAGCGACCAGGCCGGGCCGCGGGGCGTGCCCTGCACGCCCCACACGGCGGGCGGGCGCAGGCCCGCCAGCAGGGACAGGACGGGGACGACCGCGATCATCGCGGTGGCGGGCCACGCGCGCAGCCGCCCGTCCTGCACGCCGCGCACCGCCGTCCCGGCGAACATCGTGGCGATGATGCACAGGCTCTCCATGCCGCCGACGCGGCTGTCCAGCACGACGAGCGTCAGCGCCACCGCGGCGACGACCCCGATCCCGGCCCGCCGCACGGCGCGCCGGGGAACGGCCAGCGCCGCCATCCCGCCGGCGAGGACGAGCACGGCCACCAGCGTCGTCCCGTCCGGCCAGTGCGCGGCGAGCAGCGTGGTCGGCAGCGCCGCCCCGAGGACGGCCGTGGCCGCCGCGAATCCCAGCGCGACCCGCGCGCCGCCCCGGCGCACCCCGGCCATGAACAGGACCGTCACGAGCAGGTAGAACACCATCTCGTACGACAGGGTCCAGAAGACGTTGACGACGTTGGGCACGCCCAGCAGATCCTGCAGCATCGTCAGGTGCGCCAGGACGGACGTCCAGGGCCGTTCGCCGAGCGGGCGGGGCAGGCCCCATGACACTCCCGTCGCCGCGAGCAGCAGCGCGAGGGCGACCGACACCGCCCACGCCGGGTACAGCCGGAAGACGCGCCCGATCCAGAACGCGCACACGCTCCCGCGACGCTCCAGCGAGAACGGCACGACATAGCCGCTGACCAGGAAGAAGACGAAGACCCCGTACCGTCCGAAGTTGAACCAGGGGCCGGCCGCCCGGCGCACCTCGGGGAGCAGCACGTCGAGGGAGTGCTCGAACACCACCACGAGGGCGGCGAGGCCGCGCAGGGCGTCGAGCCATTCCATCCGGGACGATCCGGGGGGTGTGGAGCCGAGCGGTGTTCTGGGGGGAGTCAGGGTGTTCGTCGGCATTCGGGACACCCTAGGGGCCCTCGCTCCACGGTCACTGCTCGCCGCCTGAACATTTCCTGAACGCCGCCGCACCCGCCGGTGACGCGGGCGACGCGGGACGGGGACGCCGCAGCACCGCGTACAGGAGCCCCGCCGCGACGTGCAGGGCGGCGATCACCGCCAGCATCGCGGCGGCGGGCAGCGCCGCCGCGGCGCCCGCGAGGGCCGCCCCGGTGGCGGCCGCGGTGATCTTCAGTCCGGCGCCCAGGGTGAACACCTGGGCGCGCGTTCCCGGCGGCGCGTGGTCGGCGCGCAGCCGCAGGGTGGCGGTGAGCCAGCGTCCATTGACGATCAGGCCGTGTTCGCCGCCGTGGCCCACGAGCACGTACCGCTGCTCATCGGCGGGGGT
>NZ_CAACVB010000232.1 GCF_900659635.1 Actinomadura roseirufa | reverse complement strand
GGCCCCGCCGCCCGCTCGCCCGTCCCGGCCGCGGGCGGCTCCGCCGGCCGTTCCGCGGGCGGCTCGCCCACGGCCCGGGTCACCGTGTCCCCCGCGCGGCGAACGGCTCCAGGGCGGCGGCGCCGTCCCCGGTCACGATCGCGGGGCCGGTCAGCACGGGACGCCCTCCGCCGAGCACGTCGCCGTTGCTCTTCAGCAGCCACACCCCGTCCACTGCCTCGTATCCCTGCAGATAGGGCTGCTGGTCGACGGCGAACCGGACGGCGCCCGACCGGAGCGAGGAGATCAGGTCCCGGTTCAGGTCGAACGTGCCGACCTTGACGGCGCCGCCGGCCCCCTTCGCCGCGTCCACGGCGGTCGCGGCGAACGGGGCGCCGAGCGTGAGGACGCCGTCGATCCGCCGGTCGGCCTGGAGCTTGGCCGTGAGGGACGACTTCACCTGCGGCATGTCCGTGCCCTGCACGAACAGGTTCTCCATGCCGGGGCCGAAGGTCCGCCGCGCGCCGGCGCAGCGGTCCTCCAGGCCCACGTTGCCCTGCTCGTGGACGACGCACAGCGCCCTCTTCGCGCCGATCCTCGCCAGCTCCCGCCCGGCGGCCTCGCCCGCGATCCGCTCGTCCTGGCCGAAGTGCGCGACCGCGCCGAGCCGCGCCGACTCCGCCGCGCCCGAGTTGATCGACACCACCGGGATCCGCGCGGCGGCCGCGCGGGCGAGGGCGTCCTTCATGGCGTCCGGCTTGGCGAGCGTGACGATGATGCCGTCCACCCGCTTGTCGACCGCCGCCCGCACGAGCTGCGCCTGCCTGCCGCCGTCCGGGTCGGCCGAGTAGAGGAACTCGATGTTGTCCTTGGCGGCGGCGGCCCGAGCACCTTTCTGGACGATGTCCCAGAACGTGTCGCCGGGTCCCGAGTGGGTGACCATCGCGACCTTCAGCCTGGGCCCGGCGCCCGCCGCCCGGCTCGCGCGCTCCTCGGCCTTCTTCCCGCCCGAACCGCTGCACGCGCCGAGGGCGAGCAGCCCCGCGGCCGTCAGCGCCACCGCGCTCGTGATCGTCCCGCGCGCGGACGCACCTGTCATCGGACGCTCTCCGTTCCTCCCCCGTGAGTTACCCCCGTGAGTGACGGGTCAGCAGAGGAGGCGGGCGGAAGCGGCGACGGGTCGCCACCGCGCCACGGGTGAGGCGAACACGCCGTCGCGGGCCGCCCCCGAGGGCGGCAGTCCTCGCGGCCGTCCGCTCATCGCGCGGCCCCCGTGAGGTAGTCGAGGCTGCGGCGGACGTTCTCGCGCGGCCCCTCGCCGGGCGCGGGCTCTGCCTCCAGGATGGCGTCCTGCTCCAGGACGTACCAGCCCTGGTAACCGGCGGTGCTCAGGGTCCGAATGATTCCGGCGATGTCGACATCCCCTTCCCCTAACGGACGGAACAGGCCCTCCTTCACCGCGCCCGCGTAGGTGAACTCTCCCGCGAGCACGCGTCCGGCGAGCGCCATGTCCACGTCCTTGAGATGGACGTGCCCGATGCGCGCCGCCGCGAACCGCACCAGCCAGAGCGGCTCGGTTCCGCCCACCAGCAGATGCCCGGTGTCCAGGCACAGCGGGACGCTGCACCCGCCCAGCACCCGCTCCACGTCCGCGCACCGCTCCACGACCGTCCCGACCTGCGGGTGCAGGGTCACGACCCGGCCGCGGTCGGCGGCCCGCCGGGTGATCGCGTCGAGGTTGGCCAGCAGCGTCGTCCACTCCCGGGTGTCCAGCCCGGGACGCAGCCCGTGCCCGTCCGGACCGGGCAGCGCGACGAGCATGAGAACGCCGTCGATCGCGTCCAGGGCCCGCTCGACCTCCGGCAGCGGGTCGCGCGCCGGGTCGTGCAGGACGACCCGGGCGAACGCCCCGGCGGACCCGAGCCCGTACGACGCCAGCAGCGCCTCCCGCTCGGCCCGGCCGCGCGGGAGGAAGCCGTCGGGGCCCTGCTCGGTCGCCGTGATCCCGAGCCCGCGCATCTCCTCGAGAACGCGTCCGGGCGCCATCTGGTGGCCCCATCCGGGTACTTCGCACACACCCCACGCGATCGGCGCGCCCGCGATCCTCATCGCCGTCCCTCCCCCGCGCCGGCGCGGCGTCCCCGCCGCGGCCCCGCGCCGCCGGGACCGAACCGCCCCGGCCTCGCCCCGTACTCCGTGCGGTTGTACAGAGCGGCCGGCGGCCCGTCGTTCAGGACGGGCGACGCCGGCCCCGAACCGGCGTCGCGATGCCCGCCCGCGAAGCCGTCGCCCCGGTCCGCACTGGTCGCCATCACACCTACCACCTCCCGGCCCGTCACGATCCGGACCGGGTCCAGATCATGGATCAGGCAGTCTTGGAACAACCCTCCTGAAGAGGGGACGTAAGCGGCGGGAGGCGAGGCGGGGTCGAAGCTACACCACCGAACGTTGTGCAGCCACCGAAGCCGGGCAGAAGCCGGCGCCTCCAGGGCGGCCCCGCGCCGCGAGCCCGGACACCGCTGGAGACCGAGCCGGAGCGGCACGCGCGGCGGGCCCACCGCGGCCGCGATATGGATCGCTCCATTTAGGGCCACGGCCCAGGACCTCTCGCCGAACGAGACTATCCCCGCCACCGAGGCCCACTCGATCGGCACCGCTCGCGCGTCCGAGGTCGCCACAACGGGCACGACCGGCGCCATATCGGACAGCAGGCCCGGGGTCTGCACGTCCACCCCGTCCCCGTCAACACGATCGAGGCAGGGACCACTGTCCGGAACCGGCCCGCACCCCGGGCCATCCGAATCACCGGACGGCGCGCCCGCCACGGCCCCGGACGGCCCGCCCGCCCGAGCCGCACCGGCGCCGGCCAGTCCGATCGCCATGCGTCCCTCCCGGTCGGCGGCCAGGTGATCCCCGAGTGTGCTGGAGCGTTCCATGATCGTCAATCGGCCGGTCGGACCCATCGGGGATAAAGGAGGGGCCCGAAACAGCGGACTACGCTGGCATCGGTACGGGCGCGCGGGGCGCCCCGGAACGACCGGGGGCCGGCCGGGGCCGGCCGAGGATTGATGGTGCGATGCGGGTCTTCGTCACCGGCGCGTCCGGGTTCGTCGGCTCCCACGCCGTCCGGGCCCTTCTCGACGCGGGGCACCGCCCGCGCGCGCTGGTCCGCGATCCGGTGAAGGCGACCCGCGTCCTGCGGGCGCTCGGGGTCTCCGCCGGGGACGTGGAGCTGGTGCCCGGCGACATGCTGGACGCCGCCGTCGTCGGCGCGGCGCTCGGCGGCTGCGACGCCGCCCTCCACGCCGCCGCGGCGATCGGCGTGACCCGGCGCGCCGCCGGCCTCGCCCAGGCCGACATGGAGGCGAACGTCGCCGGTACCCGCGTCGTGGTCGGCGGCGCCGTCGCGCTGGGCCTGGCGCGGGTCGTCCACGTGTCGACGATCGCGGTTTTCCTCCCTCCGTCGGGGCCGGTCATCACGGCGGGCTCGCCCCTGGCGTCCCCCCGCGCCGCCTACGGCCGCTCCAAGCTGGCCGCCGAACGTTACGTGCGCGGCCTGCAAGAGGACGGCGCACCGATCACGATCGTCTATCCCGGTGGCGTGTGCGGCCCGCACCAGCCGACGCCCGACACCCTGATGCGGGGGCTCGCCTCCGCGCTCGGCACGGTGTGGCCGCTGCCGGGCGGCGGCGTGTCCGTCCTGGACGTCCGGGATCTGGGCGAGGCCCTCGCCCGCTGTGTCGAGGACGGGCCGGGCGCGCACCGCCGGGTCCTCGGCGGCCACTACGTCACCTGGCCGCGGCTCGCCGACCTGTGCGACGGCGTCACCGGTGTGCCGTGCCGCCGCCTCCGCGTCCCGGGCGGCCTCCTCGTCGGCTTCGGCGCCGCGTTGGACGCGGCCCGGCGCGTCCACCCGATCGGCCACCCGCTGACCCGCGACGCCGCCGAGTTCATGGTCACGCTCGTGCCGAGCGACGACCGCCCCGCACTGGACGCGCTGGGCCTCGCTCTCCGGCCGGTGGAGGAGACGGTCGCGGACTCCGTGCGCTGGCTGGCGGAGAGCGGTCGCCTGAGCCCCCGCCGAGCGGGCGTGCTCGCGCAGGGGCGGCCGAGACCCAACCTCATCCGGCGCGCGCTGGGCCCGCCCGTCCGGCGGATGGCCGCCGCCCCGTGGTTCGCCAGAGTGGGCCCGAAGATCGTCCCGCCGCTGGACCGGGGCCTGCACCGCGTCACCGGCGGCCGCGTCCTGCTCAGCCGGGCGCTTCTCCCGAGCCTCATGCTGACCACGACCGGCGCCGTCAGCGGGACGCCCCGCCGGGTGCCCCTCGTCTGTCTCCCCGAGCGGGACGGCGGCTGGCTGGTCGTCGGGTCGAACTTCGGCCGGGACGGGCATCCCGCCTGGACGGGCAACCTCCTGCGGCACCCGCGCGCCGAGGTCGCCTTCCGCGGCGGCACCACGCCGGTGACCGCCCGCCTGCTGACCGGGGACGAGCGAGCCGAGGTCTGGCCGCGCCTCCTGGAGATCTGGCCCGTCTACGACCGTTACGCCGAACGCACGACCCGCCATTTGCGAGTCTTCCGCCTGACGCCCCGCTGACGCCGTTCCGCTCACGGCGCTCGCGGATAAGAGGCCGCCCGGTGGCCTAGGTGCCGCGGACGGTTCTGGAAAGGCGGCGGCCCAGCAGGAAATAGGCCAGCACGGCTCCCGCGACGTTCAGGATGACGTCATCGACGTCGAAGGCGCGGCCGAGGACGAAAGCGCCCTGCACGGTCTCGATCGCCAGCGAGAAAAGGCAGGTCAGAAGCGCGATGCGCAGGGGGCCGCGGAGGCTGCGCCACACGATGGGGAGCAGGACGCCGAAGGGCGCGAGCAGGGCCACGTTGCCCCCGATCTGGAGCAGCGCCTCCTTGACGGGACGGTTCATGTAAAAGCGCAATGAATGGCCTGGATCGGTATTTCCGCCTGCCTGGCCATTGTCACGGACCGGCGTCAGCGTGAGCCGGAAGGCCACATAGCAGAAGACCCCCAGAACGGCGAGCGCCATCGTGACGGCGATCACCCGGAGGACGAACACGTACCACGGGGTCCTAGTGCCGGACGCCGCCGGCTGCCACATCTCCACCAGCATGGGGCGCTGGTCCCCGCACCATCACAAAGTATGCGCACAACGTACGAATGCCGATTTTTTCGGATCCCTATCTCCGACTTTGATCCGACCGAATCCCGGATCCCCCGCGGACGGCCTGGTGACGGCGACCGGCGCCCGCCGCCCGGACCCGGACGGCGCGAGAGGGCTGCGCCCGCCCGCGAACGGTGCTTCACTTGCCTGACTCTCACCTGTCACGGCGAGTGCGCTCCCCTTGTCGGAAGGACGCTCCCAAGATGAACGATGCCTTAGGCGACGACGTGGGCGACGACCGGCCCAGCTCCGCCCGCGTCTGGAACTACTACCTGGGCGGCAAGGACAACTACGCCGTCGACCGCGAGGCGGCCCACGCCGTCATGGCGCACTTCCCCGCGATGGGGCGGGTGGCGCTCGAGTCGCGGAGGTTCCTGGGCCGTGCGGTGACCTACCTCGTCGAGAAGGGCGTCGACCAGTTCCTCGACATCGGCACCGGCCTGCCGACGATAGAGAACACCCACGAGATCGCCCAGCGCCTCGACCCCGCCGCGCGGATCGTCTACGTCGACAACGACCCGCTCGTCCTGTCGCACGCCCGCGCCCTGCTCACCTCGACCCCCACCGGGGCCTGCGACTACCTCGACGCCGACCTGCGGGACCCCGGCGACGTCCTCGGCCGCGCCGCCCGCACGCTCGACTTCGGCCGGCCCGTCGCGCTCATGCTGGTCGCGGTCGTCCACCACCTGGTCGACGACGCGGAGGCGGCCGCGGTCGTGGCGGAGCTGGCCGGGGCGCTGGCGCCCGGCAGCCACATGGCGCTGGTCCACGCCACCGCCGACTTCCACGGCCGGTCCGTCGCCGACGGCATCAGGTCCTTCAACGACGCCGACGGCACCCCGCTGTGCACCCGGACCCGCGCGCAGGTCTCCGCCTTCTTCGACGGCATGGACCTGGTCGACCCCGGGCTGGTCAGCACGTCCCGCTGGCGCGGCGACCCGGACGGGGACGACCGGGAGGTGCCCCAGTGGGCCGGGGTCGCCGGCGTCCGCGGGCGGTGACGGCGGGGCGCCGCGGCGGGCGCGGACGCGCGGTGCCCGCGCCGGTGATCCCGGCGCGGGCACCGTCCCCGCTCAGGCCGCGACGGCCGTGGTCGCCGGCTCCAGGGCCAGCTCCAGCACCTCGCGGACGTCGCTGACGGCGAAGACCGTGAGGTTCTCCAGCACCTCGGCCGGCACGTCCTCCAGGTCCGGCTCGTTGCGCTTGGGGACGATCGCGGTGGTGATGCCGAGGCGCGAGGCGGCCAGCAGCTTCTGCTTCAGCCCCCCGATCGGCAGCACCCGCCCGGTCAGCGAGACCTCGCCGGTCATCGCCACGTCCGAGCGGACCGGCCGCCCCGACAGCAGCGACGCCAGCGCCGTGGTCATCGTGATGCCCGCGCTCGGACCGTCCTTGGGGATCGCGCCGGCGGGCACGTGGACGTGCACGCCGCGGTCCTTCAGGTCGCCGACCGGCAGCTCCAGCTCGGCGCCGCGCGAGCGCAGGTAGCTGAGCGCGATCCGGGCCGACTCCTTCATCACGTCGCCGAGCTGGCCGGTCAGCGTGACGCCGGTGTCGCCGGTCTCCTTGTCGGCGAGGGACGCCTCGATGTACAGCACGTCCCCGCCCGCGCCGGTGACCGCCAGGCCGGTCGCGACGCCCGGCACGCCCGTGCGCCGCTCCGACCGGCTCAGCTCGACCTCCGGGGTGAACCTGGGCCGCCCCAGGTAGTCCTTGAGGTCGGCCGCGCCGATCGACACCGGCAGTTCCGCCTTCTCCAGCGCCACGTTCGCGGCGACCTTGCGCAGCACCCGCGCGATCGACCGGTCCAGGGACCGGACGCCCGCCTCCCGCGTGTACTCGGCCGCGAGCAGCCGCAGCGCGTCGTCGCCGAACCGGGCCTCGGACGCCCGCAGCCCCGCCTTCTCCAGCTGGCGCGGCAGCAGGTGGTCGCGGGCGATGGTGACCTTCTCGTCCTCGGTGTAGCCGTCCAGCTGGACCAGCTCCATCCGGTCGAGCAGCGGCCCGGGGATCGCCTCGACCACGTTCGCCGTGGCGAGGAACAGCACGTCGCTCAGGTCGAGCTCGACCTCCAGGTAGTGGTCGCGGAACGTGTGGTTCTGCTCGGGGTCCAGGACCTCCAGCAGCGCCGCGGTCGGGTCGCCCCGGTAGTCCGCGCCGACCTTGTCCACCTCGTCGAGCAGCACGACCGGGTTCATCGAGCCCGCCTCGCGGATCGCGCGGACGATCCGGCCGGGCAGCGCCCCGACGTAGGTGCGCCGGTGACCGCGGATCTCCGCCTCGTCGCGGACGCCGCCGAGGGCGACCCGGACGAACTCGCGTCCCATGGCCCGGGCGACGGACTCGCCCAGCGAGGTCTTGCCGACGCCGGGAGGGCCGGTCAGCGCGAGCACCGCGCCGCTGCGCCGCCCGCCGACGACGCCGAGGCCCCGGTCCGCGCGGCGCTTGCGCACGGCCAGGTACTCGATGATGCGCTCCTTGACGTCGTCCAGCCCGGCGTGGTCGGCGTCCAGCACGGCGCGGGCGCCCGCGATGTCGTAGGAGTCCTCCGTCCGCTCGTTCCAGGGGATGTCGAGGACGGTGTCCAGCCAGGTGCGGATCCAGCCGCCCTCCGGCGAGGCGTCCGACGACCGCTCCAGCTTGTCGACCTCCTTCAGCGCCGCCTCGCGGACCTTCTCGGGCAGATCCGCCGCCTCGATCCGGGCCCGGTAGTCGTCCTCCTCGTCGGCGGGGTCGCCGTTCAGCTCCGCCAGCTCCTTGCGGATGGCCTCCTGCTGCTGGCGCAGCAGGAACTCGCGCTGCGTCTTCTCCATGCCCTCCTGGACGTCCTTGCGGATGGTCTCCGCCACGTCCAGCTCGGCGAGGTGGTCGCGCGCCCACCCGATCACCAGTGTGAGCCGCTCGACCACGTCGGGCGTCTCCAGCACCTCGATCTTCTGCTCGTCCGACAGGTACGGCGCGTACCCGGCGTTGTCGGCCAGGGTGGACGGATCGTCGATCTGCTGCACGACGTCCACGACCTGCCAGGCGCCGCGCTTCTGCAGGATCGCGCTGACCAGGCTCTTGTACTCCTTGGCCAGTTCCTGGGCGCGCCCGGACGGCGGCGGCGTCTCGATCTCGGTGCCCTCGACCCACAGCGCCGCGCCGGGCCCGGTCGTCCCGGTCCCGATCCGCACCCGCGAGACGCCGCGCACGACCGCGCCGGGCTCCCCGCCCGGCAGCCGGCCCTCCTGCTCGACCACGCCGAGCGTCCCCACGCCGGCGTACTGCCCGTTCAGCCGGGGCACCAGCAGCACCCGCGGCTTGGCCGAGGACCGGATCCCCGGCCCCTTGGACTGGGCCACCGCGCGGGCCGCCTCGATGGCCGCGCGCACCTCGCCGCTCCCGGACAGGTCGAGGGGCACCACCATGCCCGGCAGGACGGCCCCGTCGTCCAGGGGCAGCACCGGCAGCGTCAGGGTCTCGCTCATGCTCACTCCAAGTCCGTCCGTCCACGACCCGCAGGCCGTCCCGGGCTCCCCGGGAACCCAACATCAAGTTGAGTCATACACACTCAAGAAAACGGAGCAGCTTTTTGTTTCCTCATCAACGTTCGCTCTGAGCGATCACCCCGGAACGAGGAGGGAGGGCCCCTAGCGCGCGTCGCGCAGCCCGAGAATGTACGTCGCGGTCAGCGCGACGGCGCGGTCCTCGTCCCGGGACAGGTCCGCGAGGGCGCGGGACGAGGTGATCCCCGGAATGTCCGCGAACACCTCGGTCAGCCGCCGGCGCGCGGACGCCTCGACGGCGCCGCGGGCGAGGAGGTCGACGAGCCCGGCGGCGATCCGGTCCGCCAGCACCGGATCACCCGCCAGCGCGCCGAGCGCGTCGGCGGCGTCGGCGTCCTTCGTCCCCTCCACGATCATGTCGACGAGCGTCGGCACCGCGTCGGCCTCCCCGCGCGCGCCGAGTGCCAGGGCCGCGTACCGGCGGACCACGACATCGGAGTTCGCGAGCGCGTCGCGCAGCAGCGCGGTCGCCGCATCGCCCGGGATCTCGGCGATGGACTGGACGGCGCGTTTGCGCACCTCGGCGGCCGGCGCGCCGAGGCCCTCCCCCAGGCCCGCCGCGCCGGCGTCGCCCGAGCGCGCCAGGGCCCATCGAAGGGCCCCGGCGACGTTCGGGTCCGCCTCGCTCAGCACCGCCTCGACCAGGGCCTCCACCGGCACCGGCGCCTCCTCCGACGAGGACAGTGCCGCGCGCTGGCGCCTCCCGGCGCTCTCCGACCCCAGTGCCTGGAGGAGCGCGACGACCTGGAGGACGTCCTCCCAGTGCTCGGGTTCCGCGGCATCGATCCGGCGGAGCCGCCCGAGCAGCTCCGTCTCGGCCGCGATGCGCTCTCGCGTCCGGTGGATCAGGTCGTCGATGAGCTCCGCGGGCCGGAAGCCGGGATCGTCCAGCGCGCTCCCGGCCTCGCGCAGCGACAGCCCCAGTGAGCGCAGGCTCTCGATGTGGAAGATCCGCCGGATGTCCTCGCCGGAGTACTCGCGGTAGCCGGCCCCGGTGCGGCCCGTCGGCCGCACCAGGCCCAGCGACTCGTAGTGCCGGAGCATGCGCGCGCTGACCCCGGACCGCCGCGCCACATCACCGATCAGCACCGTCCGTCACCCCTCCTGCCCGTCCGCGCCGAGGGCGACGAGGCGCTTCGCCTCCTCGATCGCGAACTCGAATCCGGCGTCCGGGTCGCGCCGCAGCCGGTCCGTCGCGATCGCGTGCTGACGCACGCGCGGGTCGGCGGCCGTCATCGCGGCGCGCAGGACCGGCGTCATCGGCTTGCCGAGGGCGATCAGCGCCCGGCTCAGGCTCAGTCGCGTGTCGCGCCCGCCGCGGCCGAGCTGG
This sequence comes from Actinomadura roseirufa, assembly GCF_900659635.1. GTDB lineage: Bacteria > Actinomycetota > Actinomycetes > Streptosporangiales > Streptosporangiaceae > Spirillospora > Spirillospora roseirufa. Next base: position 2,078 of record NZ_CAACVB010000232.1, on the reverse strand, counting down.
GTCGCCAGCACCCCGGCCAGCTCGCCCTCCTCGCCCTCGGGCACCAGGGCGACCGCCGCGCGCCACGCGCTCCGCGCCACCTCGTCGTCGGCGTCGGCCATCAGCTCCCGCGTGATCGCCGGCCACGCCCGCGGATCCCCGATCTTGGACAGCGTGTGCAGCGCCTGGCCGCGCGCCTGCGCGCGCTCCGAGCGGAGCTCGTCGATGAGCAGGGGGACGGTCAGCGACGGCTCGTGGCGGGTGAGCGCCCACGTGAGCATCTCGCGCACGAAGAACTCGGGCTCGATCGCGCACCGCTCGACCAGCGTTCTGACGAACCTCGGGTCCGGGGTCGTTCCGACCGCCATCGCCGCCCGCATCCGCACCGACTCGCCGCCGTGCTCCAGCGCCCGGAGGGCTCGCGTCGCGTTCGCGTCCTCGTCCGGCATGGTCATCGGGACCACCTCCTCGGCCACAGTGAAAACCTTGTCACCGTGTCAAGGTCAAGCGAACCGCTCCCGAGCACAAGATCAGCATACTGACCGCGGCTCCGGCGGAGGCGGAGGCGTGAGGGCCCCTACCTCGCGGCGGCTCACCCTGCCCGGCCGTAGGTTGAGAACGTGAAGGTAGATGTCGAGCTTCCCTCCGACGGCAAAAGGCACCAGTACTGCTGGGGGTGCCGAGCCGAAGACGTCACGCCGGAGCACGGCGCGGCGGACTTCCTGTGCGGGACCTGTGGCCGAACCCACGACAGGGTCCTGGTCTTCGATCCCGCGGTGAACTGGTGGGTCGACGGGTCCGGTGAGTACTGGCACGAGTCCGCCGGAACGTTCGTCCGCCGGGCGGACGGTCTGTTCCTCTTCTTCGAACGCGTCTTCTTCCCCTTGCAATGGACCGTCCCCGCCGGGCACGTCGACACGGGTGAGGATCCGCGCCACGCAGCACGTAGGGAACTGCGTGAGGAAGTCGGGCTGGAAGTCTCCTTGGACGACGTCGTCCCGCTCAGCGTCGACGACGTGGTGGGCGACTCCTGCTGGCGCGGGTCGGACGCGCACCGCTGGCACTCGTTCGTGGCCGACGTCCCGGCGGGCACGACCGTCGAGGTGCTGGAGGAGGGACGACGGCCGGTGTGGCTCGACCCGGCCGAGGCCCTCGGCCGTCCGCTGACGGTACCGGTGCGCGCCCTCATCGAGCGTCACCTGAGCTGACCTCGGCCGGGCGTGGGCCGACCAGGAAAACGGGTTGCACGCGGGACCGGCCGCGTGCGACGGTCGCCGTCGATGCTCTGACCCCTGGGAGGCCCGGTGAACACCGTGCTCCGCGAGACCCTTACCGGCGCCTCGGCGACGGAGCGCGCGGCGGCCTGACCGGCCTCGCCCGCCCGCGCGGCGGCGCACGCTCCACGATCCGAGGCGGCCCCGGCGCAGGTGACCTCCTGCGCCCGTTCCGCGCGCCCTCCCGGCGCGCGAGTCTCCTGGAGCATCCGTGTCGCCGTGCGTCTCCTCCGAGCCGCTGTCCCCATCCGCTTCCCCCTCCTTCCGTCCCATGATCAAGGCGGGCCGCCGATGAGCCGCCGCCTGATCCTGCTGCTGTCCCTGACCTGCGGCGTCGCCGTGGGCAACCTCTACTTCCCGCAGGCCCTCGCGCCGCTCGTCGCGACCGGGCTGGACGCGTCGCCCGCGTCCGCCGCGCTGGTGGTGACCGCCGCGCAGTCCGGATACGCGGCGGGCAACTTCCTGCTCGTCCCGCTCGGGGACCGGTTCCCGCACCGGCCGCTGCTGGTCGTCCTGCTCTCCCTCACAGGGCTCGGGCTCCTGGCCGCGGCCGCCGCGCCCGCGCTGCCCGCGCTCGTCGCGGCGAGCGCCCTCGTCGGCGTGACGACGGTCGCCGCGCAGGTCATCGTGCCGATGGCCGCCGGGATCGTGCCGCCCGAGCGGCGCGGGGCGGTGATGGGCACGCTGCTGAGCGGTTCGATCGGCGGCATCCTGCTCGCGCGGACGTTCGGCGGGTTCGCCGGCGAGCGGCTCGGCTGGCGGGCCCCGTACGTGGTCGCGGCTGCGGCCGTGCTGCTCCTCGCGGCCGTCCTCGGCCGCGCCCTG
>NZ_CAACVB010000231.1 GCF_900659635.1 Actinomadura roseirufa | reverse complement strand
CCCTTGACCGGTCTCGTCCTCGAAACAGATCCAGGCGCCCAGGTCGCCCGCGGTGGTTCCACCCGCGGCCACACCCGCTCCTTCCACACCTGCACGGCCCGGTCGTCGCGCTCGACCGCCCGGCGTCCGGGGACCTGCACCGACCAGCCGTTACGCCGCAGCAGCAGCGACACCCCCGGCACCGTGTAATCGACGGCGAACAACTCGCGGATCAGCGCGGCGACCCGCCCCAGGGTCCACCGCTGGTCATCGGCGTACCCGTGCGCGGCCGGGCCGCGATTCAACTCCGCCTCCAACCGCGCGAACATCGCCTCGTCCAGACGCTGCCGCCGATGCGGCCCCCTGGAACGCAGCGCCCCGGCCCCGCCCTCCCGCCAGGCCCGGCGCCACTTCTCCACCTGCCGCAGCCCCACCCGCAACTCCACAGCGATCCACGTACTGGCCCGGCCCTCACCGAACCACTGCGCCGCCTGCATCCGCACCTGCTCACGTCTTTGACGGCCCGCGTCGGTCATCCCGCCGCCCTGGGGGTATCCGGCCATGCCACCGGCATACGCCCACACCACCGGCCCGTCCACTCACCCAACCGCTATGACCAATTAACCCTGGTTAGCGGTGCAGCGAGGTTCGGTGGATGCCAGCCTTGGTGGCGATGACGCCCAGGGAGGCGCCCTGGACCTTGAGGAGCCGGGCATACTCGATCTTGTCCTCGGGATGGGTGCGGGGGCGGCCGCTCTGGCTGCCGGCGGCTTCGGCGACGGCGCGAGCGTGGGAGGCGCGTTCGGCGGTGAAGGTGCGTTCCATCTCGGCGAACAGCGCCAGCAGCAGGAAGGAGATCCGGGCCATGCCCTCGTCGGCGTGTCGATTGGCAGCGGGTCGGCCAGCGACTCGACCCCGATCCTTCGCCCAGCTAACTAGTGGACGAGGTTAAGGACCTCAGGCAGGTTGCGGCCGATCCGGTCCAGGGTGTGCATGACGATGGTGTCGCCGGGGCGGGCGTAGGCCAGCAGCCAGTTCAGGCCGTCGCTACCGCCGCAGGTGCCGGTCTTCTCGTCGACGTAGACGTGCTCCCCGCGCACGCGGGAGTGGTCCCATGTGGACGACCGGCGCGCTCTCCACGGTCGGGTGATGTTGCCCCCGTTTGACGGGCACGGTTGTTGAGAGAGGTAGGGTCCGGCAATCTTGCGAAGAAGATCGTTCTGGTCCCCAAGCCTTACCCGCCGGAGTTTCGTCGGCGTGCGCTGGATCTGCTGGAGTCGGGACGATCGGTGCGGGAGGTGGCCGCTTCCGTGGGCATCGCGGAGTCCTGCCTGCACCGCTGGGCGGCGGGACCTGATCGACCGTGGCTGGAAGCCGCTCAGCCCCGCACACGCACGCCGAGCCGGGCTGCCGCCCTCCTTGGGCACCGTCGGTGATCCCTACGACAACGCCGTGGCCGAGTCGTTCTGGGCGCGCATGCAGACCGAGCTGCTCGACCGGCAACGCCGGCACACCCGCGACGAACACGCCAACGCGATCTTCGAATACATCGAAGGGTTCTACAACCGCCGCCGACGCCACTCCGCCCTGGACTACATGAGCCCGATACAGTTTGAAACCACCCACTCGCCGAACCTGATCTCCTCACCACCAAGTCCGTGAACCGGGGCAACATCAGGTCCACGCTGTTCTCCAGGGCCATCGTGTTGTCCCCTTCTTCATGATCATCGTCATCGAGGGACCTCCGCGATGGCCGTCTCGTGTCATAAAGCCACACTTCCCACCTGCGGAAACTTCCACACAACGTCCGTGAATGCAGCTCGCGCTCGCGAATCTGACGGGCTGAAGACCGTCTCTGTGCCGGGTGAAGGCCTCGCAGCCAACCGGGTGGCACGATCGCGAAGAGAGCTCCCACGGATGCATGGGAAGCAGACTTCCTGACCTGGGCGTTCATAGCAACGCGAAGCGGCTCTAAGCACTGCGAGGCGCCCACCGCCTCTCGTGGTGAGCACTGAGGTTGAGAGGTCGTGACCTGTTGCGGCCTTTTCGCCATCATCATCTCGCCCGCTGCGACAGGTACGCGCCCTCAGTGACCTGGCCATTTGAGTACGCCTTAAGCGGGTCGCGAATCCGAAGTCGCCGCGCTCGTGGCCATGCTCAGGGGCTGTGAGGCGAACAACCTGCCGTAGCACCGGTGCGGTAGCTATCATCGATCCAACAGAGTAGAGGTTAAACTCGTACGAGCATCGGAGTGCGCCTTGGAAAGTGGATCTCAACCTCCCTTCGACCTGAAGACCTTCGTCCTTTTACTCTTCGCCGTCCTGGTCGGCATAGCCGCCGGGCTCCTCACATACCTGTCCTCCAGATCATCTCCCCAGGCTCTTCTTGTAGGCGGCGGAGCAGTAGGTGCTGCACTCATCTGGGGCAACACCATGATCAGACCTCCCAACTAGAGCCAAGCACCCGTCCGTCCGCGTGGACGCTGGCTCAGTGCATATAGTCTGCGAGCGTGACGCGCCTCCCCACCTATGCGGGGTTGACCCCAGAGTCGAGGTCCGCAGCGCATCGCAGTTCGAATGCTCCCCGCGCACGCGGGGATGGCCAGGCGGCGCGCCGGTCGACCCCGCCGATCTCTCCGAGGTCATCGACCGGGCCGTCGAGCCTCGCTCCCCAGACTTGCCCTATGACCCTTCGCATGGCCTCGGCGAGCCGGTCATGTTCTCGCTAGAGCCGACACCCTTCAGCTTCGCACCGAAGGGCTGCCCCATGAAGGACCCTGTGCGACCACAGACCCTCGCACCTCCGGCTCTACCAGCCCCATGAAGAAGATGCGCCGACGGCCTACGTGCCCGGCAGCGAGGCTTGACCTTCATGGGCGCTGGGTAGTCACTATGTCGCGTAGCGTGGTAGCATGACGGGGAACACAATCCGCTTATCGGGTTCTCGCTGGTGGGCGACCTGGGTTTTCGCAGGTCAGTACAGCGCTCGGACGCTGTGACCTGAAAAGCGGAAGGTCGGCGGTTCGACCCCGCCCCTGCCCACCACCAAGCCTCTGACCAGCAGAAACACGGTCAGAGGTACTTCATTTTCGGGCCCCGAGCAGAGCTCAGGCGGATGCACATCGCTCGAACACCTTCCGCCTACACGTTGACTCGGCAACGTTGGCAACCGCATGCGATTGCGTGACTTTCCTGAAGAGAGATGGCTGCTCATAGTCGGCGACCGCTGCTCAGGGACCTCTACCGAACTCGGCGGTTCAGTTGTCCCGCTTTGCGAGGCCGCTATCCGCAGAGCTTGCGGCAGCGGAGTTCGGGTACGTAGCTGTGCCACTCCAGGTTGGTGAGTGACCGGCCGGCGATGGCGCAGACGAGGGCCGACTGGTCGGCTGGGGTGGTCATGTCCCAGAGCCGGACGGACTTGTCGTCGGCTGCGGTGACGAGGTGGCTGCCGTCGGGGCTGAAGGCGAGTGCGTTGATGGGTCCTGCGTGGCCTAACATGGGCGGTCCGACCAGGTTCCGTGAGAATGAGCTTCCCCCCGTTGCACGGACACCGGCAGTGAGGTCACTCGTGGGTGTCTGAGGGCAGGTTGAGCCCTTCAAAGGCGGTGGGGCTGCGCATTCCGATACTGGAATGACGCCTATGAGGATTGTACCAGCATTCGATCCATTCGAAGACCGCGCCGGTCAACTCGTCTCTGGTCTTCCAGTTCCGTGTGTCAAGCAACTCCAGCTGCATCGTTCCCCAGAACGATTCCATCATCGAATTGTCGTAGCAGTCTCCGACCGCGCCCATCGACCCGAGGAGACCGGCGTCCCGCAGGCGCTTCCCGAAAGCCCAGGACGTAAATTGCGTTCCGTGATCGGAATGCAGGATGGTGGACCGCGGTGGCGGGTTGCGGCGTGTGACGGCCATGGCGAGCGCATTGATGACCAGATCGGTGTCCTGGCGGACGTCGATCGACCAGCCGATGATCCGCCTGGAATAGGCGTCCATCACGGCGGCGCAGTACACTTTCCCTTCCGTCGTGGGATGTTCGGTGATATCGGTGAGCCACAGCCGGTCGGGGCCGGCGACGTCGAAGCGGCGCTGGACCAGGTCCTCCTCGGTGGCGGCGTTCAGCAGGCTGCGGCGGCTTCGCCGCCGGTAGACGCCCTGCAGCCCGGCCTGGCGCATCAGCCGTTCCACCCGCTTGCGGTTCACCCGCTCGCCCAGCCCGAGCGTCAGTTCGGCGTGCACCCGCGGAGAACCATAACTCCCGCGCGACTCGGCGTGGATTTCGTGGATCATCTTGATCAGTTCCTTGTTGCGCAGCGCACGCGGCGGTTCGGGGCGTCCAAGCCAGTCGTAGTATCCCGAGGTGGAGATGTTCAATACTCGGCAGGCCACCGCGACCGGGATCTGGTCGGCGGCGAGTTCACGGACCAGCGAGTAGATTACTTTGGGAGTACGTTTTCGCGGGCGAAGTAGGCGGCTGCCCGCTTGAGGATCTCGTTCTCGGTCTCCAGTTGCCGGTTACGGCGCCGCAGTTCGGCCAATTCTCTTTTCTCGGCGCTCGTCAGCCGGCCGGACTCGCCGCTTTGCTCGGCGTCGGCCTGGTTCATCCAGTTCTGCAGGCAGGACCGGCTGATTCCCAGGTCCTTGGCGAGCTGGACCAGCGGTTTGTCGCCCTGGCGCGCCAGTTCGACGGCGCGGCGGCGGAACTCGGGCGGGTGTGGCGAGGGCATGACGGACATCCTTCCTGATGATCACAGGTGACCTCAGGTCAGGTGTCCGTGCCATGGGGGGGAAGCTCAAATTAACCCTGGTTGGGTGCAGCGACCCCAGACACCGAACTCCAGATCCCCACCACCCGCCGGGGCCTCTGCCCCACGCCCGCCGCACCCTCTACATCGTCCGATCACAGTTCGACAAGGGCACCGCGCAGTCCGGAGTTCCGGACGCACCGTTCCCCGCCGTCCTCCGAGCCCGTGAGCAGGCCCTGCCGACCACACCGCCCATGCGTCCGACCTCGCGGCGGTACCGGTTGTGGCCACCGTCCAAGGAGCCCTTGAGCCGGGCCCGTTCCGCAGCGATTTTGGGAGTGAGCGCCCGACCCGTCCGAGGAGCCCGGATGACACCTTCGCTCAGCCGCCGCACCGTCCTCGCCGCCTCCAGCGCCGCAACTCTCCCACTCAGCCGGGGCGCTCCCACCGCCTCCGCGCCCAGGTGGCGCCGCTCGCCCCTTCCAGAACGCGGCAACGGATTCCTCGGGCAGGGCGCTGCCACGCGCCGGAGCACCTGAGCGTCCGGATGGCGGCCGGCCAAGCCGTACCAGATCCTGCTGCAATGGGACGGGCGAGAATGAAAACGCGCAGACGTGCCGGACAACGACCGGGGCAGCGGGCTCCTCATCGCCGCCGTCAACCGCGAGCTGCGGGTGATCAGCTACGAGTCGCCCGTCACCTCCCACTGGGACGGAAACGCGTGGCGCTCAGTGCCCTTCCCGGGATCGTTCGTCGCGAACAAGCTGTCGGCGTCACCGGACGGAACCGTCCTCGCCGTCGCGGCCGACCGCGAGGGGTCCGCCCCCCGCAGCGCCTTCATGCGCTGGGACGAGGCCCAGTGGGTGGAGGAGCGGATCCCGATGCCGGAGAGGGCGACCCCCGGCAGGGTGACCGTCCGCACGTCCCGCGACATCTGGGTGACCGGGGCAGCACCCGATCAGCAGGTGACCTACCGCCCCTTTACCATCCACTGGGGCGGCCGCCGCTGGAAGGAGGCGCGCACGCCCCCGACGACCTTCGGGCACTTCACCGACATCTGCCCCGTCTCGTCACGCCTGACCTGGGTCCTGCGCAACGACGGCGACCACGCCACCCTGCTGCGCAGGACGGGAGGAGACTGAAAGGAGTTCCCGCTCCCACGGGACTTCCCCTGCCTCGGCCAGGCGGTGCTGGCAACGGCCGCGGTGGCGCCTGGGTCGGCGGCGGGGAGTCACGCGACCACACCGGATACCTACACTTCCGGAATGGCAAGATCACGATCACGGCGGATTCGGCGCCGGCAGAGGACGAGCGGGCCTGGGTGTGCGACCTGGTACGAGCGCCGGGCACACGGACCATCTGGTCGATCGGCTACACCGGCCTGAAGGACCACGGCCCCACCCGTCCGCTCGTCGAACGTCTGCACTGACCTCATCATGAGTGTCGAGGGGGCGCCGTGGCAGTAGCCGAGCCGCTGAGCGATCAGGACCGCGCCGAGATCGTCGCCGGTCTCCGCGACGCTTACCGCGCGTCACGAAGACGCTGGCATCGCAATGTGATCTGGGTCGAGTCCCCAGAGCATTTCCGGAGGTACTACCACCGGAGCAACCGGTCCGCGAAGCTGACCCCTGGAAGTCGCATCCGGGCTGGGTGCTGGTACGCGCTGTCGCTGGTGCTGTCGCTGTCGTTCTCGGCGTTTTGCATCAACCTGTTCTTCCTTCCTCTAGCGGCGGGCGTTTACATCATCTGCCGCACGGATGACAGACCCATGGGCCTGATCGGAGAGAGCATCGCCGAGCTGAGCCTGCCGGAAGCCCTGGGCATATATTCGTTCATCGCCCTTTTCGTATATCTTTGGTTCACCTTCCAGATCCTCGACGGAGAAGGCGGACTCGACCTATTCGACCTGGGTGACGACCGGGTGAAGCTGCGTGCATTGATGCCGGAGAGACCCCTGTTCGAGCCTGTTTCCCCGGTGCTCTGGAGTTCTTCAGCCCCCTCCCAAGGCGGCCATATCACGGATCTACACAATTGCCTCTACTTCGGGGCCCCGGGACGGGCATTCGCCTGCGCCACATTCCGCAGCCTGGCGATCGTGGTAGAGCCACCGTCGGCCATGCACGCCGAAGCGCTGCCCGACGGCACCACCCGCCCGCACGCGGACAAGGTCCCCGCACTTCGATGGCCGAACGGCGAAGAGTACTTCTTCCTGCACGGCACCCTGGTGCCAAAGGAACTGTTCGACGGCGAATGGGATATCCAGGAGATCAACAGGACGTCGAACAGCGAGCTGCGGCGTCTGGCCATCGAACGCATGGGCTGGGACACCTTTATCTCCAGAGTCGGCCTCGAACCGCTGGCCGAAACACAGGATCCCGCCAACCCTGGCGCCGTCCTGCGCCTGTACGACATCCCCGACGCCGACGCACGACTGCTGGTGATGCGCAACGGCAGCCCCGACCGATCCGGCGCCCACCGCGACTACGCCGAACCGGTCCCAGGGCACCTGGACGATCCGGTCGAAGCCGCCGCCTGGCAGTACGGCTGCCCTGTGGACGTCTACCGCCGACTGGAACGACGAACCTGAGGAGAGCACCATGCACACCTATGCGACCGCATTGAGCCTGATCGGCGTTATCGTCCCCGGCCACCTCACCGCCGACGCCGAGGTCCCGATCCTGACTGGCCCCCAAGCCCAGGGGGATCTGCTGGTGCTCCCCACCAGCGCGCCCCGCTCTAAGGACTGGCAGACCGTCTCCGTGATGGGAGTGCAGGTCGTCCACGGCGAGGCGACCGGCAACACCCACTGGCTCCACTCCGGCTTCGACAGCCCAAGGGTGTCCTGGCTGCGGACGAGCGGCCAGGGAGACGGCCTCACGGTCGGATACCTGCGGGTCCCCGACGGCCAGACTGCCCTCCTGATCCACACCGACGAGCACGGAGCCAACGGAATCGGCCCGGGCGAGTACGTCATCAACCGCAAACGCCAGGCGAAGGTCGTCTTCAACACCGCCCCGAAGAACGCCTCACAGACTGCGGCAAGCACGTCCCCCGACCTGTTCGGGCTGGTAGACGACTGAAACCATCAATCGCGTCCCGCTGAATGACAAGGCGAGGGCCTGGCGCTGAGATTAGGTGACGAGTCGCTGTGTCTCCTAACGCGTGCCGGGCCACGGCGAGCCTCCATATCACTGTGCTCAGCGCCCGCGATGTAGTGCGGCCACCCCTCGTGGAAGATGCACACCAGGACGAACCCGATCTTCTCCAGCACCCGGCGGAGGCCACGTTGACGGCCTCGGACTGACGGAGACACGAAAGTCCCTGGTCGGTGGAGCTTGGCCGGGGGAACTTCTTGGCTGGCGACCCGTCCATTTCGGTTCTAACGAACAAGATCAACACCGCTCCAGATCCGCCCACTGACCTGATCGGTAGTCGTTCCAGGGTCTGTTTCGCCGTCATTCGATCTCGCCTATATCTGCAGTTAGCCCGGTGTCAGTAAGCCGGAGTGCTCTGCGCCGACATGAGTCGATCTGGCTCAAATCAGGTGTCGGCGGACAGCCCACACCACCGCTTCGATCGGGGTGTCTACCTCTAGCTTCTCGCAGATCAGACGAAGGCGACGGCGCAGCGTACGAGCAGACAACTCCAGGTTACGGGCGGCAATATCGGCGGTGGCGCCAGAGGCGATCTGAGTCAACATCTGAATCTCCTCTTCGCTTAGAAGCTGCTCCTCAACAACCCGGCGCCGCACGAGGGCGGGAGGATCGGCATGCACTGAGTCAACCCCGACAGAAGGGGGCTCGAAAACGCTCCGTTGCCCACGTGCTGCCAGCAGGCTCTGATCATCGACATCGACAAGAAGCCAGCCACGTGCACTGGTCTCTTTCACGCTGACGTCCACAGGCTGGAACTTCTCCGCGAGGATAGGGGAGCTCGATCGATCGGAACCGGTTTGCGACAGGCCGTCGATGTACAGCGAGTCCGAGAGCACCATGGTCAAGCAGGCACCGGCCTCGGCTATCGCTCGTTTGGCGACGGGGGCTTCTAGAAGTCGAGAGGTCAGATGAATGGCCTGGCCAAGGATTCCGTGCTCATCGGCGCGGACAAGGCCGGAGTGAGCGGCCATGCGCAGGTGCAGAGCGGTCTTGGCGGTACGCACCCGGTTGTACTGGCGCACCTGGAGGCCCAACTGATCAATGAGCCGAAGGAACTCGACTGTTGAGGGATGTTGGGGGAACACCAGCAACATCCCGTCGCCCCGGTCTTCGGTGTGGAGGTTACCCCATCCTGCTTCGATGCTGTGGTCGACCGCCTGCTGAAGGACTTGATACATGGCGTCGCGCAGAGCCAATCTGTCGCGGTCAGGGCGGTCAGGATTGCTGAACCCGGTGATGTCGACGGCCATGATCAGGGCATGCTGAAGGTCGAGTGGGGAGCGTGGCCGCTGGAGTGCTTGGGCGGTGTCCAGGATCTCAGCGATCAGATCGTCGTCGGGCTGGTCACGCAGCCGGCGAGCACCAGGGGACCCTAGGCTGGTGTGTTCGAGCAGGCTGAGCGCTCGTAGCACTCCTGCCAGAGTCTGGCGCGTCGACAGCCGGTTGATGATCTCGCGCCACGGAAGCTGCTCCTGGCCCGCGTCGGCGGCCTGCTGCAGCCGCCGGTTGATGGTGCCGGCATCGAGGACCTCGGCGCCTGCGATCACCTCGGCGATCAGTACGTCAAGAGGGGTAGGCGTTTCAGCGGGTGAATGCTCGCGCAGCATCTGCCACAGCTCCACCGCCTGTCGTTGCCAGGCCGCTTGCCGTGAACGGATGACGGAGTTCACCTGAACCGTGCCGACGCTCCCCCCGACGACGACATTCTGCCCGGTAACGATGTGACTGCCGCTGGAGAGATCGTTGCATGTGCTGGCCGTGTCGCCTGCGCCGGTCATCACTCATCACCCTCCTGTACTGCGTCCCGGCTCACAGTGGTTCTCAATCGGCTGAGCCGGGTTCGCAGCGTCTTTTCGTTCAACTCAAGCGCGGCGGCGGTCTCCTTGATCGTTCTGTCGTCCAGGATCATCTGCGCAGCGGTGCGGGTCTGCGGATTGGCGATCTCCTCCAGGATCTGGCGGCGGCGGGCGCGCGTCAGCGCCGGTTCGCTGGTGGGGTCTTCCCACCGTGTCGTGGTCGTGGTCAGTGCGGCCTCGGCCACTTCGGGTGAACGCTCAGAGCAGCCGTAACGGTCCCAGCCGTTCTGCTCGCGGGCCCAGCGGTTGTAGACGTTGGGGAACTGGAACAGGCAGGCGCCGATGAAGAAGGTGTTCAAGCTGGCGCCCTTGTTCGGATCCCAGCGTCCGGCCGCTAGCACTTTGGTCGTGAAGTACCGGAGCGCACGAGTAACGGTCTCGCCGACCAACTCCAGTCGGTCCTCACTGGTCCAGCGGCCGGGCCCGTACTCGGCCAGGCTGATCGGTCGGCCCCTGGCCATGCACTCCTTGACGATCTGCCCAGTACGTGTCCAGTTCATCAGCACTGCCAGCGCGTAGGCCACTGTCTCGGCCTTCCAAGTGGTGGTGATCGGTCCCTTGAATCCCTCGGCCCGCATCTCCAGTACCAGTCTCTGTTGCTCTGCCCGATGCCGAACACGCTCGGCCGACACCGCCGCCTCCGAGCCGAAGAAGTCCTGGTTCTCCAACTCCACCGCGGCAAGCTCGGCCTCCAAGGCGCGCATCTGCCGCTCTGTGCCTGCTAGCCCACTGTCGACTCCGTCTTGCTCCTGATCAAGATCGTCCTCGGCATCGGTCTCCGTGTCAGCATGCTGAGGAGGAAGGTGTGGTGACGTGCTTGCCGGGGTGGCCTGATCCGGACGCTTGCCGTGTTCTATCTGGGGCGGATCGGGCCGTGGCGGATCCCCCGCCTCCTCGGCTCGCCCCATCAGCTCCTCCAGTAAGAGTTTGGCCTGGATGGCCGGACTTGTCCGCGGTGTAGATGCCGCTGCGACCGCTTTGCCTCACCCGATCCCAACTTTTTTCCATCGAGATCGAACCGGCATAGATCGCCCTCGACCTGAGGAAATCCCATCCCAGAGTGATCTACCGCCATCGGTGTACAGCACCAAGTCACACACCGGCATCATCACGCACGCCGAGCCGCGCACTGTTGGAGACTCCCATGGCCACCGCCCGTCCGCCCCGCACCACCCGCCGTCGGCCCCGGCCGCGGCCAAAGCGGGGCAACACGGCTTCGAACACATCGCGCGTAGTCGGCAAGCGGAGACGGACCAGAGCGGCCGATCGGAGCGGCGTCGCCGCCTCTGGCCCTCGGACGCGACCGTGGCCATGCACGGCCTTGCTTCTGGGCCTGGCGGTCTCCCCCTCTGGTCCCGCGCTGGCCATCTGGCACCAGACCGGCGAGGCCGAACTGGCGTTCAAGATCGCCTTTCTGGTAGCCGCACTCGCGCTGCTCATCGGCTTGGCGGTGGTGTTCCAGGACACCCTGCAGACCTGGCTCAGGCACCGCCCAGAGATGCGCCGCACCCGCGATGACGGCCGCGCTCTGCGCGCCACGACCGAGGCCGCACTGGCCGGTCCGCACGACACCCCAGAGGTGGCGGCCCGTAAACGGGCCGACGCCCGCATCTACGCCCGCGACCGTGGCTGGACCAACCCCACCACCCTGGGCGACATGATGGTCATCACCCGCGAGCTTCCCCCTACTGACAGTCCCGACCACTAGGCCAGCGCGAACGAGTCGGTGACTTCCCTCGCCCTGTACGGGTACGCCCGACCGTCAGGCGAGCACGCCGACTTCGAGCCGGAACGTTGCGCAGTCAAACCCCGCGCACGACTTGACCTTGGGGAACTCCTGGGCGCCGCCGATCTGGGTTGTCGGTTCAGGTGGTCCTCTGCGCACCGGCTGGCGGCCACCACAGGCACGGACGGCCAGCATGCTAACCAGGGTTAATTGGTGATGGCGGGTGTGGTGTTGAGGGTGAGGCCAGTGGCGGTCAGGCAGCCGTCGATCACGTCGGGGTGGTGCTGGATCACCTTGAGCCGATGCTTGATCATGGCGGTGAGGTGGTCCAGGTCGGTGGCCAGGAAGTTGGCCATGGAGCGTTTCAGCAGGGACCACACGCTCTCGGCCGGGTTGAGGTCAGGGGCGTAGGCGGGCAGGTAGAACACCGTCAGCCAGTCGGCGTGGGCGTCGATGAACGCGCGCATCGCCTTGGAGTGGTGGATGTTCGGGTTGTCCCGGACCAGCACGATCTTCCCGCCGGGTAACTGCTGGTGGGCGGCCTGCAGCAGGGCCTTGTACTCGTTCAGGGTGAAGGCGGCGCGTTCGCCTTTGCGGCGGCGGTAATGGTGCAGCCGGTAGATCAGCCGGGACCGCTCACCCGGGCGGTAGCAGACCATCCCGGC
>NZ_CAACVB010000230.1 GCF_900659635.1 Actinomadura roseirufa | reverse complement strand
CCCCGCCCGCCGAGGCGGGGGAGCGGCGGGCACCGGCCCGGCCCCGCACGCTCGTGGCGGCCGACACCACCGCCGAGGAGCCCGCCGTCCGGCTCACCCGCCGCCAGCTCCTGGACGGCGCCGGGATCGACGAGGGCCTGCTCGCCAGCCTGGAGGAGTACGGCCTCGTCGGCCGCAGCGGCGCCCACTACCTCGGCGAGGCGCTCGCCGTCGCCCGCGCCGCCGCCGCGCTCGTCGCCCACGGCTTCGAGGTCCGGCACCTGCGCGCCGTGAAGGCCGCCGCAGACCGGCAGGTCGGCCTCATCGAGCAGATCGTCGCCCCGCAGCTGCGCCGCCGCAGCCCCGGCGCCCACGAGCAGGCGGCCGAGACCGCCCGCGAGATCGCGGCGCTGTCGGTCCGGCTGCACGCCGCCCTCGTCTCCACCGGGCTGCGCGAAAGCCTCGACCCCTGATCATGCCGTCCGCGGAGGTTTTTGCCGCACCGGCGCCGCCGCGCGCCGTCCGGGGCTGGGTGTACGTTGGCTACAGGGTTCGGTCAGGTATCGGTCCCGTGCACGTGGTGATCGAGACAGCGAGAACCAGCAGGGAGCCGCAGTGAAGCAGATGGAGGTCGTCGGCGTCCGGGTCGAGATGCCCTCCAATCAGCCGATCGTCCTGTTGAAGGAGACGGAGGGCGACCGCTACCTGCCCATCTGGATCGGGGCCGTGGAGGCGACCGCGATCGCGTTCGCCCAGCAGGGCGTGCTGCCCGCCCGCCCGCTCACCCACGACCTGTTCCGCGACGTGCTCGACGCGCTCAGCGTCCAGCTGCGCACCGTGAACATCACCGCCCTGCGCGAGGGCATCTTCTTCGCCGACCTGATCTTCTCCAACGGCGTCGAGGTCAGCGCCCGGCCGTCCGACTCGATCGCGCTGGCCCTGCGCACCGGCGCCACCATCTTCGCCAGCGACGACGTCCTGGAGGAGGCCGGCGTCGCCATCCCGGACGAACAGGAGGACGAGGTCGAGAAGTTCCGCGAGTTCCTCGACACGATCTCCCCGGAGGACTTCGGCCGCGCGGGCTGACACCGCCCGCCACGGCGCCCCGGCCTGCGCTCGTCGCTCTCCGTGACGGGCCGTGCGGACGGGCCCCGTGGGATATGTCACTCTGGGCTGTAAGTTCATGCCGTGCCGCGATTGGTCTTGCATTGCCCTGGACCTGGCCGTTTCCGATGAGCGACGATCGGGGTAGGAGTGCGGTGACGGCGATGGTGCGCAGTTTGCCCACGTGAAGCCGGTTCATCCGGGCATGCGACGCGCCGACGGTGAACGTTGACCACGCCCTGACCGGCACCTACCGTGCTGGTGGAACACCCGTGGTGTAATTCGTCAAACCCCCTTGACGAAGCGCCACGGGCTGATAGAAGCCGGAGGTCCGCGTGGCGGTGAGCAGCGGCGAGGGCAAGGCGACCCCCGACAGGCATATCGCGTCCCGGCGCGCCGGAGAGCAGGGGCTGCTCTTCGACACCCAGGTCTCGGTGCCGCCGGAGGACGTCGGCTACCGGGGTCCGACGGCGTGCGCCGCGGCGGGGATCACCTACCGGCAGCTCGACTACTGGGCCCGTACCAAGCTGGTGGAGCCGAGCGTCCGCGCCGCCCACGGGTCGGGCAGCCAGCGCCTCTACAGCTTCCGCGACATCCTCGTGCTGAAGGTCGTCAAGCGCCTCCTCGACACCGGCGTCTCCCTCCAGCAGATCCGCACCGCCGTGATGCACCTGCGCGACCGCGGCGTCCGCGACCTGGCGCAGATCACCCTGATGAGCGACGGGGTCAGCGTCTACGAGTGCACGTCGGCGGACGAGGTCGTCGACCTCCTGCAGGGCGGCCAGGGCGTGTTCGGCATCGCGCTCGGCCGCGTGTGGCAGGAGGTCGAGGGCAGCCTCGCCGACCTGCCCGCCGAACGCGCCGCCACCGACGACGACCCCGACGAGCACCCCCACGACGAGCTGGCGAACCGGCGGCGCGCCCGCCGCACCGGCTGACCCGCCCGCCCTCCCGCGAACCCTTCCCCGCGGCCGCCCCGCTCCCGCGCTCACTCCCGAGCCGCGCCGCACCGCCCGAACCCGCCCCGCACGGGCACATCCGCCGCCGGACCGCTCAGATCACGCCCTTGCGCTGCAGGTACGCGAACGCGGCCCACCCCGGCAGCACCGGCAGCCACAGTGTCAGCAGCCGGTACAGCAGCACCGCCGACGTCGCCGTCTCCGCCGCGAGCCCCGAGATCGTCAACGCCAGCGTCAGCGCGCCCTCGACCGCGCCCAGCCCGCCCGGCGTCGGCGCCGCCGACCCGAGCGCGTTCGCGGTCAGGAACACCACCACCACGGCCGTCCACTCCAGCGACCCGCCGAACGCGCGGATCGAGGAGTCCAGGCACAGCACGAACGCGATGGTCAGCAGGAGCGTCCCGCCCAGCCCGGTGCACAGCTTGCGCGGCGACTGCAGCACGTCCACCAGCCGCGGCACGACGCCCGAGAACATGCTCTTCATCCGCGCCGTGACGATCCTGCGCACCTTCGGGACGGTCACCGCCAGGCCCGCGACCAGTCCGAGGGCCAGCAGCACGATCACGATCGTCCGGGACGGCGCCAGGTCCTTGGTGGCGTTGTTGGCGGAACCGGTGAGGAAGCCGAACAGGATCAGCAGGAGGATGTGCGTGGCCATCCCCACCAGCTGGGACGCGCCGACGCTGGCCACCGCCGGTCCCGGCCGGACGCCCGAGCGCTGCAGGTACCGGGTGTTGATCGCGACGCCGCCGACCGCGGCCGGCGCGACCAGCTTCACGAACGACGCGGCGAGCTGGACGAGCATGGTCCGGCCAAGCGGCAGCCGCTCGGGCACGAACCCCATCAGCATGAACGCCGCGGCGAGGTAGGTCAGCGCCGCCGCGCCCAGCGCGACCGCGACCCACCACCACGACGCCGTCGACACCAGGTGACCGATGTCCAGGCTGGTGACCTGCGGGATCACGATGTAGGCGGCGATCGACAGCGCCACCATGCTGAAGATCGTGCGCGGCTGGAACCGTTCCAGCCGGACCGGCGCCGCCTCCGTCTCGGGCGTCAGCAGGGCGATCCGCTCCCGGATCCGGGTGAGCAGGTCCCGGTGGCGGCGCAGCGTCGCGCGGGTCTCCCGCGACAGCGCCACCCGCTGCAGCAGCGGGACGGCGGCGGCCAGCGCCTCCGCGCCCAGCACGTCGGCGGCGGTGCCGACCGCGCGCTCGGGGCCCGCCCGCAGCGCGAGCGTGGTGAGCAGCTGCGCCAGGTCCAGCCGCAGCGCCAGATCGCCCGCCGCGATCTCCCCGGACCGCAGGTCGGTGACATAGGCGCGGCCGTCGTCGCCGACCAGCAGCCCGTCGTCGAGCCGCCGGTGCGCGAGCCGTCCCGCCTGCAGCCGCCGGAACTGCCGCCACACGTCGTCCAACAGCTCGTCGGTGACCTCCTCGTCCGCGACGTCGCCGAGCCGTCGGCCGGGCACGTGCTCGTAGGCGAGCAGCGCCGCCTCGGTGCCGACCTCGGCGGTCCCGGTCAGCCGCGGTGTCCGCGCGCCCGCCGCGGCCACGGCGTAGGCCATGAGCGACTCCTGCTCCAGCGACCGGCGCAGCGAGCGCAGTGCCCGCCCCGTGGTCGCACCGCGCAGCCGCAGCAGCCGCCACACCCGGTACAGCACCCCGGCGGTCTGCTGGTCGCGGTCCAGCACCCGCAGCTCGAGCTGCCACTCGTCGCGGCCGTGCCGCCGCGGAGGGGCCCCGGCGTCCCCGCGGCCGCCCAGGTCCCGGCCGTCCCGGGCCGGGCCGTGCCGCCCGGCGTCGCCGGGGGAGGGGGCGAGGGCGACGCCGTAGCGGCGGGCCTCCCGCGCGTCCTGCGCGGCGTCGCCGAGACGCGCCGCGCGCTCCACCCGGAACCCGAGCCGCTCCAGCGCGATGATCACCGCCGCGCCGGACGGCCGCGGGTTCGGCGTGCCCATCGCGTACAGGGTGCCGTGCCCGATGGCCCGGCCGAGCAGGTACGTCGCGGCGAGCGCGGCCACCGAGGCGTAGGACGCGGTGAGCCCGGTCAGCGCGGCCAGCCCGATCATCGTCCAGGTCGCGGCCTGCCAGCGGTACCGCCCGGCCATCCCGACCGCCGTGACGAAGGCGATCACCGGCGCGATGTCGGTGTGCACCGGCGCGGTCGCGGTGCCGCCCCAGATCAGCGAGTCGAGCACGCCGCCGGGCGCCGCCGCGACCACCCAGTCGTCCAGCGCCACCGTGACCAGGAACGCGATCATGGCGGCCAGCAGCGCGATCGCGACGCGCGTCCCGTCCTTGCGGAACACCCGCTCGATGGCGAAGGCGACCGGAACGGCCAGCACGCCGAAGCTGGAGCCGAGCGTCGCCAGCGACAGCAGCAGCCGCGGCGCGTGCGCGGTGCCCTCGGCGATGTCGGTCTGCAGGCCGTGCGTCGTCTGCTGGGCGATGGACACCAGCAGCATCACCGCCGCCAGCAGGACGCAGGAGAGCGCGAACCGGATCGCGTCGGACGGGCGGCGGATCCGGTCGGGCTGCGCCGGCTCGTCCACGGGCACGCCCGCCGAGCCGCCCTGCCCGGGGCGCACCGCCGTACCGCCGCCCTGACCGTCCGTCATCGTGATCAGCGTCCCAGACCTCCCGCCGCGCCGTCGAGCGGGGCCCCCGCGGCGGGACGCGGCGGCGGTCCCGGCCCTGCCGGGCCCCGGCCGCCCGGTGCCTGCACGCGGTCCGCCCCTCTCGGCCCCGGGCCCCGCGTCCGGGCCCGTGAGCTGTGCACATCGTAGTGGCCGGTACGCCGCGGAGATCCCGGCGTCACGGCTGCGCCGGGGGCGCGCGGCCGGGCCTGGACGGTCGAGCGAGGCGATCGTTGGGTAGGGTTTGCCCCAGACATGCCGTCGACCCTGAGTGGGAGAGTCCCCGCGCAAGCCGGCGTGGGGCGCCGAAGGGGCAACCTCCCCGGAACCTCTCAGGCAAAAGGACCGCTCGGGCGAGGCACCTCTGGAAAGCAGGCGTCGATCTCCCCTCATGGGGAAGGGCGGCTCACCGAAGGGGAAATCCCGCCGCGCGGGTGAAGCTCTCAGGTGCCGATGACAGAGGGGGAGACGGCCGCCGGCCCGCGCCGGCGGCGGCCTGAGCGACCGCAGCAGCCAGGAGGCTCTCCCCATGACCGCCCAGTACTACGCCCCGGTGGCCTCGCCGCAGCATCCCCGTGCCACGTTCGCCGACCGGCACATCGGTCCCGCGCCCGGCGACCTGACCCGGATGCTGGCCGCCATCGGCTACTCCGGCGCCGACGCCCTGGTCGACGCCGCGGTGCCCGCCGCGATCCGCACCGGCCGCCCCCTGGACCTGCCGCCCGCGCTGAGCGAGACGGCGACCCTGGCCCGGCTGCGGGAGCTGGCCGCCCGCAACACCGTCCTGACCTCCATGATCGGCCTGGGCTACCACGGGACGATCACGCCGGGCGTGATCCTGCGCAACGTCATGGAGAACCCCGGCTGGTACACCGCCTACACCCCCTACCAGCCGGAGATCTCCCAGGGGCGCCTGGAGGCGCTGCTCAACTTCCAGACCGTCGTCAGCGACCTCACGGGCCTGCCGGTCGCGAACGCCTCCATGCTGGACGAGGCCACCGCCGCCGCCGAGGCCATGGCGCTGGCGCACCGCGCGTCCCGCCGTAAGGACCCCGGAACGTTCCTCGTCGACGCCGACGCGCTCCCGCAGACCATCGAGGTCGTGCGGACCCGCGCGCTGCCGCTCGGCATCGAGATCGTCACCGCCGACCTGTCCGGCGGGCTGCCCGCCGGCGACTTCTTCGGCGTGCTCCTGCAGTACCCGGGCGCGTCCGGCGCCGTCCGCGACCTGGAGCCGGTCACCGCGCAGGCGCACGAGCGCGGCGCGAAGGTCGTCGTCGCCGCCGACCTGCTCGCCCTGACCCTGCTGCGCCCGCCCGGTGAGTCCGGCGCCGACATCGTCGTCGGCTCGGCGCAGCGCTTCGGCGTCCCCTACGGGTTCGGCGGCCCCCACGCCGGCTACATGGCCGTCGGCGAGGGCATCCAGCGCCAGCTCCCCGGCCGCCTGGTCGGCGTCTCCGTCGACGCGGACGGAGCCCTCGCCTACCGCCTCGCGCTGCAGACCCGCGAACAGCACATCCGCCGAGAGAAGGCCACCAGCAACATCTGCACCGCGCAGGTGCTCCTCGCGGTCATGGCGAGCATGTACGCCGTCTACCACGGCCCCGAGGGCCTCGCCGCGATCGCGCAGCGCACCCACGGGCACGCCGCCGAGATCGCCGCCGGGCTGCGCGGCGGCGGCGTCGAGGTCGTCCACGGCGCCTTCTTCGACACCGTGCTGGCCCGCGTCCCCGGCCGCGCCGCCGAGATCGTCGAGGCCGCCCGCGAGCGCGGCGTCAACCTGCGCCCGTCCGGCCCCGACCACGTCGCCGTCGCCTGCGACGAGACGACCCTCCCCGAGCACGTCACCGCCGTCCTGGAGGCGTTCGGCGTCCCCGCCGGCACCACCGGCGCCGGTGAGGCCCTGCCCGGCGGGCTGCGCCGCGAGAGCCCCTACCTGACCCACCCCGTCTTCCACGCCCACCGCTCCGAGACCGCGATGCTGCGGTACCTGCGCCGGCTGCAGGACAAGGACATCGCCCTCGACCGCTCCATGATCCCGCTCGGCTCCTGCACGATGAAGCTGAACGCCACCACCGAGATGGAGCCGGTCACCTGGCCGGAGTTCGCGAACATCCACCCCTTCGCGCCCCTCGACCAGGCCGCCGGGTACGTCGAGCTGATCGGCGAGCTCGAGAGCGCCCTCGCCGAGATCACCGGCTACGCCGCCGTGTCGGTGCAGCCCAACGCCGGTTCCCAGGGAGAGCTGGCCGGCCTGCTCGCCATCCGCGGCTACCACGACTCCCGCGGCGACGAGCACCGCGACGTGTGCCTCATCCCGTCCTCGGCGCACGGCACCAACGCCGCCAGCGCCGTCATGGCCGGCATGCGCGTCGTCGTCGTCGGCTGCGACGACGGCGGCAACGTCGACCTGGACGACCTGCACGCGAAGATCGCCGAGCATGGCGACCGGCTCGCGGCGATCATGGTGACCTACCCGTCCACCCACGGCGTGTTCGAGGAGTCCATCACCGACGTCTGCGCGGCCGTGCACGCCGCCGGCGGCCAGGTCTACGTCGACGGCGCCAACCTCAACGCCCTCGTCGGCCTCGCCCGCCCCGGCGAGTTCGGCTCCGACGTCTCCCACCTCAACCTGCACAAGACCTTCTGCATCCCGCACGGCGGGGGCGGCCCCGGCGTCGGCCCCATCGGCGTCCGCGAGCACCTGGCGCCCTTCCTGCCCGGCCACCCGCTCCGCGCCGAGGCCGGTCCCGCCGGCACCGGCACCGGCCCGATCTCCGCCGCCCCCTGGGGCTCGGCGGGCATCCTCCCGATCTCCTGGGCCTACATCGCGATGATGGGCCCCGACGGGCTGCGCGCCGCCACCGAAGGCGCCATCATCAGCGCCAACTACCTGGCCGCCCGCCTCGCGCCCCACTACCCGATCCTCTACACCGGCCGCAACGGCCTCGTCGCCCACGAGTGCATCGCCGACCTCCGGAAGATCACCAAGGAGACGGGCATCACCGCCGAGGACGTCGCCAAGCGCCTCATCGACTACGGCTTCCACGCCCCCACCCTGTCCTTCCCCGTCGCCGGCACCCTCATGATCGAACCCACCGAGAGCGAGGACCTCGCCGAGCTCGACCGCTTCTGCGAGGCGATGATCGAGATCCGCCGCGAGATCCAGCGCGTCGCCGACGGCGGCTACGACCGCGAGGACAACCCCCTCAAGAACGCCCCGCACACCGCGGACTGCCTCGTCTCCGACGACTGGAAGCACGCCTACACCCGCCAGGAGGCCGCCTACCCCGTCCCGTCGCTCCGCGAAGGCAAGTACTGGCCGCCCGTCCGCCGCATCGACCAGGCCTACGGCGACCGCAACCTCATCTGCTCCTGCCCGCCCCCCGAAGCGTTCGAGGACTGACAGCCGTCCACCTGGGAGGCATTCGTCCAGGTGCGGTAAATGGGCTTCGACCACCGGGACCGAGGTTTCGGGCCCGGTGGTCGAAGGCCGGCCTGTCGTGGCTGGAGCTCACGCCTGGTCGTGGGGTGGCATCAGGCGGGTGATCAGGTGGGCGACCAAGGCGTCGGTATCGGTCACCGGGAGGCCCTCGGGGATGAGGACCATGTGGGTGACCAATGAGTGCAGGGCCATGTACATCAAGGTCAGGTCGTAGGTGCCGCCCGGGCCTTGGCGGGCGTCGAGCTCGGCGAAGTCCTCGCTGATCCCCGTCCGGGTCATCCGGTTCATGACCTGCCGCAGCTCGGGACGGCGGTGGGCCTCCAGCGCCAGCTCGATCGAGGCGATCTGCAGGGCGGAGTCGGTGATGGCCCGCCGGACGCTGCGCTGGAACAGCGTGATCAGGGCCTGCCGGTCCAGGACGCCCTCGACCGCCGCCCGGTGCTCCCGCTCCCGGTCCTGGTAGCGCTCCAGCACGCGCCGGGCGATCTGGGCGATCAGCTCGTCCCGATTGCGGAAGTAGTGCAGCGCGGTGCCGGTGGGCACGCCCGCGTGCGCGTCGAGGGCCCGGTAGGTGACGCCCCTCGCCCCCCGCTCGGCCAGCAGTTCGATGGCGGCGTCGAGCAGCGTCGTCCGCCGTCCGGGGTTGGTCCGCGCCATGGTCTCCCCTCTCCTCCGGCCTCTTGTCGTTCCCGCCGGAACCGCGTTACGCTGAGACCGCTTCAGTTGTAGCGCAACGATCATATCGGTGAACGGGAGGGCGGGACAGCCCCGCCGTCCCCCCGCCGTGAGGTCGTGCGCCCGGCCAACACCCCGCGGATCGGAGCTGAGCATGAACGGTGCCGACGGTCACCTGCCCGCGGCGCTCGCGCCGCGGGCAGGTGAGCCCTTCGCCAAGGGCCGCGGGGTCCTGGAGAGCGCCTTCGCCGTGCTGGAGGAGCTGGGACGCCTGGAAGAGGCGGGGCTCTCCCAGCTCGCCGGCGCCACCGGGCTGCCCAAGACCACGACCCACCGGCTGCTGGGCCAGCTCGCCGGGCTCGGAGCGGTCCACCGGCTCGCGGACGGCCGCTACCAGATCGGGGCGCGGGCGTTCCGGCTGGGCCAGATGTGGCGGCCCGGCCCCCTGCTGCGCGCGGCCGCGGCCGGGCCCCTGCGGCACGCGCTCGTCCGCCGCGGCCCGCCCTCCTGAGCCGACGTTCACGCCTCCCGCCCCGCCGCGCCCGCGCCCGGGGCCCATCGACGTCTGCTCACACGGAGTTCACCCATGCACGTTCCCGCACGACCCGGTCGTTCCACACGGGCCCGCCACACGCTGGTCCGCCTCGTCCTGGCCCCTCTCGGCGCCGCCGCCCTGCTGGCCGGCGCCACCGCCTGCGGCGCCGAACCCGCCGCCGTCGAGACCGTCGAGAACGCCCCCGCCTCGCCCTACAAGGCGACGACCCTGCCCGCCGCCTTCCGGATCCCCGACGTCACCATGACCGACATGAACGGCCGTTCCTACGCCCTCGCCCAGAAGACCAAGGGCAAGGTGACCATGCTGTTCTTCGGCTTCACCAACTGCCCGGACATCTGCCCCACGACCATGGCGGACGCGGCGGCGGCCCTTCGCCTGCTCACCCCGGCCGAGCAGGCGAAGGTCCAGGTGGTCTTCGTGACCGCGGACCCCGCCCGGGACACCCCGGCCGCCCTCAAGGACTACCTGGGCCGCTTCAACAAGACGTTCGTCGGCCTGACCGGCCCGTGGAAGACGATCGAGCAGGCCGCCGGGACCGCCAAGGTGCCGGTCAGCCCGGCGCCGGCCCACGCCAAGGGCAACTACCAGGTCGAGCACGGCAGCAACGTCATGACCTACGGGCCGGACGGCGCGGGACGGCTGCTGTTCCGCTACCAGTTCGGCAGCGCGGACATGGCCAAGGACCTGCGCACCCTGCTCGCCAGGGAGAAGTCCGCACTGTAAAGCCGGCCAGGCGCCGGCCAGGCACCGATCAGGGGACGAAGACGGCGAGCGGCTTGGCGACCTCGCCGTGCTCCTCGACCAGGGCGAGAAGGGTCCCGTCGGGCGCGAACACGCCCACGGGGCCCGGCCCCAGCCCGGCCGCCGGGAGCCGCCCGCCGTGCGCCACCGCGCGGGCCTCGTCCTCCGACACGTCCCGGCGCGGGAACGCGGCGGAGACGGCCGCGCCGATCGGCAGGATCTCCAGCTCCTCCGCCAGCCGCTCAAGGGTCCGGGCCGCGCCGAGGTCGTACGGGCCGACCCGGGTGCGGCGCAGCCGGGTCAGGTGGCCGCCGCAGCCGAGCGCCGCGCCGAGGTCGCGGGCCAGCGCGCGGATGTAGGTGCCCGACGAGCAGGCGACGACCGCGTCCACGTCGACCACGTCGCCGTGCCGCCGCACCTCGGTCACCGTGAAGGCGCGCACGGTCACCGGACGGGCCTTGAGCGCGACCTCCTCGCCCTTGCGGGCCATCTTGTAGGCCCGCTCCCCGTCCACCTTGATCGCGCTGACCTGCGGCGGAACCTGCATGATCGGCCCGGTCAGCGCCGCGATCCCGGCGGCCAGCGCCGCCTCGGACACGTCCGCGGCGGACGCCTCCGCCGTGACCTCGCCCTCGGCGTCGTCGGTGTTGGTCGAGCGGCCCAGCCGGATCGTGGCGTCGTAGCCCTTCTCGGTCAGCGCCAGGTGGCCGAGCAGGCGGGTGGCCTTGCCGACCCCGACCACGAGGACGCCCGTCGCCATCGGGTCCAGCGTGCCCGCGTGCCCGACCCGCCGCGTCCGGGCCAGCCGCCGCATGCGGCCCACCACGTCGTGCGAGGTCCAGCCGGCCGGCTTGTCGACGATGACGAGTCCCGAATCCACGCGTGCGCTCCGAATCGATGGTGCCGGTCAGATCGTGCCGGACGGCCGCGGCGGCGGCCGCCCGTGGTCAGTCGTGGGCCTCGCCGGTGTCGCGCAGGGCGGCGCGCAGCCGGTCGATGATCCAGGCGGGCTCGCCCGCCATGGTGAACGCCGCGGCGGTGCGGTGGCCGCCGCCGCCGAGCGCGACGCACGCGCGGCCGACGTCCACCGCGCCCTTGGCACGGGTGGAGACGTACCACTCGTCCCGGTCGTTCTCCTTCAGCACGACCGCGACCTCGGCCTCGTCGGTGCGCCGGAGCTGGTCGATGACGCCTTCGAGCTGGTCGTAGGGGACGTCCCTGGAGTCGCGCTCGGAGCGCGTGATCGTCGTCCAGACCAGGCCCCGGCCGCCCGCGGCGTCACGCTCCAGCCGGGCCCGCCCGAGCGCGCCCGCGAGGACCTGCAGGTAGCCGAAGGGCGCCCGGTCCCACAGCTCGCGGCTGACGGCGTCGGGGCGGACGCCCGCGGTCAGCAGCCGCCCGGCCAGGTCGTGCACCTCGGGCGTCGTGCACGGGTACTTGAACGAGCCGGTGTCACTGGCGAGCCCCGCGTAGAGCCCCTCGGCGATGGCGCCGTCGAGCGGCACGCCGAGCCGCCGGATCAGCTCCTCGACGAGCACCGCGGTGGCGGCGGCGTCCGGGTCGACCAGCCGCACGCCGCCGAACGCGGTGTTGGACGCGTGGTGGTCGACGACGATCAGTTCGCCGGCGCGCCCGGCGCGGGCCGCCAGCGAGCCCAGCCGGGCCTGCCCGGCCGCGTCCAGCGAGATCATCAGCGCCGGGTCGGCGGGCATCCGGTCGGGCTCGACCAGCAGTTCCTGGCCGGGCAGGAACCGCAGGATCGCGGGCACGGTGAACGGCTCGCCGAAGGAGGCCAGGCAGCGCTTGCCCAGCGCGCGCAGCGCCTGCCCGAGCGCCAGCATCGAGCCGAGCGCGTCGCCGTCGGGCGCGACGTGGCAGGCCAGGCAGACCTCGTCGGCCGCGCGGATCAGCTCGACCGCCCGCTCCCACTCCAGGGCCGGGACGCAGGAACCGGGCACGTCCGGCCCGGACACGGCGGGGCCCGCGGCCCCGGGCTCGGGCGAGTCGGGCGCCGTGACGGCCGCCTGCCCGGTGAACGACTGCCCGTTGGCCGCCTGCCCGATCGCCGCCCGGTCGTCCGACACCTGGTCGTTCCACGACGGCCCGCCGGGCGCCCGGCCCGCGGGCCCCGGGCCCGTGGCCGCGGGACCGTTCGACGGCGCCCCCGCCGACGCCTGAACGGCGCCCTCCGGCGCCGGGGGGCGCC
>NZ_CAACVB010000229.1 GCF_900659635.1 Actinomadura roseirufa | reverse complement strand
CCGGCGGGCGTCGTGGCGTTCCCCGACGACGGCACCTGGTACCCGCCGGACGCCCTCGCCCGCGCGGCCCGCACGCTCGCCGGCGGCGCGGACGTCGCGTCCGGGCGGCTGCTCGCCACGGGCGGCGACCGGGCGCGGTGGCGGTTCCCCGACGAGCCCCGCCCCATCGACGCCCGGACGGTCTGGTCGCACGCGCGCACCGAGACGTGCTTCTTCCGGGCGGACCTCCTGCGCGCGACCGGCGGCTTCGACGAGGGCCTCGGCGCGGGCTCGGGGACGCCGTGGCAGTCGGGCGCCGAGACCGATCTCCTCCTGCGCGCCCTTCACAGCGGGCGGACCCTCGTCTACGACCCGGGCATCCGCGTGTACGAGCACGACCCCGCCGACGCGAAGGCGTCCGATCCCGCCCACCGCGCCAAGGCCCGGCACACCGCGCGCGGGACGGGCCGCGTCTACCGGCGGCACTACGGCGCGTACACGTGCGCCAGGGTCGTCGCCCGCCCGCTGGGGGCCGCCGTGCTGGACGCGGCGCGCGGCCGCCTTCCCGACGCCCGCCGCCACCTGCACAGGGCCATCGGCCGGGCCGAGGGCATGACGGGCCTGCTGCTCCCGGCGCCGGCACGCCGCAGCTGAACCCTGGGCGGACCGAGCCCGCCCAGGAGGGACGGAACCGCTCGGGACGGTCGCGGGGGACACTCCAGGACAGTTCCCAGGATGATCAAAGATTTGCCCCGTGAAGCACCCGCCCGCGGGTGGCGCGCGGGGCGCGGGGGCAGGTTCGCCCCATGCGGGAGAGCAGCAGGAGACGCCGGGTCCTGGTCGGCTGCGGCACGCTGGCCGCCGGCTTCGCGCTGCTGCTGGGAGGCGGCGCCTACCTGCTCCAGCGCGCCTACGACGGGCAGATCCGGCGGCTGTCGGGGGCGCTGCCCGCCGAGCGCGGCCGGCCCGCGCCGGGGCGCGGCGAGAACTGGCTGCTGATCGGCTCGGACCGGCGCGCCGACCGGCCCGAGATGGGCGCCCGCGCCGACACGATCATGCTGGTGCACCTGGCCGGACGCGGCGACCGGGTCTCGGTGATCGCGGTGCCCCGGGACGCCTACGTGCCGGTCCCCGGACACGGCCCGCAGAAGGTCAACGCCGCGTTCTCGTTCGGCGGGCCGCCGCTGCTGATCCGGACGGTCGAGCAGCTCGCCGGGGTGCGGGTGGACCACTACGCGACCCTGGACTTCACCGGCTTCGTGACGATGACCGACGCGCTCGGGGGCGTCGACGTGACCGTCACCCGGCGCACCCACGACCCGATGCACGACCGCACCTGGCGCGCCGGGCACCAGCACCTGAACGGCGTCCAGGCGCTGGACTTCGTCCGGCAGCGGTGGAACCTGCCCGGCGGCGACCTCGACCGGATCAAGCGCCAGCAGGCGTTCCTGCACGCGCTCGCCGAGAAGGCCGTGGACACCCGCAACCCGCTGCGCATCGACCGGTTCATCCGCGCCACGACCCGCTCGGTGGCCGTGGACGAGACGGTGTCGTCGGGCACGCTGCGCGGGCTGGCCGCGCGGCTGACGCGGATCTCGCTGATGGAGTACCTCACCCTCCCCGTCGCCCGGTCCGCCGACCAGGGCGGGCAGAACGTCCTCCTGCTGGACGACGCGCGAGCGCGGGCGCTGCTGGCCGCCGTCCGGGCGGACCGGGTGGGCGACTACCTGTCCCGCAACGGCGCGGCCAACACGGTGGACGCGGTTCGCTGACCCGGACCCCCTCGCCGCCACCTGCGCCTCCACCGGTCCCCGGGCCGGACGACCGCCCCCGTCTCACGTTCGAGGTCTGGATGGATTAGTCTGAGTGGACTAATCCATATCGAAGTAAAAGGTCCCCCATGTCACGACCGCTGACGCCGCTCGCGCTGACCGTCCTGCGGATGCTGTGCGACAACCCCATGCATCCCTACGAAATGCAGCAGCGGATCCGCGACCACGCCTACGACCAGGCCGTGAAGATCACGCACGGCTCGCTCTACCACTCGGTGGAGCGGCTGGCCGCGACCGGGCTCATCGAACCGCTGGAGACCAGCCGGGAGGGCCGCCGGCCCGAGCGCACCGTCTACGCGGTCACCAGCGCCGGCCGCGACGCCGCGCACATGCGGCTCGGCGAGCTGCTGGCCAAGCCGAGCGAGGAGTTCCCGCTCCTCGGCACCGGGCTCGCGTTCATCAACCTGCTGCCCGAGCACGAGGTCGCCGCGCGGCTGCGGTACCGGGCGACCGCCCTGGAGGCGCGGCTCGCCGGCCATCAGACCCTCTACGACTCCCTGATCAAGCAGGGCATCGCCCGCTACAAGCTGGTCGACCACGAGTGGACGCTGTCGCGGACCCGCTCGGAGCTGGACTTCGTGCGCGTCCTGCGCGACGACCTGGAGTCGGGGCGGCTCACCTGGAAGGACGACCGGGGCGCGACGTGCCATCCGCGCGACGAGCACGACCTCTGCCACGACTACCACTCGACCGGCACCGGAACGGAGACCCCATGACCAGGTGGCGCGGAAACCCGTGGGCGATCCTGCTCACGCTCTCCCTCGGCTTCTTCATGACGCTGCTCGACCTGACGATCGTGAACATCGCGATCCCGAGCATGATCGACAAACTGCACGCCTCGCTGGACGAGGTGCTCTGGATCACCAACGCCTACATCCTGGTGCTGGCCGTCCTGCTGATCACCGCGGGCCGGCTCGGTGACCTGTGGGGCAAGAAGAACCTGTTCATCGCCGGCGTCACCCTGTTCACGCTGTCCAGCCTGGCCTGCGGCATCGCGCAGGACCCGGCGCAGCTGATCGCCGCCCGCGCCGTGCAGGGCCTCGGCGCCGCGCTGCTGATGCCGCAGACGATGTCGATCATCATCAACGTGTTCCCGCCGGAGCGGCGCGGCGCGGCGCTCGGCATCTGGGGCGCGGTGGCCGGGGTGTCCACGGTGGCCGGCCCGACGATCGGCGGGCTGCTGGTGACCAGCCTGGACTGGCGGTGGATCTTCTTCGTGAACCTGCCGATCGGCGTGCTGGTGCTCGCCATGGCGGTGCCGATCCTGCCCGGCCACACCCGGACGGTGCGGCACCGCTTCGACGTGTTCGGCGTGCTGCTGGCCTCGGCCGCGCTGTTCTGCCTGGTGTTCGGGCTCACCGAGGGCCAGAAGTACAACTGGGACGAGGGCATCTGGGGGCTCATCGCCGCCGGCGGCGGCCTGTTCGTCATCTTCGTCGTCTACCAGCGCACCCAGCAGGCCGGCGAGCCGCTCGTGCCGTTCTCGCTGTTCCGGGACCGCAACTTCACGATCCTGAACTTCGTCGGCGCGGCCGTGTCCGTCGGCATGATCGGGATGTTCCTGCCGCTGACGATCTACATGCAGTCGGTGCTGGGCTTCAGCGCCCTCAAGGCCGGGCTCGTGATGGCGCCGTCCTCGGTGGTGTCGATGTTCCTCGCCCCCGTCGCGGGCAAGCTGTCGGACCGCATCGGCGGCAAGTTCATCCTGATGGGCGGGCTCACCGCCTACGCGCTCGGCATGCTGTGGCTGGTCGCCATCGCCGACGTCGGGATGAGCTGGACCTCGTTCATCGCGCCGCTGTCGCTGTGCGGGCTCGGCATCGGCGGCGTGTTCGCGCCGATGGCCACCGAGGCGACCCGCAACGTGCCGCCGCGGCTGGCGGGCGCGGCGTCCGGGGTGAACAACACGACCCGGCAGATCGGCTCGGTGCTCGGCAGCGCCGCCGCGGGGGCCCTGCTGCAGAACCGCCTCGCGGCCTCGCTGCGGGACGAGGCGGCCACCCGCTCGGCGTCCCTGCCGCCGGACGCGCGGGAGCGGTTCGTGTCGGGCTTCGCGAAGGCCGGCAAGGGCGGCCTGGAGGTCGGCGCCGGCCAGACCGGCGCCCAGCAGCAGCTCCCCCCGGGCGTGCCGCCCGCCGTGGCCCACCGGATCCAGGAGCTCGCCGGGCAGGTGTTCTCGCACGGCTTCGTGCACGCGATGAAGCCGACGATGCTGCTGCCGATCGCCATCATCCTGCTCAGCGCCGCCGCCTGCTTCGGGATGAAGGGCTACCGGTCACGGACCCCGGCGGACACCCCGCCCGAGACCGCCTCACTGCCCGGCTGACCGCGCCCCTTACGTGCCCCGGGTTGTGAGGATTCTCACGACCCGGGGCCCGCCGTCCGCGCGAGCACGGGCCCGCCGCCGGCAGGGGCCCGGCAGGGATCAGCCCAGCTCGCGGTAGCGGCCGTCGTAGAAGACGAGCGGAAGGCCGCCCGGGTCGGGGACGTCCAGCGCGAGGACCTCGCCGACCACGATGCTGTGGTCGCCGCCGTCGTGGACGGCGTGGGTGCGGCACTCCAGGGCGCCGACGGCCCGGGCGAAGACGGCCGCGCCCGTCGCCGGGCCGCGCGTGTGCTCCCACCCGCGCAGCTGACCGTCCAGCGCCCGGCCCCGCGTCGCGAACCACTGGGAGGCGTCGGCCATGTCCTCGGTCAGCAGCGACACCGCCCACAGCCCCGTGCCGAGCACCACGTCGTGGAACCGCGCGATCTTCTCGGCGCAGAACATCACGAGCGGCGGGTCCAGCGAGACCGAGGTGAAGGCGTTCACCGTCATCGCGTGGTCCGCGCCGTCGGCCACCGTCGTCACGATCGCCACACCGGTCGCGAACCGGCCCGCCACCCGCCGGAACCGCGCCGGGTCCACGTCCGGCGCGGCGGGCCCGGCCGGGGACTTGGACGGGCCGGGCGGGCGGGCGCGCGGGGGGTCACTGGTCACAAGCAGGCCACTGTACTCACGCGCTTACCCGCGGGTACGGGCGGCCCGCCCCAGCAGCCACTGGCCGGAGGGGCCGGCGGACGGGACGCGCGCCACCCCGAGGACCGCCGCGACCATCCCGCCGATGATGTACACGTAGCCGGACAGCGTCGCCGGCACGACGAGATCGCCCTCGGGACGCCGCATCGACATCACGAACACCACGACGCCCCACACGACCGCGGGGACCGTCGCGCCGATCCGGCCACCGGTCCCCCACCCGGCCAGCCGCACCATCGCGAACACCAGCGGCACCAGCACGACGGCGGCGACGGGCACGTCACCGGCCGTCCAGCCCTGGGCGTAGGACCCGACGAGCCCGAACACGCCTCCCAGGAGGCCGAGCGCGGCGTAGACGGCCCCGGACACGAAGGCCGCGAACGCACCGCCCCCGGTCGGCTCCTCCCGCGCCACAGAGGCTCCCGCGGGCTCCGCGGGGACCGCGTCCCCGGCGGAGACGGTGTCG
Source organism: Actinomadura roseirufa (assembly GCF_900659635.1). Taxonomy (GTDB): domain Bacteria; phylum Actinomycetota; class Actinomycetes; order Streptosporangiales; family Streptosporangiaceae; genus Spirillospora; species Spirillospora roseirufa. Next base: position 7,251 of record NZ_CAACVB010000229.1, on the reverse strand, counting down.
GTGTCCATCGGCGGGACGCGCTCGGCCGCGCCGCCCCGCGCCGGGGCGTCCGCCGCCGCGCGGGCGTCTCCGGCGCGGCTCACCCGGGCCTGGTCGTCCTCGTCCACACCGGCCAGCGTATCCAGCCGGTCAGGTTCCCGGGTCCCGGAGCCCGGCGAACAGGTCGCGCTCGCGGCGGCCGGGCCCGGCCGGGCCGGGCTCGCCGTCCTGCAGGATGAAGTACTCGGTGCCGAACGCCTGCTGGCCGAGGTTGTTCGACAGCGCGAAGTACGGGCCGACCTGCTCGGGCGCCACCACGATCTGGGTGCGGTGCGCGCGCAGCGCCGCGAGCTTGGCGGGCAGGTGGGCGCGGGCGTCCACCACGGTCGTCACCGCGTCGTCGGCGACGCCGGAGCCCAGTTCGTCCAGCCCGGCGACGCGGGAGAACGGCAGCCGGGCCTCGCGCATCACGGCGATCGCGCGGGCCAGGACGGTGCGCGGCGTGGCGTAGGCGTAGAACTTGGCCGCCCGCCACGGCTCGTCCCCGCCGTGCGCGGGGTCGGCGGCCAGCTCATAGGCCCGCCGGGTGACGCGGTGCGCCTGGATGTGGTCGGGATGCCCGTAGTTGCCGCGATCGTCATAGGTCACGATCACCTGCGGCCTGATCTCGCGGATGACCGCGGCGAGCGGGCCGGCCGCCTCGTCGACGTCGGCCCGCCAGAAGCACCGCGGGTCGTCGTTGGTCGGCGCGCCCATCATCCCCGAGTCGCGCCAGCGGCCCGCGCCGCCGAGGAAACGGTGGTCCCGCACGCCGAGCGCCGCGCACGCCCGCGACAGCTCCCCGATCCGGTGCTCGCCGAGCCGGTCCTCCTTGTCGGAGCCCAGGTGGCGCAGCTCGTCGGGGATCACCTCGCCCTCCTCGCCCAGCGTGCACGTGACGAGACAGACGTGGGCGCCCTCGGCGGCGTACTTGGCCATGGTCGCCCCGGTCCCGATGGACTCGTCGTCCGGATGGGCGTGGACGAACAGGATCCGCGGCTCCTTCATAGACGACGAGCCTACTCAGGCGGCGGACCTCCGGCGATGACCGCCCTGTCCGCCGCCCGTCGCCCGGCGGGTAGGGTACTCGGTTCGCTATCCGCCGATTTTCATCCCGCCGGTCTTCTTGCCCCCCTCGGGCCCGGTCGGGTCGGTCGGCTCGGTCACCGGCGGCTCGGTGGTCGGAGCCTCGCTGGTCGGCGTCTCCTTGGTCGGGGTCTCCTTGGTCGGGGTCTCCCGGGTCGGGATCCGCGAGGTCGGCGTCGTCGTCGGGACGCGCGTCCGGGTGCGGGTCGGCGTCGGCTCGTCGGTCTGCTCGTCGGTCGGGCTCTCCGAGGAGGTGTCGGTCTCCGACGTCGTGGGCGAGGCGGGGCCGGTGGGGGACTTGTCATTCCGGCTCGCCATGTACAGCCCGACGACCAGCGCGAGCGCCGCGATCGCCAGCACCGCCGCGAAGATCGGCCACTTGGAGCTGCGCTCCGGCTCGAAGCGGTCGTAGCCGGTGTGCGCGCCGCGTCCCGGCGGCTGCCCGGGCGGCTGCTGGACGGGCGGCAGCGCGCCGGTGTACTCGGCCGGGGTGACCCGGCGGGTCTGCGCGCCGGGGTGCTGCCCGTGACCCGCCATCATCGCGGCGGCGGCGCCGGGCCCGGCGGCGAGCGTGGTGCCCTCCGCCAGCAGCGAGGTGGCCTGGGCCGGGTCGTCCATCCGGGTCTGCCCGGCGCCGCCCGGCCCGCTGCCGATCAGCGCCATCATCAGCTGCTGCGCGGTCGGCCGCCGCGTGGGCTCCTTGACCAGAGCCGCCGCGATCAGCCGGTGCAGGTCCGGCGGCAGGCCCTGCAGCGTCGGCGGCTCGTGCATCACCCGGTTGATCACCGCGACGACGGTGTCGTCGCCGAACGGCGGGCGGCCGGTGGCGGCGAACACCAGCGTGGTCGCCCACGCCCACACGTCCACGGCCTCGGTGAGGGTGGCGCCCGCCACCTGCTCGGGCGCCATGTACGACGGGGTGCCGATCGCCTTGGTCGCGGCGGTCTGGCCGGTGTCCAGCGCCCGCGCGATGCCGAAGTCGATGACCCGCGGCCCGTCCGGCGCCATGATCACGTTGTGCGGCTTGAAGTCGCGGTGCACGATCCCCGCCTGGTGGATCGCCACCAGCGCGGTCACGGTGCCGATCGCGAGCCGCTCCAGCGCGGCGCCGCCGAGCGGGCCGCTCTCGGTGATCTGCTTGTACAGCGACGGGCCGGGGACGTACTCGCTGGCGATGTAGGGCTGGTCGCCCGCGACGTCGGCCTCCAGCACCTGCGCGGTGCAGAACCGCGCGACCTGCTTGGCCGCCTGCGCCTCGCGCACGAACCGGTTGCGCGCGGAGGCGTCCCCGGCGAGGTCGGAGCGCAGCAGCTTGATCGCGGCCTGGTTCCCGGAGGCGTCGACGCCCAGGTAGACGACTCCCTGGCCGCCCTCGCCGAGCCGTTCGACGATCTCGTACGAGCCCAGCCGCCGGGGATCTCCCGGCTGCAGCTCCGGCATGGACCACTCCTTAGCGCCCGCGACGACAGAATGTGCTTGGGGAAGCTCCGAGCTTACGCGAGCGCGGACCGGGCCACGGGCCGTTCACCGCCCGCACGGCGACGACCCGTGATCATAGGCCCGGGGGGGCCCCGTGCGCCGTACTTCCGCCGGGTTCGCGGGCTGGCACACTCGATTCCATGAGCATCAGCTATCCGCGGCAGAGCGCCCGCACGCGGCGGTTCACCCTCGGTGTCCCGCGCGCCTTCCAGATCGCGCCGGACGGGACGCGCGTGGCCTTCCTGCGCACCAGGGCGGGCGACGACCCGGTCACCTGCCTGTGGACGCTGGACACCGCGACGGGCGAGGAGCGGCTCGTCGCCGACCCGGCCGCGCTGGACGTCCCCGGCGAGCAGGACCTGCCCGCCGCCGAGCGGGCCCGCCGCGAGCGCGCCCGCGAGCAGGCGGGCGGCATCGTCGGGTACGCCACCGACCGGGCCATGACGCAGGCGGTGTTCACGCTCGCCGGCCGCCTCCACGTCGCCGACCTCGCCTCAGGCCGGGTCCGCGAGCTGCCCGCCGAGCCTCCGGTCTTCGACCCGCGGCCCGACCCCGCCGGCCGCCGGATCGCCTACGTCTCCGGCCGGACGCTGCGGGTCGTCGAGATGGACGGGAGCGACGACCGGGCCCTGGTCCGGCCGGAGTCCGACCAGGTGTCCTACGGCCTCGCCGAGTTCGTCGCGGCCGAGGAGATGAACCGGATGCGCGGCTACTGGTGGTCGCCGGACGGGGGGACGCTGCTGGTCGCCCGCGTCGACGAGACGCCCGTCCAGCGCTGGTACATCGCCGACCCGGCCAACCCCGAGCGGACGCCCGCCGAGGTCGCCTACCCCGCCGCGGGCACCCCCAACGCGCTGGTGAACCTCGTCCTGCTGAAGGTGGACGGCGGGCGGACGGCTGTCGCCTGGGACCGCGGGGAGTTCCCGTACGTGGTGACCACGGCGTGGGACCGGCACGGCCTGCTGATCGTCGTCCAGCCCCGGGACCAGCGCTCGCAGCGGGTGCTGCGCGTCGACCCGTCCAACGGGGAGACGTCCCTGCTGCACAACGAGCACGACCCCGAGTGGACGGACGTCGTCGCGGGGATCCCGGCCCGCACCGACGCCGGCGAGCTCGTCTGGATCACCGAGGACCGGACGGCCGACACGCGGCGGATCACCGTCGGGGGGACGCCCGTCACGCCCCCCGGCCTCCAGGTCCGCTCGGTGCTCGGGGTGGAGGGCGAGTCGATCCTGTTCACCGCGTCCGAGGAGCCCACCGAGATCCACCTGTTCTCCTACGAGGCGGAGAAGGTGACGCGGCTCACCGAGGGCCAGGGCGTGTTCGGCGGCGTCCGGTCGAGCGGGATCACGGTCGTGACCGGCTCGCGGCTCGACCGGCACGGTAGCGAGACCGAGGTGCGCGGCCCGTCCGGCGTCCACCCGATCGCCTCGTTCGCCGAGACGCCGGTGATCACGCCCGCCGTCGAGCTGCTGCGGGTGGGCGACGCCGAGATCCGCACCGCCGTGCTGCTGCCGGTCGGCTGGAAGCCCGGCGACGGCAAGCTGCCCGTCCTCCTGGACCCCTATGGCGGCCCCCACGCGCAGCGCGTCCTGGCAGTACAGCGGGCCTACTGCGAGGCGCAGTGGCTCGCCGACCAGGGCTTCGCCGTCGTCATCGCCGACGGCCGCGGCACGCCCGGACGCGGCCCCGGCTGGGAGCGCGCGGTGCGCGGCGACTTCGTCGGGCCCGTCCTGGACGACCAGATCACGGCGCTGATCGAGGCCGCGCGGCAGCACCCGGAGGCGTTCGACCTGGACCGGGTCGCCATCCGCGGCTGGTCGTTCGGCGGCTGGCTCGCCGCCCTGGCCGTGCTGCGCCGCCCGGACGTGTTCCACGCGGGCGTCGCGGGCGCGCCCGTCACCGACTGGCGGCTGTACGACACCCACTACACCGAGCGGTACCTCGGCCACCCCGACGAGGAGCCGGAGGGCTACACCGCCAACTCGCTGATCGAGATGGCGGCCGGGCTGGACCGGCCGCTCATGATCATCCAGGGGCTGGCCGACGACAACGTCGTCGCGGCGCACGCGCTGCGGCTGTCGTCCGCGCTGGTCGCGGCGGGCAGGCCGCACAGCGTCCTGCCGCTGTCGGGCGTGACCCACATGACGCCCCAGGAGGAGATCGCCGAGAACCTCCTGCTGATCCAGGTCGACTTCCTGAAGTCCGCCCTGCGGCGCTGACCGCGGGCCGCGTCCGGGGCCCGCCGAGAAGGCGGCCCCGGGCGCGCCCCGCGGCAGGGGGCGGCGGCAGGGGAGGCGGCAGGGTTCAGCGGCGTACGGGCTCGCGGGCGTCGCCGCGGTTCTCGCCCGGGTCCCCGCCGCCGTCGGCACCGCCGTTCCCGCCGCCGTTCCCGCCGCCGTCCCGGTCACCGTCCCGTTCGCCGTCCTCGCCGCCGTGCCAGGACGACCACAGCGCCGCGTACGAGCCGTCCTCGGCGATCAGCTCGTCGTGCGTGCCGAGCTCGGTGATCCGGCCGTCCTCGACCACCGCGACGCGGTCGGCGTCGTGCGCGGTGTGCAGCCGGTGCGCGATCGCCACGACCGTCCGGCCGGACAGCACGGCGGCCAGCGAGCGCTCCAGCCGGCGCGCGGCGCGCGGGTCCAGCAGCGAGGTCGCCTCGTCCAGCACCAGCGTGTGCGGGTCCGCCAGGACCAGCCGGGCCAGCGCGAGCTGCTGCGCCTGCGCGGGCGACAGCGTCGCGCCGCCGGAGCCGACGACGGTGTCCAGGTCCGGCCCGTCCCAGCCGACGGCCTCCAGGACCGCGCGGACGTCGGCGTCGGAGGCGCCCGGCCGCGCCATCACGAGGTTCTCCCGGAGCGTGCCGCGGAACACGTGGTGCTCCTGCGTGACCAGGGCGACGTGCCCGCGCAGCTCGTCCAGCGGCAGGTCGACCAGCGGGACGGTCCCCTCGTCGCGCTCCCCGGCCGCCGGGTCGCCGTCCCGGCCCGCGGGACCGAGCGTGACCGAGCCGGACCGCGGCCCGTCCACCCCCGCCAGCAGGCGCCCGAGCGTCGACTTGCCCGCGCCGCTCGGCCCCACCATCGCCAGCCGCTCCCCCGGCCGCAGGTCGAGGTCGACGCCGTGCAGCACGTCCTCACCGGGACGGTAGGAATAGCGCACGTTCCCGGCGGTCAGCCTCTCCCCCGCCGGGCGGCGGCCGTTCGGCGTCCGGTCCGGGGGCACCTCGCCGACGCCCAGCAGCCGCGCGAGCGACGCGCCGCCGAGCTGCAGCTCGTCCAGCCAGGTGAGCAGGATCTCCACCGGGCCGATGAGCTGCTGGACGTACAGCGTCGCGGCGGTCACCTGCGCCAGCGACGCCATCCCGTGGATGTAGAGCCAGCCGCCCGCCAGCAGCGTCGCGGCGACCGGCAGCACGAAGCCCAGCTCGATCACCGGGAACAGCACGGTGCGCAGCCCGAGCGTGTACCGCTCGACGGCGTAGGTGGCGGCGATGTCGGCGTCGCCGCGGGCGTGCCGCCGCCCGGCGAGGCCGAACGCCTCGACGGTCCGGGCGCCGTGCACGGTCTCGGCGAGGCCGTCGGTCATCTCCGCCCACGTCGCGTTCTCGCGCAGGTAGCCGCCCCGGGCGCGGGGCAGGTACCAGCGCATCCCGCCCCACAGCAGCGGGACGGCGACCAGGCACGGCAGGGCGACCAGCGGACCGGTGAGCAGCAGCGCGCCCGCGGTCAGCGCGACGGTCACGAGGGCGACGAGCGTCTCCGGCAGGGCGTGCCGGACGGACGTGCCGAGGGTGTCGACGTCCCGGGACGTGCGCGCGACGAGGTCGCCGGTGCCCGCGCGCTCCACCGTGGACAGCGGCAGCTCCAGCACCCGGTCGACGAACTCCTCCCGCAGGTCGGCCAGCACCCGCTCGCCCAGCCGCGCGGACGCGTAGAAGGCGTACCTGACCAGCACCCCCTGCGCGACGACGAAGCCGGCGATGGCGAGCCCGGCGCGGTCGATGCCGTCCCCGCCGGCGCGGACGTCCTCGACCAGCCCGCCGAGCAGCCGCGGCGCGACCAGGCCGGTCACGGCGGCCAGCGCGTGCAGGCCCAGCGCCACGGCGAGGGCGCGCGGATGTCGCAGCGTCAGCCGGCGCGCGTACGCCCGCACCTGCGCGGGCGTGGCGACCGGCAGGATCTCGGTGCTCACGGGTCAGCCTCTCCTCGGTGCGGTCCCAGCGGCGAGCGGGGTCAGGGGGTGGTGGCCGGCGGTCCGCTGGACTCGCCCCGGGTCACCACGGCCGCGTAACGCGGATCTGTCTTCAGCAGGTCGCGGTGCGCGCCCTCGGCGGTGACCCGGCCGTCCTCGACGAAGGCGACGTGGGCGGCGCGGTCGAGCATGAGCGGGCTGGTCGTGCACACCACCGTCGTGCGGCCCTCGCGCGCCGGGCCGAGCCGCCCGGCGATGCGCGCCTCGGTGTGCGCGTCGACCGCGCTCGTCGGCTCGACCAGGACGAGCACCTCCGGGTCGGCGGCCAGCGCGCGGGCCAGCCGCAGCCGCTGCCGCTGGCCGCCGGAGAACTCCCGGCCCGCCTCGGCCACGTGCGCGTCCAGGCCGACGGCGGCGGCGACGTCCTCGGCGGCCGCGGCGAGATCGGAAGAGCACACGTCTGAACTCCAGTCA
>NZ_CAACVB010000228.1 GCF_900659635.1 Actinomadura roseirufa | reverse complement strand
CGTGTGCTCTTCCGATCTCGGACGCCCTCCCGGCGATCCTCGCCGAGCTGCTGCGCGCCGACGAGGCCGGCTGGGCGCCGGCCCCGGATGCGGACCGAGCCGCGGACGGAGCCGCGGACGGCGGGGAGCACGGGGACCGGTGCGTGCTGACCGTCGCGGCCGGGCGGGGCCGCTCCGTGCGGCTGCTGCGCGTCGGGCTGCCGTTCACCACGACCGAGGCGGCCCGCGCCGACGCCCTCGTCCGCGCCGCGCTGCCCGCCGGGCGGCCGCGGCCCGCCTCCCACCGCGTTCCTCTTCGCGACGGCACGCACGTCGTCGTCCGGCCGGTCGAGCGGCGGGACGCGGCGGCCGCCCGGGCCCTCCGCGGCCGCTGCTCGGCGGAGAGCCGCCCGACGCGGTGCTCCGGCCCGGAGCCATACCCGCCGCGGCGGGCGTTCGACGTGTTCTGCGAGCCCGCGCGCGGGCTCACCCTGGTCGCCGAGGGCCCGGACGGCTCGCTGCTGGCCCTGGCGCACCTGATCCACGTCGTGGAGCCGGGGGTGGCCGAGGTGGCGTTCCTCGTCGAGGACGCCTGGCAGGGCCGCGGCCTCGGCCGGGCGCTCGCCTCGCTGCTGGTGGAGCTCGCCCGCGAGCGGGGCCTGGTGGAGCTGCGCGCGACGACGCCGAGCGAGAACGCCCGGATGCGGCGCCTGCTGACCTCCCTCGGCGGCCGGACGCGGCGGACGGGCGAGCCCGGCGTGGTGGAGCTCCGCGTGCCGCTGGACGGCCGCGCCGCCGCGCCGGGGCGGGACCGGGCCGCCGCCCTGGGAGAATGGCGCGGTGACCGGCATCTATGACGATCCCTGGGCCTACGAGCTGGCGTGCTCGTTCCGTGACGTGCGGGCCGAGGTGGACGTGCTGCTCGCCTGGTGCGAGGAGCACCGGCCGGGCGGCGCCGGGCCGGTGCGGACGGTCCTGGAGCTGGCCGCCGGGCCCGCCGAGCACTCCCGCGAGCTGGCCCGCCGCGGGGCGTCCGTCACCGCGCTGGACCTGAACGCGGCGATGTGCGCCCACGCCGGCCGTGAGGCCGCCCGGGCGGGCGTGGAGGTCGAGGTCGTCCAGGGCGACATGACGAGGCTCGCGCTGGGCCGCCGGTTCGACCTGGTGGTCACCATGCTGGACTCGACGTCCCACCTGATGACGCTGGAGGCGTTCGTCGCGCATCTGCGCGGCGTGGCCCGCCATCTGGAGCCCGGCGGGCTGTACGTGGTGGAGATGTCGCATCCCCGCGACCGGCTCGGCGACGACCCGAGCGTCAGCACCGGGTGGACGGTCGAGCGCGACGGCGTCCGCGCCACCGTGCGCTGGGGCGAGCCGGACGACAGGCTCGACCCGGTGACGCAGATCGCCGACGACCGCGTCACGATGACCATCCACGAGGACGGCGCCGGACGCGGCGGGCGGGTGATCCGCGACGTCGTCCCCTACCGCTTCTGGACGGCCACCGAGCTGGACGCGGCGATCCGCCTCGCGGGCGGCCTCGACGTGGCCGCCCGCTACGGCGACTTCGGCGCCGGTGCGGACGCCGTCCCGCTGACCGCCCCCGAAGCCTGGCGCATGATCACTGTGTTGACTGCAAGCTCGGCCCACTCCGTTCGCTGACGCTCGCTTCGTGACCGTGTTGACTGCAAGCCCGGCCCACTACGCTCGCCGGCGCTCGCTTCGTGACCGTTCTTGTGCGAGCGCGAATCGCTTCGCGATCTTCCCGGCGGGGCTCGCCTCCGGCTTCGCCCCACCGGTCAGGTAGCGCGCTCGCGTGACGGCTGAGGCTGTTCACGGGAGCTGAGCGTGTTCACGACTGGTCGGGGCCGTTAACAGAGCCGTGCTTGGGTGGGGAGCCAACCCGGCATCGGGTAGGCGGCGAGCATGTCACGGACTTCGCCCGCTACGCGATCGGCGACCGTGTCGTCCTGGGCGGCGGTGGCCCGCACGACCTCGTCGATCCAGGCCGCGATCTGCGGCATCCGCTCCTCGGTCAGCCCGCGGGTGGTGATGGCGGCGGTGCCGATCCGCAGCCCGGACGGGTCGAACGGCCTGCGCGGGTCGAACGGCACGGCGTTGTAGTTCAGCTCGATCCCGGCGCGGTCGAGCGCCTGCGCGGCGGGCTTGCCCGGCACGCCCTTGCCGGTGAGGTCGATGAGGATCAGATGGTTGTCGGTGCCGCCGGAGATCAGGTCGTAGCCGCGGGCGAGCAGCGCCTCGGCCAGGGCCGCGGCGTTGGCCACGACCTGCCGGGCGTAGCCGGCGAAGCCGGGCTCGGCCGCCTCCTTCAGCGCGACCGCGATGGCGGCGGTGGTGTGGTTGTGCGGGCCGCCCTGCAGACCGGGGAAGACGGCCTTGTCGACGGCCTTGGCGTGCTCGGCGGTCGACAGGATCATCGCGCCGCGCGGGCCGCGCAGGGTCTTGTGCGTGGTGGTGGTGATCACGTCGGCGTGGCCCACCGGGGACGGGTGCGCGCCGCCCGCGATGAGGCCGGCGATGTGCGCGATGTCGGCGGCCAGCACGGCGCCGACCTCGCGGGCGATCTCCGCGAACGCCGGGAAGTCGATCGTCCGCGGGATGGCGGTGCCACCGCACCAGATGAGCTTGGGCCGCTCCTTGAGCGCGAGGTCGCGCACCTCGTCCATGTCGACCCGGCCGGTGTCGGCGCGCACCTCGTAGCGGACGGGGCTGAACCACTTCCCGGTCGCCGACACCGACCAGCCGTGGGTGAGGTGGCCGCCCATGGGCAGCGACAGCCCCATCACCGGGTCGCCCGGCTCCAGGAAGGCCATGTAGACGGCGAGGTTGGCGGGCGAGCCGGAGTAGGGCTGGACGTTGGCGTGCTCCGCGCCGAACAGCGACCGGGCCCGCTCGACGGCCAGCAGTTCGATCGGGTCGACGTTCTGCTGGCCCTCGTAGTAGCGGCGGCCGGCGTACCCCTCGGAGTACTTGTTGGTCAGGACGGTGCCGGTGGCCTCCAGGACCGCGGGCGAGACGTAATTCTCCGAGGCGATCAGCCGGATCTTCTCGAACTGGCGGCCGGCCTCGGCCTCCACCAGCTCGGCGATCTCGGGATCACGGGCACGCAGATGGGGAACGGCGGGTTCGTGCATCACAGCCTCCGCGCTGCTCGCGCCGGGCTCGTGCGGGCGCCCGGCGAACGGGGCCCGGACACCCAGGCGCGCGGTGTGCGGACTTGTTTCGCTCCCCGGTGGTCGTCTCCACCTTGACTGCGCCAGTCGCGTTGGCGCCATCATAGCGAGCGGGTCCGTCCGTCCCCCGGGCCCGGGACGGGACCGCGACGACGCCGAGGCCGGCGAGCAGCAGCACGGATCCGGCGGCGGCGGGCGCCGGCATGCGCTCGCCGAGGACGGCGACGGCGAGAACGGCGGCCACGAGCGGCTCGGCCAGGCTGAGCGTCCCGGCGGTCGCGGCCGTGACCCGGCGCAGGCCCGTGACGAAGAACATGTACGCGGCGGCCGTGGTCGCGACGCCGAGCCAGGCCACGAGCGCGGCGGAGGCGGGCCGGGCCAGCTCCGGCAGGCCCGCGGCCGTCCAGGGCAGCAGGACCGCGCCCCCGGCCAGCAGGGTCACCGACACCGCGGCGGCCATCTCGCCCGCCGACTCGCCGCCCCGCCGCGTGAACAGCTTGGCCGACACCGTGTAGATCCCGAAGCACGTCGCGGCGACCACGCCGAACGCGATCCCGGCCGGGTCGGCGTGGACGGCGCGGCCGGGCAGCGTCAGCAGCGCGACGCCGGCCACGGCGCAGGCCGTCCCGGCGAGCCGGCGGCGGCCGAACGGCGCGCGCAGCACGATCCGCTCGGCCAGCCCGGTGGAGACGGGCGCGAGGCCGAACACCACGGCGGTCGCGACGGCCGCGCCGGTGCGGTCGACCGCGCTGAAGAACCCGGCCTGGAAGGTGCCGGTGGCGGTGGCCGCCGCGGCGAGCGGCGGCCAGGTCCGGCGGCCGATGGCGCGGTAGGCGCCGGGCCGGGTGACGAGCACGGCGACCGCCAGGAACGCGCCGCCCGACAGGATCCTCGCGCCCCCGATCGCCACCGGGCTCGCGCCGGAGCCGGCGAGCACCTGCGCCGGCCCCACCGTCCCCCACAGGACGCCCGCGGCGAGCAGGAGCGGCACCCCGGATGAGTTCATCCATCGCTTCATGCCGCCAGACGCTAGGCGGACATGCGGGATATCGGATCCTCGACCGTTGTTCGTTCGGCCAGGGGACCTCTAGCCGCTGATCGTTCGATACGCGGTGAAGGTGACCGGGGTCGGACGCAGGACGTTCGGCGTTCAGGCCCTTACGGACGGCGGAAGTTCGGACTGCTCGACCGGCTGGACGTAGTCGAAGACGACGGTGGTGCGGACGTCCACGTACTCCTTGCGGCGGGCCAGCCGGTCGAGCACGAAGTCGCGCAGGTACGCGGTGCTCGGCACCGCCACGTGGACGAGCAGGTCCTCGTTCCCGGTCACCACGAACACGGCCACGGACTCGGGCAGCGCGGCCATCGTGTCGCGGGCCGACTCGATGGCCTCGCGCGACTGCGGGCGGATCCGGATCGAGATCAGCGCCTGTACGCCCCGGTCGAGCCGCTCCAGGTCCACCGCCGCGTGGAAGCCGGTGATCACGCCGCGCGAGCGCAGCGCCCGGGTCCGCTCCAGGGCGGTGGACGGAGCGATCCCCACCGCCTCGGCGAGCTCCCGGTTGGTCTGGCGCCCGTCGCGCTGCAGCCGCCGCAGGATGGCCTGGTCCACCGCGTCCATGTGGGTCCCTCCAAGGTGCCGGGCGGGCGCCGAACCCCCGCGCGCGAAATCGCGCTCCGGCGCCCCGTTCCCCGAAGATTATTCGGCCTCCCGCGCGGACGCCAGCGGAGCCGGCGCCGAACCCGGACGCGAGGAGGCGGGCCGCGCGGCCGGACGGCCGCCGTGGATCAGCAGCAGCGCCGCCGCCCCCGCGGCCAGGGCGAGCACGCCCGCCACCGTGCACGCCGCGTTCAGGCCGGACGCGAACGCGGCGTGGACGTCCTGCGCCCATCGCGGTGAGCGGGCGATGACCTCGGCGGCCCGGCCCGAGGTGAGCTCGTGCGCGGCCGTCCCACCGCCGGGCGTCCGGTCCTCCAGGGAACGTTCCAGCACGGTCCTGAAGACCGCGCCGAGCACCGCGACGCCCAGCGCGTACCCGAGTTGCCGGACGGCGCCGACCGCCCCGGCCGCCATCCCGCCCCGCTCGGGCGGCACCGCGGCCATCGCGGCGGCGGTGACGTTCGGCATCGCGAGCCCGACCCCCGTCCCGATGACCACCATGCCGGGGACCAGCGTCGCCCAGCCCGATCCCGCGTTCAGCACCGCCTGGCCCAGCGTGCCGAACCCGACCAGCAGCAGCCCGGCCCCGACCGTCCAGCGGGGCGCGACGCCGTGCAGGAACCGCCCGCCCGCCATCGAGACCGCGAACGCCACGACGGGGATCGGCAGCAGCGCGAGCCCCGCGCCGATCGCGCTCTTGCCCTGCACCGTCTGCAGCCAGAGGGAGACGTAGAGCAGGTACGCGAACGCGGCGCCCGACAGGGCCAGCGAGGCGGTCATGATCCCGGTGAACGAACGGTCGCGGAACAGCCGCAGGTCGAGCAGGGGGTGCGGGCTGCGCGCCTCGACGATGACGAAGGCGGCGAGCGCCGCCGCGGCCGCGCCGAGGGCCCCGAGCGCGGCCGCCGAGCCCCAGCCGGAGTCGCCCGCGCGGATCAGCCCGTAGGTCGCCGCGCCCGCGGCCGCGGCGAACGTCAGCACACCGGGCACGTCGAGCCGCCGCGCGCCGGGGTCGCGGGACTCCGCCAGCACGCGCAGGGTCAGCGCCACCGCGACCACGCTGACCGGCAGGTTCACCAGGAAGATCCAGCGCCAGCCGAGACTCCCGGTGAGCAGCCCGCCGATGATCGGCCCGATCCCGGACGCGGCCCCGCTGACCGCGCCCCACACCCCAAAGGCCACGCCCCGGTCACGTCCCGAGTACGAGGCGCTGATCAGCGCGACGGTCGTGGCGAACATCGCCGCCGCGCCCAGCCCCTGGACCCCGCGCGCCGCGATCAGCAGCGGCGTGCCCGGCGCCAGCCCGCAGACCAGCGACGAGGCGGCGAAGGTGACGAGGCCGGCCACGTAGACCCGGCGGCGTCCCAGCCGGTCCGCGAGCGCGCCCGCGCCGAGCAGCGCGGCGGCCAGGGCCAGCGCGTAGGCGTCCATCACCCACTGGAGCGCGGCGTAGGACGTGTCGAGGCCCGTCGCCATCTCCGGCAACGCCACCGTCACGATGTTCACGTCCACCAGCAGCATGAACGTGCCCAGGCTCACCGCCGTCAGCGGCCACCACCTGCTCATTGCGGTCCCTCTCGTCGTCGAACGGTTCTCCGACAACAATCGGCGCATCATCGCGGCAAGGCCACTCAGAACCCGGTTGCGTCGACTATTTCGACATCAACTAACCTGAGGTGGTGAATTCCCACACGGCAGATCTTCTGGACCTGCGGCTGGTCGAGGCGCTCCAGTTCGACGGCCGGGCGCCGTTCAGCCGGATCGCCGAGGTGCTCGGCGTCTCCGACCAGACCATCGCGCGCCGCTATCGCCGGCTGCGCTCGACCGGGCTGCTGCGGATCGTCGGCGCCCCGGGCGCGGACCGGGGCCGGTGGATCATCCGGCTCCAGTGCGTCCCGAGCGCCGTCCAGGCCCTGGCGGAGGCGCTGGCGCGGCGGCCCGACATCGTCTGGGTGCAGCTCGTCTCCGGCGGCACCGAGATCCTCTGCAACATCGGCCCGGTCACGGCCGAGGACGGCGAGCAGATCCTGCTGGAGGCGCTGCCGCGCTCGGACCGGATCATCTCCGTGGCGGCGCACCGGATCCTCTACACCTTCTGCGGCTCGCCCCGCCGGGTCCGCATGCTGGACGTGCTGACGCCCGAGGAGGAGCGGCTGCTGGAGCCGCCGGACCCGGTGCCGGGCTGGGACGCGGACGTGCCGCCGCTGGAGCCCGGCGACATTCCGCTGCTGGAGGTGCTGTCCCGGGACGGGCGGGCCGGGCACGCCGAGCTGTCCGCGGCGACGGGCTGGTCGCCGTCCACGGTGGCCCGGCGCGTCGACCACCTGCGCGCCACCGGCAGCCTGTTGTGCTACGCCGAGTTCGATCTCCGGTACGCCGGGCTGGGCGCGGCCGCCCGGCTCTGGATCACGGTGCCGCCGGGCGAGCTGGACGGGGTGGGCCGGGCCCTGGCCGCGCATCCCGAGACGGCGTTCGTGGCGGCCACCACGGGTCCCGCCAACCTCAATGTCGCCATCGTGTGCCGCGACTCCCGTGCGATCTACCGCTATCTCACCGAGCGGGTGGCCGCGCTGCCGGTGATCGGCCATGTCGAGACGACCCCGATCGGCCGCAACGTGAAGGGCGTGGGCGCCGTCCTGCCCCACGACCCGTCCCGCCGCCCCCGCTGAACACCCGGAGGAGGCCCCGCCAACGCGAGAGCGCACGACCCGGCAGGCCGTGCGCTCAACGTGTGGCCCCAGCGAACCGACGCCGGTGAGCCCCTTACTGAAGATATCCAGGGCGCGCTGAGGCCCCTTGACGGCGGACCTCAGCCGTCACGCGAGCGCGCGACCTGACCGGCGGGGCAAAGCCGAAGGCGAGCCCCGCTGGGAAGATCGCGAAGCGATTCGCGCTCGCACAAGCACGGTCACGAAGCGAGCCGCCAGGCGAGCGCAGTGGGCCGGGGTTGAATTAGATATGCCCTGCTGCTTCCAGGGCCCGCTTGACGGCGGCGCGCTTCTGGCGCAGCTTGGCGAGCGCCTCTTCGAGGATGGCCTCGCCGTCCTCGTCGCTGCGCCGCTCCTTCACGTAGGCCAGGTGCGTCTTGTAGGGCTCCGTCTTCGGCGGGGCCGGCGGGTTGTCGGAGTCCTGGCCGGCCGGGAACCCGCAGCGCGGGCAGTCCCACGTCTCGGGGACCGCGACGTCGGTCGCGAAGCTGGGCCGGGTCTCGTGCCGGTTGGCGCAGTAGAAGGTCACCCAGACGCGCGGCGCCGCGTCACCGCGCTCCGCCTCTCCCATCGGACCGGCCCCGACACGGCTGCCCCGAATCGCGTTGCCACTACCCACGGACTACTCCTCGCTTAGTGTGCCCGCGCCGCCCGTGACCTCCGTTGGCGGCGCGGCGCTCGTACGTTTGGAACGTTGGGGACGGGACGGCTCAGCCGACGCCCTTGTGCTTGAACAGCAGCCCGAGCACGATGATCGAGGCGAACCAGATCACGCCGGTGCCGACGGTGAGCCGGTCGAGGTTGCGCTCCACCACCGAGGACCCGCCCAGAGACGAGGAGATGCCGCCGCCGAACATGTCGGACAGGCCGCCGCCCTTGCCCTTGTGCATCAGGACGAGGACCACCATCAGCAGGCTCGTGAGAATGAGCACGATGGACGTTGCGATGATCACAGTTCAGCGCCTTCTCTGGTCCCACCCCGCGGCGAGCGGGGCTTGTCGGTCGTTCGGGTGGGGGCTCGAACCGAGCGGTTTACCCGTCAGGTACGAAGGGTACGACGAACTCTCCGCTGGTTCGGCAAGAACCCCCATGTCACGCAGAATTGATCAGTTTGATCAGGCGGGGAGATCCCGGTACCGGCAGATCTTGACGAACTCTCCCGGGTCCAGGCTGGCACCACCGACCAAAGCGCCGTCCACGTCCGGCTCCGCCATGATCTTGGCGACGTTGCCGCTCTTGACCGAACCGCCGTACAGGATACGCACCTGGTCGGCGAGCCCGCCGTCGTAGAGCTCGGCGAGCCGCGTCCTGATGGCGGCGCAGACCTCCTGCGCGTCCTTCGGGGTGGCGACCTCGCCGGTGCCGATGGCCCACACCGGCTCGTAGGCGATCACGGTGCGCCGGACCTGGTCGGCGGGGATCTTCGCCAGCCCGCCGTCGATCTGCTTCAGGACGTGCGGGACGTGCCCGCCGGCCTTGCGGACCTCCAGGCCCTCCCCCACGCACAGGATCGGGGTGAGGTCGGCGGCGAGCGCGGCCTTGGCCTTGGCGTTGACGACCGCGTCGTCCTCGGCGTGGTACTGGCGGCGCTCGGAGTGGCCGACGACGGCGTAGCCGCAGCCCAGCTTGGCCAGCATCGACGCGGAGATCTCGCCGGTGTAGGCGCCGGAGGCGTGCCGGGAGACGTCCTGCGCGCCGTACTGGATCGACAGCCGGTCGGCGTCGATCAGGGTCTGCACCGAGCGGATCGCGGTGAACGGCGGGATCACGGCGACGTCGACGGCGGCGTAGTCGGCCTCCTTGAGGGCGAACGCCATCTTCTGGACGAGCGCGATCGCCTCGAGGTGGTTGTTGTTCATCTTCCAGTTGCCGGCCATCAGCGGCTTGCGGGAAGGGGTGGCGGGGGCCATGGGTCAGTCCTCCAGAGCCTGCAGGCCGGGCAGCGTCCTGCCTTCGAGGTATTCGAGGCTGGCGCCGCCGCCGGTCGAGATGTGGGAGAAGGAGCTCTCGTCGAACCCGAGCCCCCGGACGGCCGCGGCGGAGTCGCCGCCGCCGACCACGGTGAACGCGCCCGAGTCGATGAGGCCCTGGGCGACGGCGCGGGTGCCGTTCGCGTAGGGCTCCATCTCGAACACGCCCATGGGGCCGTTCCAGAACACGGTGCGGGCGTCGGCGAGGCGTGCCGCGAACAGCTTGCCGGACTCGGGGCCGATGTCCAGGCCGAGCCGGTCGGCGGGGATCGCGTCGGCCGCGACGACGTCGTGCTCGGCGTCCGCGGCGAACGCGGTGGCGGCGACGACGTCGACGGGCAGCACGAACTCCACGCCGCTCTCCTCGGCCCGGCGCAGGTAGGCGCGGACCGTATCGAGCTGGTCCTCCTCGAGGAGGCTCTTGCCCACCTCATGGCCCTGGGCCTTGAGGAACGTGAACACCATGCCGCCGCCGATCAGGATGCGGTCGGCCTTGCCGAGCAGGTTGTCGATCACGCCGAGCTTGTCGGAGACCTTGGAGCCGCCGAGGACGACGGCGTAGGGCCGCTCGACCTCCTCGGTGAGCCGGCGCAGCACCGCGACCTCGGCGGCGATCAGTCCGCCGGCCGCGTGCGGCAGCCGCCGCGGCACGTCGTAGACGCTGGCGTGGCGGCGGTGCACGGCACCGAAGCCGTCGCCCACGTACAGGTCGGCGAGGGCGGCGAGCCGGTCGGCGAACGCGCCGCGCCCGGCGTCGTCCTTGGCGGTCTCGCCCGGCTCGAAGCGCAGGTTCTCCAGCAGCGCCACGCCGCCGTCGGCCAGCCCGTCCACGGCGGCGCGGGCGGAGTCCCCGACGACGTCGGCGGCGGCGGTGACGCCGGTGCCCAGCAGCTCGCCGAGCCGCGCGGCGACCGGCGCCAGCGAGAACTCGGGCTTGACCTCGCCCTTGGGACGGCCCAGGTGGGCGCAGACGATGACCTTGGCGCCCCGGGCCCGGAGCGCCTCGATCGTCGGCAGGCTCGCCCGGATCCGCCCGTCGTCGGTGATCCGGCCGTCCCGCAGCGGGACGTTCAGGTCCGAGCGGACGAGCACCCGCCTTCCGGCGACGTCGAGATCGTCAATGGTGCGCATCGCGATTGCGGTGTCCTTCCGGATACGGCCCCGCCGTGGCCGCGCGTCACGCGCGGCCACGGCGGGTCATCGGGGTCAGAGCTGCGCGCCGACCAGCTTGACGAGGTCGACGAGGCGGTTGGAGTAGCCCCACTCGTTGTCGTACCAGCCGACGACCTTCACCTGGTCGCCGATGACCTTGGTCAGCCCGGAGTCGAAGATGCACGAGGCGGGGTCGGTGACGATGTCGCTGGAGACGATCGGGTCGTCGGTGTAGGTGAGGTAGCCCTTCAACGGGCCGTCGGCGGCGGCCTTGAACGCGGCGTTGACCTCGTCGACGGTCACCTCGCGGGAGAGGGTCGCGGTGAGGTCGGTGGCCGAGCCCGTCGGCACCGGGACGCGCAGCGCGTAGCCGTCCAGCTTGCCGTTGAGCTCCGGCAGCACGAGGCCGATGGCCTTGGCCGCCCCGGTGGAGGTCGGCACGACGTTCAGCGCGGCGGCGCGGGCGCGGCGCAGGTCCTTGTGCGGGGCGTCCTGGAGGTTCTGGTCCTGGGTGTAGGCGTGGATCGTCGTCATCAGGCCCTTCTCGATGACGAAGCTGTCGTGCAGGACCTTGGCCAGCGGAGCCAGGCAGTTGGTGGTGCAGGACGCGTTGGAGATCACCGTGTGCGCGGCGGGGTCGTACTTGTCCTCGTTGACGCCGAGGACGACGGTGAGGTCCTCGTTCTTGGCGGGCGCCGAGATGATGACCTTCTTGGCGCCGTTGTCGGCGTGGACCTTGGCCTTGGTGGCGTCGGTGAAGAAGCCGGTGGACTCCACGACGATGTCGACGCCCACGTCGCCCCACTTGAGGTTGGCGGGGTCGCGCTCCTCGAACGCCTTGATCGCCTTGCCGCCGACGACGATCTCGTCGGCGGTGGCGCGGACCTCCTCGGGGAAGCGGCCGAGGATGCTGTCGTACTTGAGCAGCTGGGCGAGGGTGGCGTTGTCGGTCAGGTCGTTGACCGCCACGATCTCGATGTCGGCTCCGCTCGCCTTCACGGCGCGGTAGAAGTTGCGGCCGATCCGGCCGAACCCGTTGATGCCTACTCGGATGGTCACGGAACGGCTCTCCTCGTACGTCGTCTCACCCGGCGCGACCGGGTCCGTCACTGCGTGGATCCTGGGGTCTCCCCCACGTCCGACCCTATCCAATGACCGCCGGGTAGCCCGACACTGGTGGCCGTTGAATCCCGGGTGACGCGCCGTCTCCCGCCGGGAGCTCCGTGGCCGGTCAGCGGGTATGCGAGATCATCCGGCCGCCGCGCGGCCCGGACGGCCGGCGTGCCGGGTCAGCGCCTGAAGCGGCCCCGGGCGACCACGCCGCCGTTCCCGTCCAGCAGCGTGTAGGCGCCCGCGGCGGCCACGTCCGGCGACCGGGGCCTGAGCGGCGGGGTCGCGAACAACAGGAGCTCGCCGCGGGGTGAGGGGCGCAGGACGGACGGAAGCCGGCGGCCTCCCTTCTCGCGGCGGTCGAGCCTGAGCCGGGTGCCGTCGGCGTAGTCGACGGCCAGGGAGACCACGCGCGCCGGCACCAGACCGGCCAGGGAGAATCCCTCACCGTGCTCGCGCTCGTACTCGGCGCCCACCCACTCCTGCAGCCGTTGATCGGCTCCGTGGGACCGGCAGACCACCCGCCACCCCCGACGCGTGATCAGCTGCCGCCGCATGGCGCCGGAACCGTTGTCCACGATCGCGACCCAGCGGCCTGCGCCCATCGGGACGGCGCCGATGTCGCGCAGCGTCCTCTCGCCGTCGGGGCCCCACGTTCCCCGGCGGCACAGCCCGGCGAGCAGTCCCGCGTCCTCGGCGCGGCCGATGCTCGGCACGGCCGGGGTCCGCCGCGGCGACTGCGGCCGCACCACCCGCCGGCCCGCGCCGTCCTCCAGCACGCCCGGCACGAGGACGGCGACCGCGGCGATCTGCGAGGCGGCGTCGGTCTGCGCCT
>NZ_CAACVB010000227.1 GCF_900659635.1 Actinomadura roseirufa | reverse complement strand
GAGGGGGGGGCGGGCGGCGCGCTGGGCCAGCGCGATCGCGGGCGCCAGCGGGCCGGCGGCGCCCCGCGCGACCAGGACCAGCGGGGCGGCCGGGGCGCTCGCCGCGACGAGCAGTGACGTGCGGGCCACGTAGCGGGCGCCCGTGTCGTCCCCGGCGTCCGGGACGGCGACGTCGAACCCGGCGGACCGGAGCGCCTCGGGCAGGTCGCCCCAGGACGCTGCGGAGGCGCCCGGGGGGTGCAGCAGGACGAGGGAACCGGGGGTCACGCGTTCTCACCGCCTCGTCCGCGGGGCCGCGAGGCGGCGGAGGCCGCGTCGCCTCCGGAAACCGTACAGGGGCGGAGCGGGTGCGCGGACGGCGGGCGGGATGAATAGGGTTTGCTTCCGTGACCGATCGAGAAGACCTGCTGAAGGCGATCAAGGACAAGGCCGTCGTGCACGGCGACTTCGTGCTGTCCTCGGGCAAGCGCGCGTCCTGGTACGTGGACCTGCGCCGGGTGACGCTGGACGGGGCCGTGGCGCCGCTGGTCGGCCGGGTGATGCTGGACGAGACCGCCGACCTCGGCTACGACGCCGTCGGCGGGCTGACGCTCGGCGCCGACCCGGTCGCGACCGCGATGCTGCACGCCGCGGCCGCGCGGGGCCGGGCACTGGACGCGTTCGTCGTCCGCAAGGCGGGCAAGGCGCACGGGCTGCAGCGCCGCATCGAGGGGCCCGACGTCGCGGGCCGCCGGGTGCTCGCCGTCGAGGACACCTCGACGACCGGCGGGTCGGTGCTGACCGCCGTGGAGGCGCTGCGCGAGGCGGGGGCCGACGTGGTCGCGGTCGCGACGATCCTGGAGCGCGGCGCGGCGGCACGCATCGCCGAGGAGGGCCTGGAGTACCGGCACCCGTTCGAGGTCGCCGACCTCGGCCTCTGAGACCGGGCTCAGCGCTGCTGGTTCTGGGCCTTCACGTACCACTGGCCGCGGGTGCCCGCGGCCACCGGCGGCTGCCGCTTGCCGTAGATCAGGACCTCCAGCGAGCCGCCGTTGGTCGCCACGACGCTGAGCGGGCTCTCCTCGTACTTGCGCGTCTCGCCCGTCGCCAGCACGCCGTGGGTGAGGACGTCGCCATTGGTGGACACCTTGACGTACACGGTGGTGGCGGGCCCGGTCACGCGGATGACCAGGGGCACTCCGGCCGAGGCCGCCGCGGCGGCGGGCGGGCTGCTCGGCGTCGCCGACGGGCTCGCCCCCCCGCTCGGGCCGGGGACACCGGACGGGGGGACGCTCTTGTCGGGCTCGCCGGAGACCGCGTTCACCAGGGCCATGCCGCCGACGATGAGAAGGGCAAGGGCGGCCACCACGGCGACGGCCGCGATGAGGATGCGCGCGAGACCACGAGGGTCCGACCGATGACGTCCCACATGGGGAGGTTAGCGATAACTGTCACTGCTGAGCGACGGACGTGACTCTTCAGAGCCATTCTTGTTCGGACCGTTGTGCGCGGAACCCCGTCCCTTCATGATCTCCCGGACGATCGGGATGACCGAAAGGATGAGGATGACCGCGACGCCCGGCAGGATGTACCGCTCGATGTCGGGCACCTCGGAGCCGAGGAAGTGGCCGAGCAGGAACAGGGCGTCCGTCCAGACCACGCCGCCGACGAGGTTCCAGACGAAGAACTTGCGGGCGTCCATGCCGAGCATCCCGGCGAGCGGGTTGAGGAACGTCCGCACGATCGGGATGAACCGGGCCAGCACCACCGCGCGGGCCGGGCCGAACCGGTTGAAGTAGAACTCGGCCTTCTCCACCCACTCCTGCCGGAAGATCTTGGAGTCGGGGCGGTCGAAGAGCTTGCGGCCGTAGCGGGCGCCCAGCCAGTGGCCGAGCTGCGCGCCGGCGATCGCCGCCACCGGCCCGCCGATGAGCAGCCAGGGCAGCGACAGCGACTGGAACTCCTGGCCGTTGACGGTCGAGACCGCCGTGAGGATCCCCGCCGTGAACAGCAGCGAGTCACCCGGCAGGATGCAGCCGATCAGCAGTCCGGTCTCGGCGAAGATGATGGCGAGGACGCCGATCGTCGCGAACGTGCCGAAGAGCTCCAGCCACGCGGTCGGATGGAGGTACTCGGTGATGTCCATGGGAAGGGTCGTGAGATCCACACAGCGAGCGTACCCGGCCGGACGCGTCCAATAGGTGGGAAAACAGGACTGCAGGCCCTGTCCGCGCGGGGTGTCCGGTGTTCCGCCGCGACGCGTCCGGGCGCGCCGGGACGGTGGGCTGGCCGCGGCACCGGAATCCGGGATACTGGTCGCGACGCCCCCTCTGGAGACGGGTGAGCAGCGAGACGAGATACTGACCATTGGACGGCATGCCCGGCCCGGAGCCGTGTGACCAGGGGTTTCTCTCCCGGACGCGCGGTCGTCCGAGCGCTGCCGCCCGGCCGGACGCCCGGCGGCACCACTGCGTATGAAAGGACGCTGACAATGCCCATCGCAACGCCCGAGGTCTACGCGGAGATGCTCGACCGAGCGAAGCAGGAGGGCTTCGCCTACCCCGCGATCAACGTGACGTCCAGCCAGACGCTGAACGCCGCGCTGCGCGGCTTCGCCGAGGCGGAGAGCGACGGGATCGTCCAGGTGTCCACGGGGGGCGCCGAGTACCTGTCCGGCGCCACGGTGAAGGACATGGTCGTCGGCGCGAGCGCGCTGGCCGAGTACGCCCGGGTCGTCGCCGCCAAGTACCCGGTGAACATCGCGCTGCACACCGACCACTGCCCGAAGGACAAGCTGGACGGCTTCATGCGCCCGCTCATCGCGATCTCGCAGGAGCGGGTGGCGCGCGGTGAGGAGCCGCTGTTCCAGTCGCACATGTGGGACGGCTCGGCCGTGCCGCTGGAGGAGAACCTCCAGATCGCCGCGGGCCTGCTGGAGGAGTGCGCGAAGGCCCGGATCATCATGGAGATGGAGATCGGCGTCGTCGGCGGCGAGGAGGACGGCGTCGCCCACGAGATCAACGAGAAGCTCTACACGACGCCGGGCGACGCGCTGGCGACCGCCGAGGCCGTGGGCGTGGGCGAGAAGGGCCGCTACATCCTCGCCGCGACGTTCGGGAACGTCCACGGGGTGTACAAGCCGGGTTCGGTCAAGCTGCGTCCGGAGGTGCTCAAGGAGATCCAGGACGCGGTCGGCGCCGAGCGCGGCAAGGACCGGCCGTTCGACCTGGTGTTCCACGGCGGCTCCGGCTCGACGCTGGAGGAGATCCGCGAGGCGGTGTCCTACGGCGTGGTCAAGATGAACATCGACACCGACACCCAGTACGCGTTCACGCGCCCGGTCGCCGACCACATGCTCCGCAACTACGACGGCGTGCTGAAGGTCGACGGTGAGGTCGGCAACAAGAAGCAGTACGACCCGCGTTCGTGGGGCAAGGCCGCCGAGGCCGCGATGGCCTCGCGCGTCGCCGAGGCCGCCGAGCATCTGCTGTCGGCGGGCAAGAGGCTCAAGTAGCGTCCCCGCGGGACCGGCCGGGGCCCGGGACGGTGAAGCGCGCCGTCCCGGGCCCCGATCCATGCGTTTCATGACGAAACTTCGATAGTCTCGGGCCATGGCCCTGCCCCGCACCTACGAGTCGCAGAACTGCTCGATCGCCCGGGCCCTGGAGGTCGTGGGCGACCGCTGGACGCTGCTGGTGATCCGCAGCGCCCTGCAGGGGGTCCGCCGCTTCGACGACTTCCAGGACGCGCTCGGCGTGGCCCGCAACGTGCTGACCGACCGCCTCACCCGGCTGTGCGACGAGGGCCTCATGCGGCGCGTCCCGTACCAGGAGCGGCCGGAGCGGTTCGAGTACCGCCTCACCCGCAAGGGCGTCGAGCTGTGGCCCGCCATGATGACGCTGCTGATGTGGGGCGACCGCCACTACGCCCCCGACGGCCCGCCCGCGATCATCGGCCATCGGGGCTGCGACGGGACGCTGACGCCGCAGTTCACGTGCAGCGCGTGCGGTGCCCCGCTGAGCCCCTCGGACGTCGACGCCCGCCCCGGCCCCGGATCCTGATCCCGCCGCGCCGCGAGGCGCATCGAGAGTTGCGTGAAGAAACTTTATGCGCTCGAATGAGTCGCATGAAGCAACTCAAGGGACGCGGTGCCCTGCGGATCGCCGCGCCCGTGCCCGGCCCCTCGTGGTGGACGCCGACTCTCGAGGACGTCCGGATCCGCCCGTACGGCGTCGCCGACGGAGAGCGGCTGCGGCGGATGTCGGCCCACCTGTCCAAGGCGAGCCTCTACTCCCGCTTCTTCTCCGGCACCCCGCGCATCCCGGACCACTACCTCCGCTCCCTCGACGCGCTCGACCACTGGGACCGCGAGGCCCTGATCGCGCTGCTCGCCGGGGAGATCATCGGAGTGGCCGAGTACATCCGCGCCGACCGGTGCCGCTCGCGCGCCGAACTGGCCGTCCTGGTCGCCGACCCCTGGCAGCGGTGCGGCGTCGGCGGCCTGCTCGTCTCCTGCCTGGCCGGGCTGGCGCTCCGGCGCGGCGTCACCGAGTTCGACGCCGACGTCATCGCGACCAACCGCGAGGCCGTGCTGGCGATCCGCAGCGGCTGGCCCACGGCCCGTTCGCTGCCGTCGGGCGGCACCGCCCGGTTCCGGCTGCCGCTGACGCCCGCCCCCGCACCCGTCCTCGGGACGTCTCCCGGCCCCGTTCTCGCGCCCCCACCCGCTCCCCATCGGGAACACGCCCCCCACCCGGGGTGATGCGAACGGGGTACGCCGATCTACGATGACCCGCATGACCCAGAACCTGCTCGGCGGCCTGCCTCCGACCGAACTGCCGGACCACCCCGAGGCCCGCGAGGCCCTGGAGAACGGCGTCGACCCGTTCGAGGTGGCCGCGCGTCACCCGGACGTCCCGCTGGCCTGGGCCGAACTGGCCGACCGCGCGTTCGCCAAGGGCAGCGTCATCGACTCCTACGCCTTCGCGCGCACCGGCTACCACCGGGGCCTGGACCAGCTGCGCCGGGCCGGCTGGCGAGGCCAGGGCCCCGTCCCCTGGGAGCACGTGCCCAACCGCGGCTTCCTGCGCGCCCTCCACGCCCTGGGCCGCGCCGCCGCGGCCATCGGCGAGGAGAGCGAGGCCGAGCGCTGCAAGACCTTCCTCCGCGACAGCAGCCCCACGGCAGCGGACACCCTGACGAGCTGAGCGGGTACCCTGGCGAACGAATCACAACCCGCCAAGACGTTTCCGCAGCGCCATGACCTGGGAGTTCAGACCGCCGGCTTGGCGATCGCGTGCGAAGCCAGATTCGAGCGAAGCGAGAATCTGATCGCGCAGCGAGCCCCCGGGCGAGACGAAGCGATGCGGCGATCGCCGCATCGCCCGTTGAAGGGAGGGCGCCCAGCGCCCGACCGCCGAGGGTGGTGCGAGCAAACACAGGGTACGATTCGATCGCAAGAGGCCCCTTCGTGCTTGCGGCGATCGGGGCCTTCGTCGTGGGAAGGGAAAGTGGCATGCCTGCCATCGTTCTTGTCGGGGCCCAGTGGGGAGATGAGGGCAAGGGCAAGGCCACAGACCTGCTCGGCGGGGACGTCGACTACGTCGTCCGCTACCAGGGTGGCAACAACGCCGGCCACACCGTGGTGATCGGGGACAAGAGCTACGCGCTGCACCTGCTGCCGTCCGGGGTGCTGTCGCCCGACGTGGTCCCGGTGATCGGCAACGGCGTGGTGATCGACCCGGCCGTGCTGCTGCAGGAGATCGACGGCCTGCGGGACCGCGGGATCGGCTGCGAACGGCTGCTGATCTCGGGGAACGCGCACCTGATCATGCCCCACCACCGGGCCCTGGACAAGGTCACCGAGCGCTACCTCGGCAAGGCGCGGATCGGCACCACGGGACGCGGCATCGGCCCGGCCTACGCCGACAAGATCAACCGGATGGGCATCCGGGTCCAGGACCTGTTCGACCCGAACATCCTGACCCAGAAGCTCGACCTGTCGCTGCGCGAGAAGAACCAGGTCCTCACGAAGGTCTACAACCGGCGCCGCATCGAGACCGGCCCGATCGTGCAGGAGTACGTGAAGTACGGCGAGCGGCTCAAGCCGTTCGTCGCCGACACCACGCTGGTGCTGAACAAGGCCCTGGAGGACGGCAAGGTCGTGCTCCTGGAGGGCGCCCAGGGCACGCTCCTGGACATCGACCACGGCACCTACCCGTTCGTGACGTCCTCCAGCCCGACGGCGGGCGGGGCGTGCGCCGGCTCCGGCGTCGGCCCCACCCGGATCACCCGGGTCATCGGGATCCTGAAGGCGTACACGACCCGCGTCGGCTCCGGGCCGTTCCCCACCGAACTGCTGGACGAGTGGGGCGAGTTCCTGCGCACGACCGGCGGCGAGTACGGCGTGACGACCGGCCGCGACCGCCGCTGCGGCTGGTTCGACGCCGTGATCGCCCGGTACGCCACCCGGGTGAACGGCATCACCGACTACTTCCTGACCAAGCTGGACGTGCTGTCCGGCCTGGAGCGGGTACCCGTGTGCGTGGCCTACGAGATCGACGGCGTCCGCGTCGAGGAGATGCCGACCACGCAGACCGACTTCCACCACGCCAAGCCCGTCCTGGAGTACCTGGACGGCTGGCAGGAGGACATCACCGCCGCCAAGACGTTCGAGGACCTGCCCAAGAACGCGCAGGCGTACGTCCGGACGCTGGAGGAGATGTCCGGGGCGCGGATCTCCGCGATCGGTGTGGGGCCGGGCCGCGATCAGACCCTGTCGCTGCGCCCGCTGATCTGACGGCGTGATCTGACGGCGCTGATCTGAGGCGGGTGTCCTGATCGCCGGACTCGGACGACCCGTCCGGCGGTGCGACAACGTGCCCTCACTCGGCGTCCACCGCGGGTTCGGGCGGGCCCGGTAGCGTGCGGGCCGTGATTTCCATCGGCGGGACCGTCGAGCTGCACGGCCATCGGGGGGCACGTGGGCTCCGCCCGGAGAACACCCTCCCCGGATTCGAGTACGCGGTAGAGCTCGGCGTGGACGTGGTCGAACTCGACGTCGGGCTGACCGCGGACGGCGTGGTCGTCCTCTGCCACGACCAGGTGCTGTCACCGGCGACGCTCGCCGACACGGCGCCCGCGTGGCCGGGCGACCCGGCGTTCCCCTACATCGGCAGGGCCGTCCGGGAGCTGACGATGGAGCAGCTCAGGACGGTCGAGGCTGGCGTCCGGCGGCGGGACGACGCGCTGGCGGCGACGCAGCGGCCGGTGCCCGGCGCCCGGATCCCGACGCTGGCCGAGGCGTGCGCGCTGCTCGGCCCGGCGGGGGTGCGGCTGTCGGTCGAGCTGAAGACCGACCCGGGCTGGCCGGACGCGGAGGTCGCGCGGTTCACCGCGGCCGTCGCGCGCGTGCTCGGGGACGCGGGGCTGACCGGCCGCAGCAGGCTGCTGGCGTTCGACTGGCGGGTGCTCGGCGCGGCTCAGGCGCGCCATCCGGGCTTCGGCCGGATGGCGCTGGTGGAGCGCAAGACGCTCGTCCCGGGGACGGCCTGGCTCGCGGGCCTCCCGCCGGACGACCCGATCGGCGCCGCCGTGGCCGCCGGCGCGACCGCGGTGTCGCCCGAGGACGCGCTGACCACGCCCGGCCTGGTCGAGGACGCCCACGCCCTCGGCCTGCCGGTGGTGGTGTGGACGGTGAACGAGCCGGAGGACATGGCCCGTTTCGTCAAGTACGGCGTGGACGGGATCGTGACCGACTACCCGGACCGCCTGCGCCGCGTCCTCGGCGGCTACAGCCAGCCGTTGCGGCGGAACCCGCGGTAGAGGGACAGACAGGACAGGCCGATGACCGCGAGGATCATCGGGTAGCCGTAGTGCCACTTGGTCTCGGGCATGAAGTCGAAGTTCATCCCGTAGACCCCGGCGATCGCGGTCGGCACCATGAAGATCGCGCCCCAGGCGGAGATCTTGCGCATGTCCTGGTTGTCGGCGACGGTCACCTGGGTCATGTGGGCCTGCAGGATCGGGTTGAGCAGCTCGTCGTAGGACTCGACCTGCTCGCGGACGCGGGTCAGGTGGTCCTCGACGTCGCGCAGGTACTCCTTGATCTCGGCGGGGACGAAGCGGCGGCCGGTCAGGTTGCGCAGCGGCCCGGCGAGCGGGCCGACGGCGCGCTTGAGCTGGATGACCTCGCGCTTGAGGCGGTAGATGCGGCGCGACTCGTCGGTGCGCTCGGGGGAGAACACCGCCTCCTCGACCTCGTCGATGTCCTCCTGGACGGCGTCGGCGACGCACACGTACCCGTCGACCACGCGGTCGGTGACGGCGTGCAGCACCGCCGCCGGGCCGAGCGCGAGGCGCCGCGGCTCGCTCTCCAGCAGGGCGCGGACGGGGCCGAGCTCGCCGTGGGTGCCGTGCCGGACCGTGACGACGAAGTCCGGCCCGCAGAAGATCATGATCTCGCCGGTCTCGACGACCTCGGCGCCGCCGGGACCGCTGGCGACGTAGCCGACGGTCTTCATCACGACGAAGTGGACGTCGTCGTAGCGTTCGAGCTTGGGCCGCTGGTGGGCGTGGATGGCGTCCTCGACGGCGAGCGGGTGCAGCCCGAAGACCTCCGCGAGCTCGGTCAGCTCGGTCGCCGACGGCTCCTGGAGGCCGACCCAGACGAACCCGGCGCCGTCACCGCTCAGGGTGAGCCGGCCGTCGCGGACGAGGCGGACGGCGTCCTCGACCGTGTCGGTGGAGGCGCGGTGCCCGTCGATGTAGGCGGCCCAGTCGATGACGGCGGAGTCCCGTTCGCGGCTCGGCGGCCGGGTCCCGTGGGGACGGCCCCGGGTCTTGAAGAGCGCGCGTCCGGGACGAACTCGTGTCATGGCCATGAGGTGCTCCTAACCCGCCGGCCACGCACGTAGCGCGCGCTCGACCCAGGTTCAGCGGAGGGAGCGCGCGAGAGTACCGGCCGGGTGCCACATGAAGGCGGACGGATGAACAGTCCAGTCCGGACTGTGAGGGTTCTCCGGCGAACTGCAAGGATCACCAGGACTCATCCCGACCACCTCCTTTCAGGCACCTCGACACTGGGCCGTCAAGCCCACGGCAGCTTATCAGCCGACATTTAAGACGCCTGGGCGAACGCGGAGGTTCACCCGTGACGGGTGTGACGGCCGCCTCACCCGTCCCGGCGTCCGCGTGGTCCGGGCCCACTAAGCTCGCGTCACGTGCGAGTACTCGTCCTTGGATCGGGTGGCCGCGAGCACGCGCTCGCCCGCGCCCTGCACCGCGACCCAGTCGTCACCGCGCTCCACTGCGCCCCGGGCAACCCCGGCACGGCGGAGATCGCGGCCAACCACCAGCTCGATCCCACCGACCCCACGGCCGTGACGGAGCTGGCCGGGCGGCTCGGCGTCGACCTGGTCGTGGTGGGCCCCGAGGCGGTGCTGGTGGCGGGGGTCGGCGACGCCCTGCGCCTGGCCGGGATCCCCTGCTTCGGTCCCGACCGCGAGGCCGCCCGCATCGAGGGCTCCAAGGCGTTCGCGAAGGAGGTCATGGCCGCCGCGGGCGTCCCGACCGCCGAGGCGCGGGTCTGCGAGAGCACCGCTCAGGTGGAGGCGGCGCTCGACGCGTTCGGGCCGCCCTACGTGGTCAAGGACGACGGGCTGGCCGCCGGCAAGGGCGTCGTCGTGACGACCGACCGCGCCGCCGCGGCCGAGCACGCCGCCGCCTGCGGCCGGGTCGTCATCGAGGAGTTCCTGGACGGCCCCGAGGTCTCGCTGTTCGCGCTGTGCGACGGGCAGCACGCCGTCCCGCTCCTGCCCGCCCAGGACTTCAAGCGCGCCTTCGACGGCGACGCGGGCCCCAACACCGGCGGCATGGGCGCCTACACGCCGCTGCCGTGGGCGCCGCCCGGCCTGGTGGACGAGGTCATGGCCACGGTCGTCCAGCCCACCGTCGACGAGCTGCGCCGCCGCCAGACCCCGTACGTGGGCGTCCTGTACGCGGGGCTGGCGCTGACGTCGCGGGGCGTCCGGGTGATCGAGTTCAATGCCCGGTTCGGCGACCCCGAGACCCAGGTCGTCCTGGACCGGCTGGCCACCCCCCTCGGCACGCTGCTCCAGTCCTGCGCGATCGGCGGCCTCGACCCCGCGCTGCGGCTCGACTGGCTGCCGGGCGCGGCCGTGACGGTCGTGGTGGCCGCCGAGAACTACCCGGCGAGCCCCGTCAAGGGCGACGAGATCACCGGCCTGGACGGCGCGGCGGAGGTCGAGGGCGCCTACGTCCTGCACGCGGGCACCGCGCGGGACGCCGAAGGGCGGCTCGTCGCGGGCGGCGGCCGGGTCCTCAGCGTCGTCGGCACCGGGCCCGCCCTCGCCGACGCCCGCACCGCCGCCTACGAGGCGGTGGCGCGGCTCGGCCTGCGCGGCTCCCACCACCGCACCGACATCGCCCGCGAGGCCGCCCAGAACGACCGCTGAGCCCCGCCGCACCGCCGGGCGCGGTCCGGGGGCGTCATCCGGGCTCGAAGCCCGGCAGCAGCGCGCCCAGGGTCGCCTCGCCCCGCGGAGTCACCCTCAGCTCCCGCTCCTCGTCCCCGGGACGGACCAGCTCCCCGGCGAGGAGGGCGTCCAGGACGGCGCCGCCGAGCGCGCCGCCGAGATGGGGGCGGCGAAGCGTGCGGTCCAGGCAGGCGGTGGCGAGCTTGCGCCGGCCGGGCCGCACGGCGCCGAGGTCGACGCCGAGGTCGGCGAACGCGTCCTGGCCGGGGCCGAGCCGCACCGCGCCGGCGGCGTCCGGCGCGAGCAGGGCCGCGCGGCCCAGGAGCATGTCGAAGATCGCGACGCCGAGCCGTCCGGCGGCGTGGTCGTAGCAGGTGTGCGCGATGTCGGCCGGTGCGGGCGGGCGGTCCCGCCACCGGGCCGGATCGGCGTGCGCGTAGCGCGACAGCGCCTCCAGCAAGGCGCCGAGGCCGGGCGCGGCCGTCCGGTAGACCGCGTGCCGGCCGGTGTGCTCGGCCGTGACCAGCCCGCTCGCGCGCAGCCGGGCCAGATGGTTGCCGAGGCGGGACATCGAGACCCCGATCGCGTCGGCGAGCTGGGCCGGCGTGTGCGGGCCCTCGGCCGTCAGCAGCTGGAGCACCGACAGGCGGACGGGGTCGGCGAGGTCGCCCGCCAGCCCGGTGATCGAGGCCAGGACCGGGTCGCCCGGGTCGGCCCATGCCGGCATGGAACGCCTCCCCTCGTCGGCTCCAGCGGACGCTATCACCCTTCATGCTTCCATGAATGGTGGATGTTTGAACCGCTCCCCGCCGGGCCACATTCATGTTTCAGGACAACATGAAGGGTGGATGCGATGCCGGTGGCCGAGGCGGGTCCCGAAGGCACGGAGGCGGGGCCCGAGGGCACCGCCGAACCCACGGCGGACGCGACGCGGGCCGGTCTGCGGCGCCTGGTGTGGGGACGCGGCGTCTCCGCCCTCGGCGACGGGCTGTGGTTCACGATCTGGGCGCTGTTCTTCACCCGGATCCTGCACCTGTCCGCGGCCACCGTGGGGCTCGCCATGGCGCTCGCCGGGGCCGCGGCGCTCGCCGCCGCCGTGCCGATCGGCGTCCTGGCCGACCGGCACGGCCCCCGGCTCGTCCTGGTGGCGGTCACGCTCGTGCGGGCCGTGGCGGCGGCCGCCTACCTCGTCGCGGACGGCCCGTGGCAGCTCATCGCCGTCACGGTCGCCTTCACCGCCCCGGCCAACGGCGCGAACGCCGTCCGGACCGCCCTCGTCGCGGGCCTGGTCACCGACACCCCGGCGCGGATGCGGGCGCTGGCCGCGCAGCGGGTCGCCCAGCACGCCGGCAACGCCGCCGGGGCCGGGCTCGGCGCGCTCGTCCTGGCGGCCGACCGCCCCGCGGCGTATCTGGCCGCGGTGATCGCGAACACCGCTGGCCTCGCCGTGCTGGCCGTCCTGACCGCCCTGGTGCCCGATCCCCCGGCGCGGGTCCCGGCCGGGCCGCGGGACACCGCGCGGACCCGGCTCGTCCTGCGGGACCTCCCCTACGTGTCGGTGATGGCGGCGACGGCCGTGCTCTCGCTGTGCTGGGCGATGCTGTCCACCGGGCTGCCGCTGTGGATCTCCCGGTCGACCGCCCTGCCGCTCGCGCTGAGCGGCGCCGTCGTGGTCGTCAGCTCGATCGGCATCGCCGCGCTGCAGGTCCCCGCCGCGCGGCTGGCCGCCACCACCGCCGCGGCGGCGCGCACCGCGGCCTGGGCGGGGGTCTGCCTGGCGGCCAGCTGCGCGCTGCTGGCCACCACCGCGGGCGGGGCGGGCGCCGCCGCCGCGGCCGTCGTCATCGCGGCCGCCGTCCTGCACGTGGCGGGCGAGCTCGGCTACGTCGCCGCGAGCTGGGGCCTGTCGATCACCCTGATGCGGGAGGACGCCCGGGGCGCCTACCAGGGCGTCGCCGAGGCCGCCACGGCGACCGTGCAGATGGCCGGCCCCGCCGTCTTCACGCTCGCGCTCACCGGCCTGTCGGCCGCCGGCTGGCTGCTGGCCGCCGGGGTCTTCCTGGCCTGCGCGGCGCCCGTGCCCGCGCTCGCCGGCTGGGCGCGGCGGACACGCTGAGCCCCGGGCCCGGCCCC
>NZ_CAACVB010000226.1 GCF_900659635.1 Actinomadura roseirufa | reverse complement strand
CGCGGCGCTGGAGCGGATCGCCGCGACGCGGCGGCTGGTGCTGCGCGCGGCGGGCGACGTCGAGGCCGACCCGGACCGCGGCTACCTGGCCTCGGCCGCCAAGCTCGCCGCGACGGACCTGGCCCGCGCGGTCTGCGACCGGCTGCCCGGCCTGCTCGGGCCGGGGGCGCTGCTCGACCATCCCCTGCTGGAGAAGTGGTGGCGCGACGTCGCCGCGTTCGAGTTCATGGAGGGCACCTCGCACATCCAGAAGCTGAACGTGACGCATCGGGCGCTGTCCGGAGAGGCCGCCGCCGTCCGGGCGGCCACGGTCCCGGCCGGCACGGTCTCGGCCGGCACGGTCTCGGCCGGCACGGTCTCGGCCGGCACGGTCTCGGCCGGCACGGTCTCGGCCGGCACGGTCTCGGCCGGCACGGGCGAGGAGGCGGAACATGGCTGAGCGGGCACCGGCGGAGGCGCACCGGGGCGTGGCCCCGGGGACGGCGCTGGCCGAGACGGCGGTCCATCCCGGCGACGAGAGCCTGCCGCTGGAGAAGATCGCCCCGGCGCTCGGCCTCACCGACCGCGAGGTCCGCCGCTACCGCCGCTTCTTCGGCCTGGACGCCGTCCGCTGGAGCCCGGCCCGCGACACCGCCGGGCTGCTGGTCGCCGCCGCGCGGAACCTCGCCGGGCTGCCCGGCGCCGAGCACCGGGTCCGGTTCGTGATCCACGGGCGGACGATGGAGGCCACCGGCGCCTACTCGGCCAACCCCGTGCACCGGGCCGCCGCCGAACTGGGCCTCGGGCACGCGGCGGCCTTCGTGGTGAGCCAGCACGCCTGCGCCTCCGGGCTGCTGGCGGCCGCGCTCGCCGGGCGGCTGCTGGCCGACCGCGGCGACCCGGACGCGCTCGCGCTGGTGCTCACGGGCGAGAAGACCTACCCGCACGTCACCCGCTACATCCCGGCGACGACCGTGATGGGCGAGGCCGCCGCCGCGACCCTGGTCGGCCTCGGCGGGGAGCGCGACCGGATGCTCGCGCACGCCACGATCACCCGCGGCGAGTTCCACCAGATGACCGGACCGGACGCCGACACCGCGGCCGCCTTCGAGAGCGCCTACCCGGGGACGCTGGCCGAGCTGATGCACACGGCGGCCGAGCGGGCGGGCGCGAGCATGGACGAGGTCCGCCTCGTCCTGCCGCACAACGTCAACCGGCTCTCCTGGACGCGGACGTGCCTGGCGACCGGGCTGCCGCTGGAGCGGCTGTGGCTCGACAACGTCCCGGTCACCGGCCACTGCTTCTGCGCCGACCCGTTCCTCAACCTGGTGGACGCCGTCCGGGCCGGGGCGCTGGCGCCGGGCGACCTCTACCTGATGGTGAGCGTGGGTCTCGGGGCCACGTTCTCGGCGCTGGCCCTGCGGCACTGACGTCCGTTCCCGACCGCCCGTCTCCGACGCTGTGTTCCCGACCGAGGGGGTTCCCTTGCCCAGCGACCGTCCACTGCGGCTGGCCGCCGTCCGGCACCTCCCGTTCGGCCGGAACCCGGCGTGGCCGGACCTGTCCGTGCAGGCCGAGTACTTCGCCGAGCGCCTGGCCGGCCCCGGGGCGGGCGCCGGGGCCGTGGTCCGCCCGGTCTCGGGCAACCGCAACGGGTACGCGTGGATGGCCGAGCGGCTCCTCGCGGCGCTGCCGGGCGAGCCCGACCTCGTCGTGCTCGCGCACGCGCTGCCCGACTGCGACATGAGCGTCTCGCTGGGCGGCTACCTGACCCACGCCGCGGCGGGGCGGCCGATGGTCCTCGCGGTGTCCGAACAGGGCCGGGCCACCCCGTTCGCCGCGCTGCGCCTCGCCGGGGCGCACCCGCGCGAGGAGTACCCGGCCGTGGCGGTGCTGGTCCTCGACCAGAACACGCTGTTCTACGACGACCCGGCCCTCGCGGACCTGGACGCGTCCGAGGACCACGCGGTCGGGCTGCTGTTCACCCCGGACGGCCCGGTCGGGTTCGGTCCCGCCGAGCAGCGCACCGGGGTCGCGCCGGAGCGCGCCGCCGAGCTGGTCGCCGACGAGGTCCGCGCGCTCGGCCCGGGGACCGCCGTCCTCGTCGCGGGGACCGCCCTGGCGCCGCCCGCCTCGGCGGCGCACGAGCGGCGCGCGCCCCGGGGAGGGCCGTGCACCTCGGTCTGGAGCGAGTTCGCCGCGCGGCTGGCCGAACCGGTCCCCGCCGACCGGACGATCCTCGTCGCCGAGTACGAGCCCGCGCTCGGCTACCTGTCCCTGGCGGCCTGCGACGTCCCGGCCGGGTGGTCGTGCTGACCGGACCGCCGCCCGCGCCGCCGACCGCGCCGCCGACCGAGCCCGCGTGAAGGAGCCCGCATGTCCCCCGTCCTGCTGCACGACCTGCTCGACCGCGCCGCCGCCCGCGCCCCCGCCGCGCCCGCGCTCAGCACCCGGGACGGCGGCACCGCCGGTCACGGGGAGCTGGCCGCGCTGAGCGAGCGCGCCACCGGCTGGCTGGCCGCCCGGGGCGTCGGCCGCGGCGACCGGGTCGTGCTGGTCGGCGCGCACGGCGCGGTCACGGTGGCGCTGGTGTACGGGTGCGCGCGGATCGGCGCGGTGTTCTCGATCCTGCACGAGCAGACCACCCCGCGCGGCCTCGCGCACGTCCTCGACGACGCCGCTCCGCGGCTGCTGGTCGCCGACGGCGCCGAGGCCGCACGGGAGGCCGGGCTCCACGGGATACCGGTGTTCGCGGGCAAGGCGGCGGCCGACGCCGTCGCGGACGCCCCCGCCGGGCGGGCGCCGGACGCGCGTGTCCTGCCCGTCGACCCGGCCTGCTTCATCTACACCTCGGGGAGCACGGGCACGCCGAAGGCGGTCGTCTCCACTCACGCGCAGATGGTGTTCGCGGTGGACGCGATCCAGAGCGTCCTGCGCTACCGGGAGGACGACGTGGTGTTCCTCGCCCTCCCGCTCTCCTTCGACTACGGCCTCTACCAGCTCTTTCTGGCCGCGCACGCGGGCGCGCACGTCCGGCTGGGCTCGCCGTCCGACGCGGGGCCGACGCTGCTGCCCGCGCTGCGCCGCGGTGGCGCGACCGTCCTGCCCGCGGTGCCGTCGATGGCCGCGAACCTGGCGCGGACGCTGGAGCGCTACGGCGGCACCGCGCCGCTGCGGCTGCTCACCAACACGGGCGCGGCGATGCCCGCCGGGACGCTCGCCGTCCTGCGCCGCCACCTGCCGGAGCTGCGCGTCCAGCTCATGTACGGGCTGACCGAGTGCAAGCGGGCGGCCATCATGCCGCCGGACGAGGACCTGCGCCGCCCCGGGGCCAGCGGCCGGGCGCTGCCGGGCACCGAGCTGCTGGTCGTCGGGCCGGACGGGACGCCGCTGCCGCCCGGCGAGAGCGGCGAGATCGTGGTGCGCGGCCCGCACGTCATGAGCGGCTACTGGCGGCGGCCGGAGCTGACCGCCGCGCGCTTCCCGCTGCGGGACGGGCTGTTCCCCGAGCTGCGGACGGGCGACCGGGGCCGGCTGGACGCCGACGGGTACCTGTACTTCGACGGGCGCGACGACGACGTCTACAAGTCCCGCGGCATCCGGGTGAGCGCCCTGGAGGTCGAGGCGGCGGCGCACCGGGTGCCCGGCGTGACGAGCGCGGCGGTCCTCCCCCCGGCGGGCGCCGGGACGGAGGCGGTCCTGTTCGCGGTGACCGCGCTGGAGCCCGCCGCGGTGATGACCGCGTTGCGGGACGAGCTGGAGCCCTACAAGCTGCCCGGCCGGTGCGTGGCCGTGGACGGCCTGCCGCTCAACGGCAACGGCAAGGTCGACCGCAAGGCGCTGGCCGGACTGCTCTGAGCGCACCACCTGCCACCACGCGCGGAGACGCCCCGCGCGGCGCCCCCGGGGGCGCCGCGTGGGGCGTCGGCCCGTACGGGCCCGGCGTCGCCGGGCCCGTGGTCTCACTCGCCCGTCTCACTCGCGCAGGCCGGCGAGCTCCACGACGCGCCCGCGCATCGCGTGCGCCGCCGCGCCGGTGCCCGCCAGCACGCCGATCAGCAGGCAGACCGCGATGACTCCGGCGGTGGAGGCCCAGGGGACGGCGGGATGGACGGTACCGGTGACGCGGTAGAAGGCCAGGCCCTGCGCCACCATGACCGTGACCCCGGCGGCGGCCGCCACGACCGAGCCGAGCACGACGGCGATCATCGACTCCACCGCGACGTACCCGAGGGACTGCTTGCGGGTGGCGCCCGAGAGCTGGAGCGCGGCGAGCTCGCGGCGCCGTCCCGTGCCCGCCATCACCATCGTGTTGGCCACCGCCACCAGCGAGTACAGCAGCGCGATGCCGAGCACGATGAAGGTGGCGCTGCGGCTCGACCCGCGCGAGTCGGACGCCTCGGCCCGCGCCGCCGCGTCCTGCGGCAGGATCCGCGCGGGCTGGCCGGACAGCGCGGCGCGCAGCGCCCGCTCCGCCTCGACGCGCCCGCTCCCGGGCAGCACCCGCACGTCCGCCCGGCTGGCGCGCGCGGAGGTGACCGCGTCCGAGCTGAGGAAGGTCTGGTCCCCGACAAGGCCCGTGCGGGCGACCGCGGTGACGGTCACGTCCCGCTTCGTCCCGTCCGGGCCCCACACCGACACCGGGGTACCCGGCTCCAGGTCGCCACCGTCGGCGGCGCGGCGGTCGACGATCAGCGAGTTGCGGCCGAAGTCGCCCAGCCGTCCCGACAGCAGGGCGGGGGCCTCGACGCCCGGCACGTCACCGGGGTCCACGATCTGCGCGTTGAGCGCGTCGATGAACTGGCCCTCCCGCGTCCCGACGTAGACCGACGCCTCGCGGACCGGTGCCGCCCGCACCCCGGGGACGTGCTGGAGCGCGGCGAGCACCGTCCCCGGGAGCGCCCGGCCGGCGGCGGGGAGCACGACGAAGTCGGCGCGGCTCGCCCCCGCCCACTGGTGCGCCCGCGCGCTCTCGGCGCCGTCCTGCAAGGCGAAGAACGTCGCCGCCACGCCCACCGCCACCACGACGGCGCCCGCGGTGGTCGCGGTGCGCCGCGCGGCCGCGATCGCGTTCGCCCGGACGATCATCGCGCCGGGGCCGAGCCGGGCCAGCGGCCGGGTCAGCCCGCGCACCATCGGCCCGATCAGCACCGGGAGCAGCAGCGCGAACGCGCCCACGAACAGCAGCGGAATGTGGATGATCTTCTTCAGGCTCGTCATCTCGGCGGGCGAGCCGTTGATGACGAGCCCGGCCAGCACGACCGCCGACAGCAGCATCCCGGCGGCCAGCAGCCAGCGCAGCGGCGTCATCACCCGCTGGTCCACGGCCGCCTCGCGCAGCGCCTCGATCGGCGCGACCCGGCCGGCCCGCCAGGCGGTCACCGCCGAGCCGGCCAGCGCCGAGAACAGCCCGGTCGCGAACCCCGCCGGCAGCGGCCACCAGGACAGCCCGACGGTGAACCAGCCGGGCGCGATGTCCGCGTGGACCATCGCCCGGCCGACCAGCCGCCCGCCGAAGACCCCGGCGGCGCAGCCGGCGAGCGAGGCCACCACCCCGATCAGCACGGCCTCGACGACGATCATGCGGCGCATCTGCCGGGCCGTCGCGCCGGCCATCCGCAGCTGCGCCATCTCGCGGCGGC
This sequence comes from Actinomadura roseirufa, assembly GCF_900659635.1. Taxonomy (GTDB): domain Bacteria; phylum Actinomycetota; class Actinomycetes; order Streptosporangiales; family Streptosporangiaceae; genus Spirillospora; species Spirillospora roseirufa. The sequence goes on along the minus strand of NZ_CAACVB010000226.1, from coordinate 7,007 downwards.
GCAGGTCGGCGACGAACGCGAAGGTGGCGACCACCACGAAGATCGCGACGAAGCTCACCACGGCGGTGGTGATCTCGGCGGTGATCTCGGTGCCGTCGAGCAGGTTCCGGCCACCGCTCGGGTCGGGGTCGGCCTGCTTGCGGTCCGCGCCGGTCAGCACCCGCGCGCGGTCGCCGACCACCCGGCGCACCGCGTCCGCCGGGCCGAAGACCGCAGCGGCGCCCGCCGACGGCTCGATCCGCGCCGCCGCCCGGTCGGTGAAGAAGACCGCCTCCTCGAACCACTGCGGCTTGACGACGCCGGTCACGAGGTAGGTCCCGCGTCCGGCGGGGGTGTCCACCTGGACGCGGCGGCCGACCATGGCGGTGTCGCCGGAGGCGATCACGACCTGGTCGTCGGCGGCGGGCGCGCCGCCCGCGGTGAGCCGGTAGGGGCCGAGCCCCGCGACCGACCAGCCGTGTCCGACCTGCTCGTCCGAGCCGCCCGGGGCGCGGACGCCGAACGTGTGGTCGACGACCGTGCGGCCCGTCGCGGGCAGCCCGGCCAGCAGCGCCTGCGGCAGCGGCGCCGGGCGCGACAGCGGCATGTTCAGCCGGACGCCCTCGTACTCGAACGGCAGCTTGTCGTTCGGCGTCACGACGACGGGCGCGCCGCCGAAGCGCTGCGGCCCGGGGAACGGGGTCTGCAACGCGGCGGCCAGCGTGAGCAGCATCGGCACGACGATCGCCACACCGGCGGCGAGCGCCAGGAACGCGCCGGTGAAGCTCACCCAGCGGGTGCGGAGCGTGGCGAGCGAGAGCCCGAGCACGGCCCTGGTGGGCTGCTCGCCGCTCACGCGTCCGCCTCCATCGCGGCCAGCTTCGCCGCCACCGCGTCGGCTGTGGGATCGGCCAGCTCGCCGGAGATCCGGCCGTCGGCGAGGAACAGCACCCGGTCGGCGTACGCGGCGGCCCGCGGGTCGTGCGTCACCATGACGACGGTCAGGCCGGGGTCGTCCACGGCGCCGCGGAGCAGTTTCAGCACCTCGCGCGAGGTGGTGGAGTCGAGGGCGCCGGTCGGCTCGTCGGCGAACACGACGTCGGGGCGGGTCACCAGCGCCCGCGCGATGGCGACGCGCTGCTGCTGGCCGCCGGACAGCTCGCTCGGGCGGTGCCCGGCGCGGTCGGCGATCCCGACCGCCTCCAGCACCGCGTCGACGTCGGCCGGCGCGGCGGGCCGGCCCGCGAGCCGCCGGGGCAGCTCGACGTTCTGCCGGGCGGTGAGCGACGGGATGAGGTTGAACGCCTGGAAGACGAAGCCGATGCGGTCCCGGCGCAGGATCGTCAGCGCGTCGGCGGAGAGATCGTGCAGGGCGACGCCCGCGACGCGCACCTCCCCGGACGTCAAGGTGTCGAGGCCGGCCGCGCATTGCAGGAGCGTGGACTTGCCCGAGCCGGACGGCCCCATGACGGCGGTGAAGGTCCCGGTCCGGAACGTGGCCGTGACGCCGGCGAGGGCCTTCACCGCGCCCGCGGCGGTGCCGTACTCCTTGTGCACCTCCACCAGCTCCACGGCCCCGGCCGGCTCGACGGCCGGGGGTTCCTTCGCAGTGGTCCTGTTGCGCATTGTGAACATGGACGGGTCCTGTCATCGACGTCTGGTTTGGCGGGGGACGGACGAGTCCGGCACCGAAAACGCTAGTGAGCGGGCGTGCCCGTGTCTCTGGCGCTGCTTGCAGTCTTGACCCTGTACTTGAGTGCAGGGTCCGGGCGTCCGAGCGCGGATCCGGCGGCGCCTTCCCGGCCGGCCGACTTCGGTGATCGCCATTCCCGAGGTTCTCCCGCCGCGCCCTCGCCGGGCATCGGCCATCGCGCTGGAACCGGTTTTCACTGATCGGCTGATGGCGGCCTACGACCTGCGGGCCGGACCGGTCACCACAGGGCCGGTCACGACATGGCCACCAGGACGCGGCGGGCGCCGGTGAAGGGGCGGCGGCCGTGCGCGGTCAGCACGTTGTCGATGAGCAGGACGTCCCCGGCGTGCCAGTCCACGTCCACGGCGCAGGCGAGGCCCCGCTCCCGGATCTGGTGGATGTACTCCGCCGGGATCGGCCCCCCGTCCGCGAAGCGCACGGACTGCGGCATGTCCTCCTCCGCCAGGATCCTGCTCAGCGCCTCGCCCGCCTCGCCCAGCCCGGCCGGGTGCCACTGGTCGGCCTGGTTGAACCAGACCTCGGCGCCGGTGACCGGGTGCCGCACCGTGGCCGGACGGGTCTGGGTGACGCGCAGCGACCCGTCCCGGCGCCACTCGTGCTCGGCGCGCGTCCCGTCCAGGAACGCGGCGACCTCGTCCCGGTCACCGGTCTCGAAGGTGTCCTGCCAGCTCTTGCCGAGCCCGGTGCCGCCGTGCAGGTTCTGGGTGTAGCGGACGCCGCCGGAGAAGGCGGCGACGAGGTCGTCGTCCAGCTCGGCGAGCCACCGCCCGGTGTCCAGCACCGGGGTCGCGCCGCCCGTCGCGGGCGGCACCGCGCAGAAGAACGACAGCCGCGACGGCCAGGAGTGCGCGTAGGACAGCTCGCTGTGCATGGAGATCGTCTGCTCGGCCGGGTACTCGGTCGAGGTGTAGACGCCGGCCCCCACCTTCGTGCGCGGCGAGTTGCCGTGCACGTAGGCGAGTCGCCTGGGCAGCAGCAGGTCCAGGACGTCCGGCAGCGTCTCCTCGGTCGCGCCGAGCCCCCGGAAGACCAGCGCCTTGTCGTGTGCGAGCAGCGCGCCGAGGTCGGCGCCGGCCAGGAACTCCTTGAGCTCCTGGCCGCCCGCCACGGTGATCTCACGCGGTGCCCAGTCGGCCGCTCCCATCACGGCCCCCCTTTCCTTGCCGGTGGACGAGCGGTGCCCGTGGACGAGCGGGCCGGGCGCCGGGCGCACGCCCCCAGGACGGCGAGGCGGCCCGGCCGGGAACGCGTCCGGTCACGGGTCGGCCCGCCGGATCGCGGGCGTGGCGAAGGCGATCAGCCCGAACGCGGCCATCGCGGCGGCGGAGACGAGCAGCGTGTCCCGGGCGCCGAACAGGTGCAGGGAGAACCCGCCGACGAGCGAGCCGACGGAGTTCATTCCCGAGGCGACCATGCCGAGGACGCTGCCGACGCGGCCCTGGAGCCGGTCGGGCGTCGTCTTCACCTGGTAGATGCCGGCGGCCACGTTCATCATCGCTCCGGCGGCCACCATGACGCCGAACAGCACGCCGAGGGCGACCGCGTTCCCGGTGTAGGCGATCCCGGTGAGGAAGACGCCCCAGACGAAGAACGTGCCGATGAACAGCGCCGGCATGCCGACCAGCTTCAGCATCCGCCGGGAGGACAGCGCGCCGGCCACGCCGCCGAGCCCGGCGATCAGGCCGATCACGCCGACCAGCGCGGGCGACCCGTCCCGCTCCTTGATGATCAGGGCGATGCCGATCGCGAGCACCTGGAAGACGATGTTGCTCCCGGCGATCAGCACGATCGCGATCCGGAGCACCTTGTCCTGCCAGACCCACGCCAGGCCCTCCGCGATGTCCTTGCGGAACTTGCGCCTGGGGCCGTCGTCCTCGACCCGCTCCTCCTCGAAGGGACGGCGGATCAACAGCAGGAGCAGCAGCGCGAGCAGGTGGGTGATCGCCGTGAGCCCGAAGGGCATCCAGCGCAGGGCGGCGAAGAGCCCGGACCCGACCGGCTGGCCGAGCAGCCCGGACGCCTGCCCGCGCGCCTCGTTCTGCGAGAGCCCGGCGGGCAGCTGGTCCTCCGGCAGGACGTGCCGGATCGCGGCCCGCTCGGCGAGCTGGTACACGATCGCCGCGGTCCCCTCGATGAACGCGGCGATCATGATCTGCGGCAGCCAGAACCGGCCGGAGGCCAGCACCAGCACGACCCCGAGCATCGACAGGGCGCCGGCCAGGTCGCAGTAGATCATCAGCTGCCGGCGGCGGACCCGGTCCACCAGCACGCCCGCCGGCATCTGCATCAGCAACTGCGGCAGCAGCGCGGCGAAGCCCACCAGGCCGGCGCCGACGGTGTCCCCGCGCCAGACCATCAGCAGCGGGTAGGCGACCGCCGCCGCGCGCATCCCGAACGTGGACAGGCCCGCGCTCGTCCAGAGCAGCAGGAAGTCCCGGTTGCGGCGCAGCGGGACCGGCTTGTCCTCGCCGCCTTGGCTGCCGGGGACGTCTTCGAGAACGCTCATGTCAGGCCCCCCTCCGCTCGACGACGCCCCGGACGCACCATTCGAGGACGGCCATCGCGCTCCACATCTTGTTCTCGGCCTGCTCGAAGGCGATGCTGCGGTCCCCGTCGAGGACGTCCGCGGTCACCTCGTCGCCCCGGTGGGCGGGCAGGTCGTGCATGAACAGGGCGTCCGGGCTGGCGCGCCACAGCCCGGCGGTGACCTGGAACGGCTCGAACGAGCGGCGCCAGTCGGGGTCGTCCTTGGTGGTGCCGGTCGTCTGCCAGCGGGTCGTGTAGATGACGTCCACCCCTTCGGGGACGTCCCGCAGGCTCTGGCCCTCGGTGAACGTCGAGCCGCAGGACGCGGCCTGCTTGGCGGCCCGGGTGGCGGTGGCGGCGGCGAGCCCGTAGCCGGGCGGCGTGGCCAGGTGCAGGTGGACGTCGCGGAAACGGGTGAGGCCGAGGGCGAGCGCGGCGGCGGTGTTGTTGCCCTCGCCGACGTACAGGACGCGCAGCCCCTCGACCGCCCCGAACCGGCGGTACAGGGTGGTGAGGTCGGCGAGGCCCTGGGTCGGGTGCTCCTGCTCGCTCATCGCGTTCACCACCGACATGCCGCCGAGGGCCGCCCACTCGCGCATCTCCGCCTCGTCGTCGGCGGTGCGCGCCACGAGGACGTCCAGCATGCCGGCGAGGACGGCGCCGGTGTCGGCGGCCGTCTCCCCGGTGGCGAGCTGCAGCTCCTCGGGGCGGAAGACGACGACGCCGCCGCCGAGCCGCTGCGCGCCGGCGGAGAACGCGGTCCGGGTGCGGGTCGAGGTGCGGCGGAAGAGGATTCCCGTCACCGTGCCGGCGAGCGGCGCCCCGTCCGCCCCCCGGCCCTCGGCGAACCGGGCGCCCCGCACCACGACGGAGTGCACGTCCTCGTCCGTGAGGTCGGTGAGCGAGATGACATGGCGTTCGGTCAAGGCGCGTCCTTTCGTTGGGTGGGCCGCCGGTGCGCCCCGTCCTGGTCGAGGGCGAGGGTGAGCGCCTTGACGAGCCCGGGACCGTGGTCGCCGTTGGTGAGCAGGACGAACCCCGACGCGGCGTGCAGGTGGGCGAGGGCGAAGCAGTGGTAGCCGGGGACCGTGCCGCCGTGGCCGTAGTGGGTGTCGCCCTCGGACACCTCGACGATCGTGCCGAGCCCGTAGCCGCTGTCGGGCGAGGGCGTGAGCAGCGCCCCGGCCGAGGCGTCCGAGAGCAGGGCCCGGGGCCGCCCGAGCCGGGCGCGGCGGACCTCCAGGAGCAGTTCGGCCAGGTCGGCCGCGGTGGCCCACATCCCGGCGGCGGCGAGGTCGGCCCGGACGCGGTAGCGGCCCTCGATCGTCGCGCCGTCCTCGTCGTGGCCCCAGGCGGGCGCCCGCCCGTCCGCCAGCGGGAGGGCCTGGTCGAAGCCGCTGTGCCGCAGCCCGAGGGGGCCGAGGAGCAGCTCGTCCATGAGGTCGGCGAACGGGGTGCCCGTCACGTCCTCCAGCAGCTGCTGGACGACCAGGTAGTGGACGTTGGCCCTGCGGAAGCCCTCCCCGGGGACGAACTCCCGGGTGACGTCGGCGAGGATCTCGGTGAGCGCGGGCACGTCCGCCCCGGGAAGGACGCCCTGCCCGGCGTTCGGCGTGAGCCCCGACCGGTGGCCGAGCAGGTGTCGCAGCGTCACCGGGACGTCGCCGTCGCCGCCCGGGACCCGCCAGGACCTCAGATGGCGGTTGACGTCCTCGTCGAGGCCGAGGCGACCCTGGTCCACCAGGCGCAGCGCGGCGAGCGCCGCCGGGTGCTTGCTGAACGAGCCGACCTGGAAGACGGTGCCGGGCCGGACGGGCGCCGTCCGCGACGCGTCGGTGAACCCGGCGGTCTCCACCGCGACCAGCTCGCCGCCCTCGATGAGCGCGAGGCTCGCGCCCGGCACGGTGCTCTCGCCGAGGGCCTTCTCCAGCACCTCCCGGAGGTGCTCGCCCGAGGGCGGCCCGGACGGCGCCACCGGAACCGGGGCGGGCCGCCTGAGGTCGACGGCGGCGGCCAGCTCCTCCAGCGTCTCGTGCTGGTAGAGGGTGTACAGGGTGAGCGGCACCCCGGCGGCCTTGGCGGCGGTGGTCACCCGGATCGCGTGGACCGAGTGGCCGCCGAGCGAGTGGAACCCGTCGTCGCGGCCACAGCGCTCCACGCCCAGCACCGAGGTGAGGATCGGCGCCAGGGCGCGTTCGGTCGGGGTGGCCGGCACGCGGTAGGGCCGGAGGGCGGGGCCGGTGCGGCGGCGCAGCAGCTCCGCCCGGTCGATCCTGCCGTCGCGGTCGAGCGGGAGCGAGTCCAGCGCGGTGTGGCTCGCCGGGACGAGGTGGGCGGGCAGCCGCGCCGCGCACGCGCGGCGCAGGGCGGCGACGTCCACCGGAGCGTCCTCGTCGGCGTCCTCCACTGCGACGTGGAAGGCCGCGATCTCTCCCGTCTCCGTGACGGCGACGGCCGCCCGCGCGACGCCCGGATGCCCCTCCAGCACGGACTGGATCTCGGTGAGCCCGGCGCCCGCGCCGCCGATCGCGGCCAGGTCTGCGGTGCGGCCGAGGAGGTCCAGGGTGCCGTCCGGCAGCCACCGCGCCCGGTCGCCGGTGCGGTGCAGGCGGGCTCCCGGCGGGCCGTAGGGGTCGGGGACGAACGCGGCGGCGGTGGCGCCCGGGTCGCGGTGGTAGCCGCGCGCGAGCCCGGCCCCGCCGACGTACAGGTCCCCGTCGACGCCGGGCGGGACGCGGCGCATCCGGGCGTCGAGCACCCGCACCGTCACGCCGGGCGGCGGGCCGCC
>NZ_CAACVB010000225.1 GCF_900659635.1 Actinomadura roseirufa | reverse complement strand
CTGCTCGACGCTCTCGACCTTCTTGGTGAAGTCCGGGTAGTCGGCGAACTGCGTCCACTGGTCGTAGGCGCCGGCGGCGCGGCAGCCCGCCCGGGTCGCGATTCCGGCGTCGGCGAGCGGCCGGTACGCGCTGGTGCCGGGCACGGCGGCGCCGCCGGCCGGGACGCGCGGCACCGTCGTGCGGTACATGGTGGAGGTGGAGCGCGGTCTGCCGCTGTCGGCCTCGCGGTTCGCGGCCGAGGTGCACCGCGTCCTGAACGACCCGCGGAGCTGGGGGCACGGCGGCACGATGCGGTTCCTGCGGGTGAGCCGCGGCCCGGTCCGCTTCCGGGTGGCGCTGTCGAGCCCGGCGCTGACCGACCGGATGTGCGCGCCGCTGGTGACGGGCGGGGAGCTGTCGTGCCGCAGCGGCCCGCGCTCGGTCATCAACGCGCGCCGCTATGGTGAGGGCGCGGCCACCTATGGCCGGGACCTGGCCTCCTACCGCGAGTACGTCATCAACCACGAGGTGGGTCACGCGCTGGGGCACGGCCATCAGGGGTGCCCGGGGCCGGGGCGGCGCGCCCCGGTGATGGTGCAGCAGACCAAGTCGCTGTACGGGTGCCGTCCCAACCCGTGGCCGTTCCCGTAGGGGGGCGGGGCCCGCGGTGTGCCGGGGAGGACCCATGCGCATGATCGGCAAGGGCGGCTCGGTGGAGCTGGAGGTCCGCAGGTCGCGGTTCGTCTGCACGCTGGAGCGGGTGGCCGATGAGGCGGCGGCGGTGGAGTTTTTGGGGCGGCACCGGCGCGCGCACCGGGACGCCACGCACAACTGCACCGCCTACGTGGTGGGCGAGCGCGGTGAGATCACCAAGAGCAGCGACGACGGGGAGCCGGCGGGGACGGCGGGCGTCCCGATGCTGGAGGTGCTGGTGCGGCGCGGCCTGACCGGCACGGCCGCGGTGGTGACCCGCCACTTCGGCGGGGTGAAGCTCGGCGCGGGGGCCTGGTGTGCGCCTACGGGCAGGCGGTGTCGCAGGCCGTCGACGCGGTGGGGTTGGTGGAGCTGCGCCCGGTGGTGACGGTCACCGTGGCGGTGGACCACGCGCTGGCGGGCCGGTTCCTCGGTGATCTGCACGGGCGGGGGACCCAGCCCGGCGCCGTCCGCTACGGCGCGGGCGTGGAGGTGGACGTGGCGGTGCCGGTGCCCGATCTGCCGGGTTTCGAGGCGTGGGCGGCGGAGGCGACGGCGGGCCGGGCCGTGCTGCGACGGGGCGCGGCGGGTTTCGTGGAGGTCCCGGTCTGACGTCCCGGGCGGGGAGAAGCCCCCGAAAGTAGAGTGACTTTGTTTTCAGTGTCATTCCACTATGGTGAGGCGGACGCCTGCGAGGGAGGACCCGCCATGATCACCACGATCACCAACGCGCGCGTGTTCGACGGCGAGCGCGTGCTCGGGGAGACCAGCGTCGTCGTGGACGGCGCGCGGATCGCCTCGGTCGGCGCGGGCGCGCCCGCGCGGGGCGAGGTCGTCGACGCGGCGGGCGCGACGCTGTTACCGGGCCTGTTCGACGCGCACGTGCGCACCTCGGAGCGGGGTCTGGCGCTGGCGCTGCGGTTCGGGGTCACGACCGAGCTGGAGGCGTGGGGTGCCTTCACCAGGCCCAACCGCGCGCACGTCACCGCCGACGACGCCCTGGCCGACGTCCGCTCGGCCGGGCGCGCCATCACGCCTGAGCGCGGGCGTCCGGGCGAGCCGTCACCCCCGCACGCCCGTCCCGGCGGCCATCGCGGCGCCCGTCCCGGCGGCGCCGGGTCGGTGCCCGAGCTCGTCGCGTCCGGTTCGGACTACGTCACGTTCGTGATCGAGGACGGGACGGTGGAGGGGCGCCCCGGTCCGCCGGTGCCGGACCGGGCGGTGCTGGACCGGGCGACGTTGGAGGCGGGCGTCGCGCAGGCGCACCGGCGTGGCGTGCTCACCGTCGCGCACGCCCGCACGCTGGAGGCGACCCGGATGGCGGTGGACGCCGGCGTCGACGGGCTGGCCCACCCGTTCTTGGACGGCCCGCACACCCCCGAGATCGTCGATCTCATCGCGCGGTCCGGCGCCTTCGTCGTCCCGTGCGTGGTGCTGAGCGCCGCGATGGCGGGGGTCACCGGCGCCGCGTCCGCCGCCGTCCCGCGCGTCGGGCGCCGGCCGGGCGGCCGCGGCCGGCACCCGGAGGGCGACGTGGGGGACGTCCTGGCCTCGGTCAGGGCGCTGCGCGCGGCGGGGGTGGACATCCTCGCCGGGACGGGCGCCTCGTCCCCGGCGCCCTGCGCGGGCGGCCCGGCCCACGGCGCCGGCCTCCACCACGAGCTCCGGTACCTCGTCCGGGCGGGGCTGGCGCCGGTGGAGGCGCTGAGCGCGGCCACCGGCGTCCCGGCGCGCCGTTTCGGGTTGCACGACCGCGGCCGGGTCGCCGCGGGGCTGCGGGCCGACCTGCTGCTGGTGGACGGCGACCCCACCGCCCGCATCCGCGACACCCTCGCCGTCCGGGCGGTGTGGCGGCGCGGCGCCCGGGTCGCCCTGGAGGCGCCCGAGGGCCATTAGGGTCGCGGCATGACCACGACGACGGGACGCCGCGAGCGCAAGAAGGCCCAGACCCGGCGGGCGCTGGCGGACGCCGCGCTGCGGCTGTTCCTGGAGCACGGTTACGACGGCGTGACCGTGGCGCAGATCGCCGAGGAGGCCGACGTCGCGCTGGCGACGCTGTTCAAGCACGTGCCCGACGGCAAGGAGGCGCTGATCTTCGACGACGGCGCCGAGCGGCGCGAGGCGCTGGTGGCGGCGGTCCGGACCCGTCCGGCGGGGGAGCCGGTGCTGGCGGCGCTGCGGCGCTTCATGGCGGGCCGCGGCGCGTTCAGCACCGACCTGTCGCCGGAGCTGCGGCGCAAGCGCGACCTGGTGATGGCCACCCCGGCGCTGCGCGGGCACCAGCGCGAGCTGTGGCTGCGCAGCGAGAGCGCGCTGGCCGAGGCGATCGCCGCCGACTGCGGGCGGGACGCGGGCGACGCGGCCGTGCGGGCGCTGGCGCGCTATGTCGTGGAGGTCCCGGAGCTGGCGGGGACGGCGCCCGATCCCCTGGCGGCGCTGAACGCCGTCTTCGACCTGCTGGAGTCGGGCTGGCAGAGCGCGCCCGCCGCGTCCTGACCGCCCGTCACCACCGCGTCACGGGCGCGTCACGGGCGTCCGCCCGCGCCGGTGCCCAGGAGTTTCGCGAGGAGGGCGGTGAGCTGGCCGCGCTCCTGCGGGCTGAGGGGATGGAAGGCCTCGTCGAGGAAGGCCGGGATCGACTCCTCGGCCTCGGCGAGGCGCCGGAGCCCGGCGGCGGTGGCGGTGACGGCGTAGGAGCGCCGGTCGCGGGGGTTGCGCTCGCGCCGGGCCAGCCCGTCGCGTTCGAGGTCGTCGCAGACCGAGACCATGACGCTGCGGTCGATGCGCAGTTCCTCGCTGAGGGCCTGCTGGGAGCAGGGGCCGACGGCGGCGAGCATCTTCAGCACCAGATGCTGGCCGACGCCCAGGCCCTGCGCGCCGGCGTGCGCCTCGGCCGCCCGCGCCACCGCGGCCGAGGCCCGGCACAGCGCGATGTCGGGCCGGTCGGCGGCCAGGCGCGGGAAGTAGGCCGGCCTGGTGGTCGTGTCGCTCGCGGGCATCGGGTCCCCTCGGTCGGTGGTGCCGGTGGTGCGGCGAGCCTAGCAAATCCATCTGCGCCACGATTGTTTGACAACAGATGATTGGCGAACATACGGTCCGGTGCGTTCCCGTGATACGGCTCGAGCTGGAGGCACATCCGATGGTCCTGGACCTGACGCCCGATGAGTTGCTGTCCACCACCCGGGCGGTGCGCAAGCGCCTGGACTTTGACCGGCCCGTCCCGCGCGAGCTGATCGCCGAGTGCGTGGACCTGGCGACGCAGGCGCCGACCGGCCGCAACCGGCAGCGCTGGCACTTCCTGGCGGTCACCGAGCAGGCGCAGCGGCGCGCGGTGGCCGACATCTTCCTGCGGGCCCTGCCCCTGGCGCCCGGGCAGCCGCTGACCGAGCGCGACCTGTGGCGCATGAACTACCACCCCGGCTCGACCGAGCGGGTGTTCGACGGCCTGCGCCATCTGGCCGGCAACATCCACCGGGTGCCCGCGTTCGTGATCCCGGGCGTGGAGGGACGGACCGACCACGCCCCGGTGACCGTGCAGGCGGCGGCGTGGGGCTCGATCCTGCCCGCGGTGTGGAGCTTCATGCTGGCCGCGCGGGCACGGGGGCTGGGCACGGTGTGGACGACGGCCCAGGGACCGCTGGAGCGGGAGCTGGCCGAGGTGCTGGACGTGCCCTACGAGGAGGTGATGCTGGCGGCGTTCGTGCCGCTGGCCTTCACGATCGGCACCGACTTCAAGCCGGCCGCGCGGATCCCGAGGGACCGGGTCCTGCACTGGGACCGCTGGTAGTCCGACCCCGTGCGGGCCGGTGGGGGCGGGGCCGGTGGGGGAAGGGCCGAAGGCGCTCCTCCGGCGTGGGTCGGCCGGGGAGCGCCTTGGTTCCGTGCGCGCGAGGGGCGGTCAGCCGCTGACGGCCTTCTTGTAGAGGCGGGTCGCCAGCGGGACGAACACGATGAGCATGACGGCGATCCAGAGGAGTGAGGCCGGGACGGCGTGCCGCATGGGCCAGGCGTCCGAGGTCGTCATCGCGTCGCTGGTGTTGCCGAAGAGCTCGCGGACTGCCTGGGTGAAGGTGGAGGCGGGGTTCCACTCTGCGACGACGCGCAGCGGGGTGGGCAGTTTGGAGCTGTCGAGGTAGGCGTTGGAGACGAACATCAGCGGGAAGGAGACCATGGTGGCGACGTTGTTGAAGCTCTCGGGGGTGCGCAGGCCCAGCGCGACGGTCGCGGTGAACCAGGAGAAGGCGTAGGCGAACAGCAGCAGCAGCCCGAAGCCGAGGACGGCCTCCTGCGGCGAGGTGTGCACCCGCCAGCCGACGATCAGCCCCATGACGGCCATGACGACGAGGCTGGCGAGGTTCATCAGCACGTCGGCGACGGTCTGGCCGATCAGCACCGCCGACGGGGCCATGGGCAGCGATCGGAACCGGTCGAAGATGCCCTTCTGCAGGTCCAGGGTGAGGGTGTAGCCGGTGATCTGCGCGCCCATGACGACGGCCTGGACGAAGATGCCGGGCAGCAGGAACTCCCGGTAGGACATCCCCGGGACCTCGATGACGCTGCCGAAGACGTAGGCGAACATCAGCACGAACACGATCGGGAACATGATCGCCGAGCCGAGCAGGTCGGGCGACCGCCTGATCTTCAGGGCGTTGCGCCTGGCGATCGTCCAGCCGTCGGCGACGGGCATGGTGAGCGCGTTCATCGGGTGGCCTCCTGGACCTGCTCGTCGGTGCCGGGCGCCTGGTGCCCGGTCAGGGTGAGGTAGACGTCGTCGAGGGTGGGGCGGCGCATCCCGGCGTCCCGCACGCGGACCCCGGTGCCGGCGAGCCGGCCGAGGACCTGGCGCAGCGCCTCGGGCCCGTCGGTGACCGGGACGGTGAGCTGGAGCGACTCCGGCTCGGCCTGGACGGCGCCGACGGCGACCCAGGCCAGGGCCTCGCGGGCGGTGTCCATCTCGGCGGCGTCGGTGACGGTCAGCTCGATGCGGTTGCCGCCGACCCGGTCCTTGAGCTCGTCGGCGGTGCCGCGGGCGATGGCGCGGCCGTGGTCGACCACCATGATCTGGTCGGCGAGGCGGTCGGCCTCCTCCATGTACTGGGTGGTCAGCAGCAGGGTGCTGCCGCCGGCGACGAGTTCGGAGATGGTGTCCCACAGCGCGGCGCGGGCGCGGGGGTCCAGGCCGGTGCTGGGCTCGTCCAGGAACAGGACGGGCGGGTCGGCGACCAGGGCGCCGGCGAGGTCGATGCGGCGGCGCATGCCGCCGGAGTAGCCCTTCACGGGCCGGTCGGCGGCGTCGGTGAGGCCGAAGCGCTCCAGCAGTTCGCGGGCGCGGGCCCTGCTGCGCGCGGCGCCCAGGTGGTAGAGGCGTCCGATCATCTCCAGGTTCTCGGCGCCGGTGAGGTGCTCGTCGACGGCGGCGTACTGCCCCGACACCCCGATGAAGGAGCGCAGCCGCCGGGCGTCGGCGACGACGTCGCATCCGGCGACGGTGGCGCGGCCGGCGTCGGGGCGCAGCAGGGTGGTCAGGACCCGCACGGTGGTGGTCTTGCCGGCGCCGTTGGGGCCGAGGAGGGCGAGCACCGTCCCCCGGGGGACGGTGAAGCTCAGCCCGTCCAGGGCGGTGACCTCGCCGTAGGTCTTGACCAGCCCTTCGGCTGTGATCGCGTCGCTCATGACGGTCTCCCTTGCTGGTGTCGGGGTCAGGACCGGTGGATGTCGATGTCGCCGTAGTTGGTGCTGGCGTGCACCTCGACGACCGCGTCGGCGGCCTCGGGGGCCTCGGCGGCGGTCAGGGTGTTGCGGACGACGCCGTTCTTGGTGTGCAGGTCCAGCCAGGCGGCCGTGCCCTCGGCGATGCCGACGCCGACCTTGCCGTGGCCGTTCTCGATGTGGACGGTGCCGCTGATCGCCGCGTCGATCCGGATGCGGCCGTTGGCGCTCTTGGCGGTGACGCCGGCCCGCACGCGGTCGATGGCGATGTCGCCGGTGCCGGTCTTCAGCTGCACGTCGCCGGTCGCCTCGCCGAGGACGAGGGAGCCGGTGGCGGCCTTGAGCGTGCCGGGGCCGTCGATGGCCGCGATCCGGATGGTCCCGGTGGAGGTGGTCGCCTCGACGGGGCCGATCGCCCGGTCGACGGTGACGTCGCCGATGGAGGTCTTGACCTCCAGGGGGCCGGCCTCCTCCATGCGCACCTCGCCGTAGTGGCTGCGCAGGACGGTCTGGCCGAGCGTCCCGGTGGTGATGAAGTCGGCGTAGACCTCGGCCTCGACGCGGGAGCCGGCGGGCAGCTCGATGGTCACCTCGATGGAGCCGCGCCAGGGCAGCAGGTGCCCCAGGGCCCTGGGCTTGGGGCCCTTGACCAGCAGGCGCCCGCCGGAGAACTCGACGATCGTCCGCTCGGCGGCCTGCACGCCCGCCTCGGCGGACGGGTCGCTGGGCCGCACGTCCACGACGGTTTCGGCGCGGTCGCCGGCGTGGAGGCGGACCTGGCCGACGTAGACCTGGATGTCGGCGGTGATCGGCTCGGGGGTAGCGAATGCGGGCATGGCGGAGCCCTCCTCATGGCTGGTGGAACGTCCCGGCCTCGGGGCCGGGCGATGAACGGGTGACGGATGGCGGGACCTGGTGCGGTGAGCGGGGCCGGGCGGGGCGCTAACGCACCCAGCCGGTGTAGCCGCGCCCGCTGCGGGGCTGCCGTGGCCGGTCGGCGGCGCGGCTCGCGGGGCCCGGCTCGAACGCGGCGGAGATGGCGCGGACCAGCCAGGCGTTGACCGAGATCCCCTGCCGTCCGGCGGCCTCCTCCACGCGGGCCTTGACGTGCTCGGGGAGGCGGAGGGTCATCCGGGCGGTGCCGCCCTCGTCGGCGGGCGGCGCGGGGGACGGCTCGGCCTCGCGCGCGGCGTCCGCCGCGGCGGTGTCCGCGCCGGCGGGGGGCGGGCCCGGCTGCGGTGGCGTCACCACGAACGCCGGGTCGCCGCCGCGCAGCCGCACCTCGACCGAACCCGGGGCGAGATCGCCGGTGATCTCGTCCGCCGCCGCCGACAGCGCCTCCAGCAGGGTGAGCCTGGCGGCCGATTCCAGGGCGCCGGTGAGGCGCTCGGCCAGCGCGCGGGCGTCGGGGCCGCCCGCGGCGGCGGCGACGGCGAGCTCGCGGCGGAGGTTCTCCACGTACGGCATCAGGTCCATGCCCCAACTATGACGCCAGTACGACGTCAAGTCAACCCAAAAGTGACGTCACTTTGCCCCCCATGGCGTCACTTCGACAGCTCTGTCCACCGGGGATCCCGCTGCCACAGTGCGGCGAGCACACAGAACCCAAGACAAACGCACAGTTCAGAGAGCTGTCAGCGAGATAACCGTGACGGCGTCATCGCGCGCACCGATGACGTCATCGCGGGCTCCGACGTCATCAGTGACCCTGATGCCGGCCCGGGATGGACCGGGCTTCGTGGTCGGGCCCTGAAGGCTCGCCGGTCCGCTGACCGGATCGGCGACCCGCCCGAGACCCGGCCGGGCGCGGCGGGCGTTCCTCGGGCTCGGAGAACGCCCATCGCCGATAACGATCATGAGTGGGGGGCCGCCGGCCTGGGGCTGATCGTTTCCGGTGGGGCCGCGGACGCCCCGCCCGGAGGCCCGGGTGCACCGGTCGACGGGGGTCGTCCGATCACTCATCGCGGCGAACAGGGGCTCGGGGACTGCCAACCGGGCGCCGGGCGGCATACGCTCGCGGTGTGGACCGGCGCATCTTCGGGCTTGAGAACGAGTACGGCGTCACCTGCACCTTCCATGGGCAGCGGCGGTTGTCACCGGATGAGGTGGCGCGTTATCTGTTCCGCCGGGTGGTGTCGTGGGGCCGCAGCAGCAACGTGTTCCTGCGCAACGGCGCGCGGCTGTACCTGGACGTGGGAAGCCACCCCGAGTACGCCACGCCCGAGTGCGACAGCGTCATCGACCTGGTGACCCATGACAAGGCGGGCGAGCGGATCCTGGAGGGGCTGCTGATCGACGCCGAGGAGCGGTTGCACGAGGAGGGCATCGCCGGCGACATCTACCTGTTCAAGAACAACACCGACTCGGCCGGCAACTCCTACGGCTGCCACGAGAACTACCTGGTCGTCCGCCAGGGCGAGTTCGGCCGGCTGGCGGACGTGCTGATCCCCTACCTGGTCACCCGGCAGATCATCTGCGGGGCCGGGAAGGTGCTGCAGACCCCGCGCGGCGCGGTGTACTGCGTGTCGCAGCGGGCCGAGCACATCTGGGAGGGCGTGTCGTCGGCCACGACCCGGTCCCGGCCGATCATCAACACCCGTGACGAGCCGCTGGGCGACGCCGAGCGGTTCCGGCGGCTGCACGTGATCGTCGGTGACTCGAACATGAGCGAGACGACGATGCTGCTGAAGGTCGGGGCGACCGATCTGGTGCTGCGGATGATCGAGGCCGGGGTGGTGATGCGCGACCTGACGCTGGAGAACCCGATTCGGGCGATCCGGGAGGTCAGTCATGACATGACGGGGCGGCGGAAGGTGCGGCTGGCCAACGGCCGCGAGGCGAGCCCGCTGGAGATCCAGAAGGAGTACTACGACAAGGCCAGGGACTTCGTCGACCGGCGCGGCGGCGACGCGGTGACGCGGCGCGTGCTGGAGCTGTGGGAGCGGACGCTGCGGGCGGTGGAGACCGGCGACCTCGACCTGGTGTCCCGGGAGATCGACTGGGTGATCAAGTACAAGCTGATCGAGCGGTACCGGCGCAAGTACGACCTGCCGCTGTCCTCGCCCAGGGTGGCCCAGCTCGACCTGACCTACCACGACGTGCATCGCGGGCGCGGGCTCTACTACCTGCTGGAGAAGCGGGGGTCGGTGGAGCGGGTGTCGCGGGATCTGGACATCTTCGAGGCCAAGTCGGTGCCGCCGCAGACGACGCGGGCGCGGCTGCGGGGCGAGTTCATCCGCAAGGCGCAGGAGAAGCGGCGCGATTTCACCGTCGACTGGGTGCATCTGAAGCTCAACGACCAGGCGCAGCGCACCGTCCTGTGCAAGGACCCGTTCCGTTCCGTCGACGAACGCGTCGACAGGCTCATCGCCGGGATGTGAGGCACGGAGCGCCGGGGTGCCGGAGCCGCGCCGCGGCGACCGGCCGGCCCCTGGGTGCCGCGGCTCGGGACGCGGCGCGGCACCGACCGTGGCGCGTGCCGCACCGTGGTGCCGCTCTCGGCTGAACGCCGAGGTGTTCGCGCCCGGCCGGGGGGCGGGCGGGTTAGGCGGCGGGGGTCCGTGAGCGCAGGCGGCGCAGCATGCGGGCGTCGGTGAAGCCGACGGCGCGGGCGGCGGCGTCGGTGGTGGCGCCCTGGCCGATGAGGTGCTCGGCGCGTTCCAGGCGCAGTTCCTGCTGGTAGCGCAGGGGGGTGAGGCCGGTGGCGGCGGCGAAGCGGCGGGTGAGGGTGCGTTCGCTGACGCCCGCGGCGGCGGCGAGGTCGGTGAGGGGCAGCGGGCGCGAGTAGCGGCTGTCGATGAGGTCCTGGGCGCGGTGGACGGCGTCGCTGAGGTGGGCGCGGTGCCGGAGCATGGCGCTGGCCTGGGGTTCGTCGCCGTTGCGGCGGGCGAAGACGACCATGGTGCGGGCGATGCGGGCGGCGGTGCCGGGGCCGTGGCGGGCGGCGATCAGGTGCAGGGCGAGGTCGATGCCGCTGGCGATGCCCGCGGAGGTGACGACGCGGTCGTCGGTGACGTAGAGGACGTCGCGGGCGACGGCGGCGCGGGGGTGGCGGCGGGCGAGGGCGTCCTGGAGCTCGTGGTGGGTGGTGCAGCGGCGGCCGTCCAGGAGCCCGGCCTCGCCGAGGGCGAAGGCGCCGGCGCAGACGCTGGCGACCTGGCCGCCGGAGGCGTGGTGGGCGGCCAGGCGGCGCGCGGTGGCGGTGCCGATGGGCGCCGCGTGGGGGGTGCCGGCGAAGCGCCAGCCGGGGACCAGGACGGTGTCGGCGGGGGTGAGGCGGGGCCAGGCGGTGGTGGCGCGCAGGGGGAGTCCCTGGGCGCTGAGGACGCCTTCCTGCTCGGCGACATAGGTGAGCCGGTAGGGCAGGCCGATGTCGGCGGCGGTGGAGAAGACCTGGGCGGGGCCCGCGAGGTCGAGCAGGTGCACGCCGGGCACGAGCAGGAAGGCGATGTCGGTCACGATCCGGTCAGTGTATCCGGTCAGCCGGCGGTGACGGGGGCGAGGTCGTCCAGGGCGGCGATGGTGGCGAAGCGGCCCGCCAGGGCGTACTCGGTGCGGGTGATGATCTCGTCGGTGGTGAGGGTGGCGGGGTCGGCGAGGATCTCGGCGACGGTGCGGCCGGGGTCGGCGTCGCGGTGCGGGATGGGGAAGGTGGCGGTGGCGTCGGTGACGAAGGTGACCTCGAAGCCGTAGTCGGCGGCCAGGCGGGCGGTGGTCTCGCAGCACTGCTCGGTCTGGATGCCGCAGATGACGAGCTCGCGGATCCCCTCGGCGGTGAGCCGCTGCTGCAGGTTGGTGGTGGTGAAGGAGTTGCGGGAGGTCTTGCTCATGACGGGCTCGCCGTCGAGCGGCTCCAGGCCGTCCAGCAGGCGGACGTGGCCGGAGTCGGGGTCGAAGGGGGTGCCCGAGCCGGGCTCGGCGTGCAGGATCCACACGACCAGGTCGCCCGCGGCGCGGGCGGCGGCGACCAGGCGGGCGGCGCGGTCGGCGATGTCGGGCGTGGAGACGGCGGCCCACAGGGGGCGCCGGCGGAAGGACTCCTGGACGTCGATGACGAGGAGGGCGCGGCGGGCGGTGCGGGCGGTGTCGGTGCTCATGGCTCGATCCTGGTGGGCGCGGGCGCGGTCCGGCAGGCATCATCGCGGCGGCGGGCGGAACGATCCGGTCAGCGGTCCCCGGGGACGTCCCCGGCCCCGCGCCGGCCCCGGCAAAGGATCTTGGCCTGGGGCGGGAGGGCCGGTTATGCCGGGGCATGTCCCGATGTGACGGGATACGTGGGGGAACGGGGGGTTCGGATGGGCGAGTGCGACGCGGGCGACCGGGCGGGGGAGGGCCGCGCGGTGCGGGGGAGAGCCGCGGGAGGCGCCGTGGGGGAGGCCGGGGGCGGCGCCGGGGTGAGCCTGGGGGTGGAGGAGGAGTTCCTGCTGGTGGACGGCGTGTCGGGGGTGTGCGTCCCGCAGGTGGAGGGGGTACTGGCGCGGTTGCGGGGGCACGGCCGGGGGCCGGGGGGCGGGTCGTTCCAGTCCGAGCTGCTGGCCTCGCAGGTGGAGGCGGCGACGGGGGTGTGCGGGGACCTGGCCGAGCTGCGGGCGCAGCTGCGCTGGAGCCGGGCGCGGCTGGCGGGGGCGGCGCGGGCGGGCGGGCTGGGGCTGGTGTCGTCGGGGACGCCGGTGATGGAGGGGCGCCCGCCGCCGCCCGCGCGGGGCGAGCGGTTCGCGGCGATCACCCGCGTCTACGGGGAGGTGATCGAGGACTACCAGGCGTGCGGCTGCCATGTGCACGTGGGCGTCCCGGACCGGGAGACGGCGGTGGCGGTGGTGAACCATCTGCGGCCGTGGCTGGCGCCGCTGCTGGCGCTGTCGGCCAACTCCCCGTTCGGTCACGGCCGCGACACCGGTTACGCGAGCTGGCGGACGGTGGAGATGTCGCGGTTCCCGGGGGCGGGGGTGCCGCCGTGGTCGGCGTCGGCGGCCGAGCACGACCGGCGGGTGGCGGCGCTGGTGGGGGCGGGGACGCTGGTGGACGCCGCGATGACGTTCTGGCTGGCGCGTCCGTCGCCGCGGTGGCCGACGGTGGAGGTGCGCGCGGCGGACGCGGCGGCGACCGCCGACGACGCGGTGCTGCAGGCCGCGCTGACGCGGGGCCTGGTCCGCGCGGCGCTGGCGGATCTGGCGGCGGGCCGGGAGGCGGTCCCGGTGGACGGGCAGGTGTGCGCGGCGGCGCTGTGGAGCGCGTCCCGGTACGGGATGGAGGGCCCGGCGGTGGATCCCTTCGCCGGTGCGGCGGTGCCGGCGTGGCGGCTGCTGGAGGACCTGCTGGCGCGGGTGGCGCCGCAGCTGGAGGAGACGGGGGATCTGGGCGCGGTGTTCGGGCTGGTCGAGGCGGTCCGGCGGATCGGGACGGGTGCGCGGCGGCAGCGGCGGGCGGCCGGGCGGGGTCTGGGGGCGCTGGTGGCGGCGCTGGCGGCCGAGACCGAGGCGGGGAGCC
>NZ_CAACVB010000224.1 GCF_900659635.1 Actinomadura roseirufa | reverse complement strand
CCGCTCGCCCGGCGCGCCGCCGCCGGCGTCCTGGCCATGGGCGTCGCGGCCGGGCTGACGCTCGGCGCGGGCGCCGCCCCGGCCTCGGCGCACACCGCGCTGAAGTCCGCGACCCCGTCCTCCGGCTCCGCCGTCACCCCGCCCACCAAGGTCGTCCTGACCTACAACGACCCGGTGATGCTCCCGCAGGTCGTGATCACCGACACGAAGGGCAAGCGCCACGAGGCGGGGCAGGCCCAGGCCGTCGACAACACCGTCACCGAGCAGGTCTCCGGAAAGCTGCCCAACGGCGTGTACACGGTGGGCTGGCGCGTCGTCGCCGCCGACGGCCACCCGGTGACCGGCAGCTACAAGTTCACCGTGATGGGTTCCTCCGGCGTGGCGCCCGGCGACATTCCGGGCGGGATCCCCGCGTCCTCGTCCGGCGGCGGGCACGGGCACTCCGCGTCCGGGAGCAAGCAGGACTCCGGCGGCTCGTCCGGCTGGCTGTGGATCGGCCTGGCGGCGGTCGTCCTCGCGCTGGTCGTCGGCGGTGCCGCCCTGTTCCGGCGGTCGTCCCGCGGCGGCGCCGGCACCTGACCGCTCCGCTTCCGATCGGGTGATTACAGAGTTACAGTAATTACCCGATCGGTCGCGGCGCCCGGCCGCCACCGGCGAGGACACGGGGGCGCACATGATCGTCGAATACGTCCGGTACCGGATCGATCCCGGAGAGGCCGAGGACTTCGAGGCGGCGTACACGCGCGCCGCCGCCTCCCTCGCCGCCGCGCCGCAGTGCGTGGACTACGAGCTGTCCCGATGCGCCGAGGAGCCCGCCTCCTACATCCTGCGCATCACCTGGACGTCCGCCGGCGACCACCTCACCGGCTTCCGCGGCGGCGAGCACTTCCCCGCCTTCCTCGCCGCGATCAAGCCGTACGCGCAGCGGATCGAGGAGATGCGGCACTACGAGCCCACGCCCGTGCGCGGCACCGGCTCGTCCGTCCCCACCCTGTACGACTGGGCGGGCGGCGCCGACGCCTTCGAACGGCTCACCGAGATCTTCTACGCGCACGTCCTCAAGGACGACTTGATCGGTCCCCTCTTCGCCCACATGGACCCCGGCCACCCCCGGTACGTCGCGATGTGGCTCGGCGAGGTGTTCCGCGGCCCCAAGCGCTACAGCACCGAACGCGGCGGCTACCACCACATGGTCCGCCAACACCTGGGCAAGGCCATCACCGAACCCCAGCGGCGCCGCTGGGTGAGCCTTCTCATGGACGCCGCGGACGAGGCCGCCCTCCCCGCCGACCCGGAGTTCCGCGCGGCGTTCGCGAGCTACATCGAATGGGGCACCCGCATAGCCCTCACGAACTCCCAACCCGACGCGAACCCCCCACTAGAGGCCCCCATGCCCCACTGGAACTGGGGCGCAGCCCCGCCCTACACCCCAGAGACCTGATCGAATAAAACGCGACCGCCCTCGGTCCCACCAGCCGAGGAGCCGGAGACGTGGCCCCAGCCGAACAGTCCAGTACTAGACCGTGGTCCTACGGATGAAAACGTTCCTACGCCCCTAAGGCGTGACATGCCAGGCAACTACCGCAGAGTGTGTCCGGGCCAACACGCGACTTCACCATACCGCCCCGGTCGCTTCCGCCCTTGTCCGACTCAGTAGGGCAAGCTCCGCGATCTCGGCATCTACTCGTGTCGAGCCACTCTGCCTCGTTGTGCGCCCCCTACAGCGTAGAGTCGCGGTATGTACATCTCCAGGCTGAGGCTGACCAACGTTAAGGGCTTCACAGGCCCACGTGTTGTCGATCTCGACCTAACACGTCCTGACGGCAGCTACGCCGGATGGACTGTTCTGGCCGGTCGGAACGGCTCGGGAAAGACCACGATACTGCGCGCCATTGCCCTTACTTTTCTAGGCTCATCAGGTACCGTTTTTGAAGAGGATATGGCCCAGTGGGTATCTGCGGGCACCGAGGAGGGGCGAGCACAGCTGACCGTGATCCCTCCCCATGACGGACATGTCCTCTTCAATTTTGAAGAGGGACTGGAATGGGGTTGGCGTTGGAGTTCGGTGCCCGGAGAGGGCGGGGCGATCGGCATCAGTTCTGGGCCGCTGCCCGATCAAAGACATCTATTTCCACCGGACGTGCGTCGACGCCGCGGAGAGCCCGCATGGCTCTGCATCGGCTATGGCCCATTTCGTCGACCCGAAAAGCACAGCCTTGGATCCCGGTGGCGAATCAAGGGCGAAGAAGTAGGCCGAGTCGTCAGCCTCTTCCGAGAAGACGCCGTTCTCGAAGAGGGCATCAGCTGGCTGATCAGGGCACACCTGCGGACCCTCGAAAGAAAAGTCGATGCGGAGGTGATACTGGATTCCGCGTTGCGGATTCTTTCCGACGGCCTCCTTCCGGACTCCTACAAGATCGGCAAAGTGGACTCCGATGGCTTGTGGGTCACGAAGGGGGACCGCCGTTTCCCGCTGCGGGAGATGAGTGACGGATATCGGACGATCACGGCTTTGGTCCTGGATCTTTTGATACAAATCCGATTTGCGTTCAACAATCTTCCGTTCGCGGTCACGGAAGCGGGCGTACCCATCGTCACCGCTCCGGGCGTTGTTCTGATCGACGAAGTTGAAGCACATCTGCATATTTCCTGGCAAAAGCGCATCGGCTCCTGGCTGAAGCAACATTTTCCACAGATCCAATTCATCGTCACGACGCACAGCCCGTATATTTGCCAGGAGGCGGATCCGGGCGGTCTGATCCGACTACCCGGCCCCGACGAAGAAGCCGCACCGGAACGCGTCTCAGACGATCTTTACGAGCGCGTGGTGTACGGAAGCGGAGATGACGCCGTCCTGACCGAACTCTTCGGACTCGACAGCACCTACTCAGAGGCCGCACAAAGACTTCGCCGATATCTGGTGAAGCTCGAAGCGAAGGTAATCGAGGGCAGTGCGAACGAGCGGGAGATCTCGCGCTATCAGGAGCTCAGAGATCAGCTGACGAGCTCGGCTGCGACGCGGGTGGGAGAGGTTGCCGCCGCCTTGCGACTGCCGAAGGATCCTACAGATCAATGATCCGTATCCACCGGGAGATGCTGCCCGGATCGCTTACCCGAGAACTAGCAAGGCTTACCGACGGTATACAGCAAGCCGAACTCGGCGGACGAACCACTTACGCTCGAAGCATGTGGCGGCATACCACTGTTCGACGTAATGTACGCCCACCCCTCGTTACCGCGTTACGACGAATGGCCATCGGTCGCGAGTTCTGCATGTACTGCGGAGATAATCGCGGGCTGGACATCGACCACTTCGAGCCGGTGAACCGGAACCCACTGAGGACGTTCGATTGGTTGAACCACCTTTTAGCTTGCTCTGGCTGCAACAGCGGACGCAAGGGCGATAAATTCCCGACCGACGACGCAGGTCGTCCTTTGCTCATCGATCCGAGCGCCGAGGATCCTTTTGATCACCTGCGACTTACCCTTAGCCTCGGCATGTACACCGCTCTGACCCTCAAAGGCAAAGTCACCATCGACGTCTGCGATCTCAATAATGAGATTCTCGCGAGAGGTAGACAGGATGCCAGATCCGTGGTGGAGGCCTGCATTTTTCAGTGGGCGCGAGCGAACGAGCAGGACGACACAGAAGAGAAGGGACGATGGGTAAGGGCAATTCAAGGTCAACCGTTTGCCGACGTCTGCCAAACCATGCTGCGACTAGCGGAACTTCCGTCCGCACCTCTCGTTCTTGAAAGTCCAGATCTCATTCGCTTGCTTCAAGGATCCGCACTCCGAGAGGCTCTACTGCGTTGACCTGTACTATCTCCCAGCCGTCCAGAGTTGGTCGGTAGAAGTAAATTGCCCGCCTCTTGCAGCATCACACGTCGGATCCGGTCCCAGAGCGCCTGCGGCCCTTCCTGAGCTGGGCGAGACCTGCAGTCTCGTGACCTCCCAGGGCCGGTCTCGCTACAACTTCACGTCAGGCGGCGCGCGGGGGCCTGTTCCTTAGCGGTCGATTCGGTTGTTTTCGGTGTCGAGCCAGATGTGCTGGTCCTTGCCGGTCACGGACAGGCCCCACCGGTCGGCGGTGGGACGGTTGAGGCCGTCCCACCAGTGATGGGCGTCCTCTACTCCCTGCCACAGGTTCCGGACGCCCGATTGGCGGACCGGGAACTTCTCCGCACCGGCTCGTAGTCCAGGCCAGCCCACGAGTCCGACCACGGATCGATCAGCCACACCGTGTAGGACCCGTTGTCGTCGTGTTGGACGATCAGTTTGCAGCGCGGCACCTTCAGGCCGATCGCCAACGACGCGTCGTACTCGCCGAGGACGCCGTAGGGGTGCGTGCGGGTGAAGGAGCGGCGTGCCCCGGCGAGGTCGTGCACGTCGTGGGCGATCGAGGCGCGTTTGCCGCGCTGGTCTCGTAGCCGCATGAACGCCACGTTCCCCACGATCCGGCCCCGCATGTCCCCGTTCTCGGCCACCACGAACGACACCAGCGCGCCGTTGTGGAAGTCGGTGGTCCACGGCACCAGCACCCGCCACGCGGCCTCGTCGTCTACTCGATCCACGGGCACCAACCGGCCACCGTCCTGGACCCACACCGTGTCGGGAACGAACCGATGCCGGGGAACCGCCTCGAACACCGGCCGCCAGTCCGGCGTCAGGTCACCCGCCTCGGTGAGCTCCGCCACCAACCGGGCCGACAGCTCCGCAGCATCGGCCACCGCTACTTGCCGTCGCCTTGCTTCTTGTCATCGTCATCGTGCTTGCCCACCTCGTTGGATCCGGTGTTCCGCGTCCGGCGATGGCATTCAGGAGGCGGGGCTGGGGGTTGGGGTCGCTTTCGCACGTTCGGTGTGGGCGAAGCGGGTCCGGTAGGCGGACGGTGTGAGGCCGGTTTGGCGGCGTAGCTGGGTGCGCAGGTTGGCGGGGGTGCCCAGGCCGCTGGCGTGCGCGACGGCCTCCAGCCGGAGTTCGCCGTTCTCGATGAGCCGGCAGGCCAGCGCGACGCGCTCGGTGGTCAGCCAGGCCAGTGGGGTGGTGCCGAGTTCGGCTTGGAAACGGCGGTGCAGCGTGGCCGGGCTGGTCGCGGCGCGGGCGGCCAGGTCGGCGACGGTCAGCGGCAGATCGAGCCGTTCCTGGGCCCAGGCCAGGACGGGCGCCAGCGAGGTGTCCGGGATCGCGGGGACGGGACGTTCGACGAACTGCCGCTGGCCGCCGTCGCGGTGCCCGGCGAAGACCAGGCGGCGGCCGACGGCGTTGGCGATCTCCGCGCCGTGATCGCGGCGCACGATGTGCAGGCACAGGTCGAGCGCGGCGGCACTGCCCGCGGCCGTCAGGACGTCGCCGTCGTCCACGAACAGCACGTCCGGTTCGAGCCGCACCGACGGGAAGCGGGATCGGAAGAAGTCGGCCCAGCGCCAATGGGTGGTCGCCGGGCGGCCGTCGAGCACACCGGCGGCCGCGAGGGTGAACGCGCCGGTGCAGAAGCTCACGAGCCGCGCGCCCCGGGCGGCGGCCGTCCGGATCGCGGTGAGGATCGCCTCGTCAGGGGCGTTCTCCGGGTCGGGACGATTGGGGACGATCACGGTGTCGGCTCGTTCGACCGCCTCCAACCCCGGGATCCCCGACATGGTGAACATGCCCGCGTGCATCACCACCGAGCCCGGCGCGCAGAGCGTGAAGTCGTACCACGGTATGTCCAGCTCAGGCCGGCGCAGGCCGAACAGCTCGGTGGCGACGCCCAGCTCGAACGGGTTCGAGCCCGCGCCGACGATCACCACCACGCGATGCGAGGATCCTTGCGACATATGCGATTCCTAGCACTCACGCCGGGCCGATGCCAACCGGGAGAGTGGACGGGTGAACGAACCGATCGATCTGCGCTCCGCGCTGGCCTCCTTCACCGACATCTGGAGCCCGCGCATCGTCTCGCGGGTGAACGACTACGACGTCCGCGTCGCCAAGGTCGCCGGGGACCATGTCTGGCATGTCCACGACGACACCGACGAGTTCTTCCTGGTGCTCGACGGCGAACTGACCATCGCGCTCCGTGACGACCAGGGCGAACGCGCCGTGACGCTGCCCAAGGGCGCGGTGTTCGTCGTCCCTCGCGGCGTCGAGCACAAGCCGTCCGCCCCGGGTGGGGCGTCGATCCTCCTGTTCGAGCCGACCGGGACGTTGAGCGTCGGCGACCGGCATGGGGAGGTGCCGGACCACGTCGACGTGACCGTCGGACGGCCGCTCGACTAGCGCGGCGCCCCGCGGCGCGGGGTTTCCCCTGTCCCGGTGCCGACCTCCAGCACGGCCATGCCCGGCCCGACGTCCAGCGAGGTCGGCACCATCGCGACCGCATCGGCGCGGCCGGCCGAGCCGGTGATCACATGTGCCGGGAGACGGCGGCGCCTCTCCCAGGGTGAGGCGCCGCTCGCTAGGGGCTATTGGGCTGAGCGGGGCGGGTGACCGCGTGCAGCAAGCGGCGGATGGCTGACAGGTCTCCTACGACGGCGATGCTGCCGTCGGCGCACGCGGTTTCGAGGGCGGACGGGTCGGCCAGCAGGGTGCCGAGGGTCTTGGGCTCCGCCCGAAGCGAGGCGTCCGCCGTCGTCGTCTCCCCGGCCCGCACCTGAACCCGCCCCTCCGCCAGCCGGACCGTCCAAACCCGCCCTCCAAGATCCAGACGGCACACCGTGGGCGGTGCCGTGGGATCAGGCCGGGCAGCTTCCTCCAGGAAGATCAGCACCGAGCCGGCACTGAGCGAGGTCGGTTCGGGCGGCTGTGGCGCGTCGATCCCCCAGCCGGCCAGGCCCCGGACGACCGGTTCGAGCTTCCGGCCCCATTCGGTCAGCTGGTATGCCTTCGGATCGTCCGCCTCCGCCGGTCCATGGCGAATCACGCCGTTGTTCTCAAGCTCCCGGAGCCGGTCGGCGAGCACGTTCGAGCTGACGTGGGGCAGTGCGTGCCGCAGCTCGGAGAACCGTTGCGGCGTCAGAAGCAGCTCGCGGACGATCAGTAGAGCCCATCGCTCCCCCACGACGTCGAGGGCCCGCGCGATCCCGCATGAGTCCCGATAGCTGCGGCTGGTCGGCATGGTCACCCCTCCTCCCAAACGATCCTAAACTACCCTCGATCGTAGTTGTTTTTAACAATCAACTGTGGTTACTCTTTGATCCCGGCGGTGGTATCGAACCAGGCCACGGCCATGACGGGACGGGAGGGAACACGTGAGCGGGTTGCTGCTCAAGGACAAGAACGCCGTGATCTATGGGGGTGGAGGGGCCATCGGCGCCGCCGTCGCCCGGGTCTTCGCCCGGGAAGGCGCGCGCGTCTTCATCGCCGGACGGACTCAGGCGAAGCTCGACGCCGTAGCGCGTGACATCGCCGCGGAAGGCGGGACCGTCGAGACCGCGCTAGTCGACGTCCTCGATCAGCAGGCGGTCGAGAAGCACGCCGACGCGGTCGCGGCGACGGCCGGCGGCATCGACGTCGCTCTCAACGCCGTCAGCGTCATGCACGACCAGGGGACATTGCTGGCGGACCTGTCGCTGGAGGAGTTCATGCGGCCGATCGACGGCTTTCTGCGGGCGCTGTTCAACACCAGCAAGGCCGTGGCCCCGCACATGGGCCGCGGGCGTCCCGGCGTCATCCTGACGTTGTCAGAGCCGGCCTCCAAACTGGCCGTCGGTGGCGTCTTGGGGCACGCGGTGAGCGCGGCCGGTAAGGAGGCGTTCTCCCGGGTCCTGGCCGCGGAGCTGGCACCCGACGGCATCCGGGTCATCGGCATACGTCCCCACGCCGTCGCCGATGCGCCGGAGGCGGGTTCCTACACCAAGGACCTTTTCAAGCCGGTCGCGGGAGCGGCCGGGCAGTCGGTGCGGGAGTTCCTGGAGGACGGACTGGCTCAGGGGACGCTGCTGAAGCGGCTGCCCGCGCTGTCCGAGATCGCGGAGACGGCGGCGTTCCTGGCTTCGGACCGAGCCGGCGTCGTGACCGGGACGATCGTCAATCTGTCCGGCGGCGCGCTCGTCGACTGAGTTCCGGTCCTGAGGTGTCGGCGTCACCCGGACGCTGACCGCGGCGGCGATTTCCCACAGCAACGAGGAGATTCGATATGACGACTCTGAAGCCCACGAGCATGTTGCTCGGCACGACCCGTCCCGCCGAGCTACGGGCGTGGTACGTCAAGGCGCTGGCGCCCGAGTTCACCGGCGACGGCGCGATCGACCTGGGCGGCTTCCTGCTGGTCATCGACGGGCGCGAGGACGTCGCGGCGAACAACGACCAGCCGGGTCGCACGATCATCAACTTCGACGTCGACGACTTCGACGCCGAACAGGCCCGGCTGACCGCCGCCGGCGTGGACTGGATCTCGGTCGAGGACCGGGAGAAAGGCAAGTTCGGCACGTTCGCCGACCCCGACGGCAACTACCTCCAGATCATCGAATGGAAGAAGGACGCCTAAGACCGGACGTCGGCCGACCCCGTGCCGGGGTGGGGACGGTGCCGTCGGCGCGGGTCTCAGAAGCAGAGCAGGTTCCCGATGCGGACGGGTCGTCCCGGTGGCAGCAAGGGTTCTGTGGTGTCAGTTCCCTGGATGTCCGTCCAGTCGATTCGGAACGGGCCTTCGTCGGGGTCGCGCGGGACCCGGGTCATCAGGTCGGTCGATGTGATGGGAAGGCTCGGCCGGTGGACGCTCAGTTCCAGCTCGAGGCGGCCGTCGAGTTCCTCGCGGAACAGGGCGCCGGTGCTGTCGGCGAGCATCGCGTCGGCGGCCGGCCGCGCGGCGGCGAGCGCGCCGAACACGTGACCGGTCTCGCCCCAGTCGGAGTTGGTGATCCGGAACCGTCGGCGCAGCAGGACGAAGGAGTACGAGCGCGGTACCGGCTCCGGAAGAGGTGAGAGGTCCGCCTCAAGTGCCCTGAGGCAGGTTCGGGCGAGGTCGTCGCCCGGGTCGCGGCGCAGTGCCTCCCGGTAGGCGGCGACCGCGCCGTCGCGGTCGCCGAGCCAGCTGAGCGCGTGGGCGAGGTGCACGGGCACCAGCGGGTCCCCTGGATCGGCGTCGATCGCCGCGCGGGCGGCCGAGGCGGCGCGGTCGGCGGCCGGGCCGGTCACCTCGTCCCAGTCCTCCTCCTGGGCGCCGTTGAAGGGCGGACCGTCCCAGTCGTAGTCCCAGCCGGAGTTCACCCGGTGCTCCACGTCGGTGCACAGGCGCAGCTCGTACGCCGCGATCAGGGAGCGGCCGATCGCGACCGTCGCGGGATCGGCGTTCCCGGCGGCGTCGTAGCAGGCGCGCGCCTCGGCGAGCAGCGCGCCGATCTCGTCAGTGCCGTCGTCGTCCCAGAAGAGGTAGGCGCATTGACGGAGGAGCCGGAGGGCGCGTTCCACGTTCACCCGAGAAGCCTGACAGAGGCCCGGACGACGACGCGACGCCGGTCGCGCCGGGGGCCGGGGGCCATGCCTCGGTGACGTTGCCGGTGGGCCGGTGTTCAAGACCTAATCATCGTGTTCGGTACGGCCGAAGAAGTGCAGTTGGCCGAGCCATCGGATCGGGTGGCCGACAGGGAGCCGATGGTCTCCAAGGGACGGCAGCGTGACCTTGGACCAGTCGATGGCCGGGTGGCCGTTACCGTCTTGCTGGAGCGCATCCCGCAACGGCGCTTCCTCGATCGGCCGACCGGGAAGGTGAGTCCACAGCCCGAATTCCTCATCGAGGCTGAGACCGTGGTACTTGAACCATTCGTCGAGGTATCCATCGGCCGCTTCCCGGACGGCGGACGGTTCGTTCAGCAGCCAGACCCGTCCGCTGAGGCTGCCGCTGTGGCCGACCACATGGGTCATCTCCAGGAGGTGAAAGCCGTAGGGATGGTGGCTCGCGATCGGCGTCGGCGGCTCGGCAAGTGTGACGTTGTCCAATGCCTCAATGCGTGCTCTGGCGACGTCGTCGTGGGGGTCGAGTTGGAGGGCCTGACGATAGGCGGAGGTGGACGGCGTGAGGTCGCCCAGCCAATGGGACGCGCACGCGAGCGCGAAAGCAGCGAGGTTGTCGGCGGGCTGGAGGTCGAGTGTGCGCTGTGCGGCCCGCACTACGTCGGTGGCCAGATCCCGGCCGAGTTCGTCGTCTGTGGCCAGCCCGGCGGGCGGATCGTCGGGCGCTTCGAAGGGGTCATCCGCTATGTCGTACTCGCCGTTGAGGTGTGCTCGCAGCCTTCCCAGCGCCAGGACCGTCAAGCACACGGCACTGGTGGGGTCGTCGGGAGCCACAGCCTGAACGGCCGCGTACGTCTCCCGGAGTTGGTCCTCGTCCTCTTCCAGGTCATCGAGTGTGTCGTACTCGGTGGCCTCCCAGAACAAGCGGAGGGACTCGCCCGCGCCTCGGAGCAGGGCTTCGATTTCCGCTTCTTCTCTCATCACCAAGACAGGTTAGTGGCGGGGCACATGTCCTGTTCGGTGGATTGTCAGTAGAGGAAGGGCGGGACGGGCAGGGCCCTGCCGTAGTCGACGGTGAGGTCGGCGCCCGCCGAGCGTCCCATGAGCCATGCGAGCAGGGATGCCTGGGGGCCTCGGATCACGGGTCGGTCGCTGCCGGCGGATATGGCATACGAAACATTGGTGTTGGTGGCGTGGAGCCGCATGGGGGGTGAATTCTCGCGGCGGTCGAAGGCCGTGGTCACCGTGTCGAGTTCGTAGGCGACGAAGTCGGCGGGCCAGTCGCCGGGGGTGAACCCGACCTGCAGATCGACATGGTGGACGAGCACCTCGCAGAGCCGCGCGTCGGCGATTCGTGCGGCGCCCGCTTCGATCTACGCCGCCCGCGCCGCCAGGCTCGGGTATTCCTCTGTCGGCTCTTCTGTCCGCGCCCAGGTCAGGAGGCGAGTGCCGCCCTCGGCGTCGCGGCCAGATGAGTCAGCACGTGTGCTCGCGTCCAGCCCGGCAACAGGGACGGGGCGCGCATGTCATCGTCACCGAGGCCACCGGTGGTGATAATCAGGTACTCGGTCGCGGCGATGATCCGGTCAAGAAGCGCAGCAGGTTCGTAGCCCGCTCCCAGATCTGAAGCCATGCGGTCATTGTCGCTTTCACGTCGTTCCCGCGCCCCGGCTCACCCAGGCACCGACAGCCGCCTGCCCTTGCTTTCACCCCTGTGCACACGGGCCGGTGCCCGGTGCCACCCGCGTCCCGCTGGAGATCCGCGACGGTTCACGCCCCTTGACGTCCCCTCGCTCCGACGTTGATCGTCCGGCCCCGAATCGCGATGCGCAACCAGGATGCGATGCGTCCCAAGGCATCGTCAGCTCAGCGCCGACCACCTGAACGAGGCGAACGCCGGAGGCCCCGACGAACGACCGAGGCCGCAGCCGCGTCCGGGTTCAGGTGGCGGTGGTCAGTTCGCGTAGATCCCGTGCCGCCGGGAGCATCCGCGCTTGGAGGGGAAGCGCCTCCCAGACGTTCTGGCCCAGCCGCCTTGCCCATGGGAGATGGCCTGCTTTCGCCTCGAGCTGGCTGCGCAGGGTGGTTACCGCTTCATCGAGGCCGCTGTCGACCTCTCGCGTTCGGACGAGAACGGCTGACCCCATCAGCGAAAGGTTTGCGCGAGCGACGACCGATGTCGAGGGGTAGAGGGAGCGAGTGTGGGAGATGGTCGCTACTGCCTTGCTGGCGCCTATCCGGCTCTGTGCATACGACTCCGCCCAGTGGAACTGGTACTCCCGAAAGCCCATGGGACTGGAGGCCAGCATGCCCTCGGGCTCTCGAAGGCGGTCAACAACCTCCCTCAGTTGATCCAGAGAGAGATGCGCCTGCCGAGCATCCTGCTGATCTGCGGCCGCGAATGCGCGGGCGGAGTGTGCTCGCGCGAGTCCCGCCGATGGCGTTCCGTGCGCTATCTCTATGGCCTCTGATGCCAATTTGGCCACGACTTCACCAGGCCGCTGGGCCCAGAATGCCTCTTGCGCGGCGCGTCCACGTACCCATACACGCAAGGCTTGATCCCCGGATGCGTCAGCGGAGTGCTTGGCGGTGGCCCATGAGAGGCGCGCAGCACGCTGGTTGCCGACGTAGCCCAGTTTAATCGCCAGAAGGCCAGAGAGCCCGGCACTGATCCGGAAGAGACCGGGGGCATCGGCGGTGTCGAGGTGACGCTTGAGAAGGTCACCGATACCCACGAGGTCGGTGGTGAGATCGTTGATCAATGCATCGGCCGGGCGGGTGCTGAGCTGTTGCCCGTACTCGTGGACGGCGGCTTCCCATTCATCGAGGTCGAGAGGGTTGCCCAAGACGTCCTGGATGCCGGACAGCATGGTTTCGAGGGCACGGGGTGGGATGGTGCTTCCAGCGGCCAAGGCGGTGATGATCTGCAGCGCGGCGCGTCGTTTCATGTCGTCGTCCCCGGGGTCGGGAGTTGGACTCCGATCCACGGTACCGCCCGGTATGCGGTATGGGGGTTTCGGCCTGAGAGCGGATAGCGATCCGTTCGCGCCGAGGATCTCGTCGAGGCGCCGTGCCGTCCGCTCCGAGGTGCCCTTGCGTCCTAAGCGGATCTTCGAGAGATGAGATGCGTCGCAGGGTACTTCTCTCGCCAGCGCACGGACGCCCATCTTTCGCTCGATCATGAGCCGGCTGAGCGCTTCGCCGAATGACTCGGGCATCGTTTCTCACCGTTTCGTTCCGGTGTGACCTGCCAGGGGTGTGGTCGCGGATGGGGGCACCCACAGACCATGTCTTCCACGCTAACGCCAGAAGCGGTTTCGTGTGGGGCGGACGGCTTCATTGGACATAAAGACGGCCCGGCTGGTGCGCTCACACCAGGGAACCCGGGGCCTGGCCGGAAACGAGGTCCGGTTATGAGCAAGGGCAGCGAAACGGGCGAGGCGGGCATGGAGGAACGCCTCGATGATATTGAGCATTCGGAGGCTTTTGGGCGGCTTGGGGCGTTGATGTCCCGGCTTCACGCCTATGGGCTGGAGACCGATCTTCAACCGCGCGGGTT
>NZ_CAACVB010000223.1 GCF_900659635.1 Actinomadura roseirufa | reverse complement strand
GGCGCGGACGCCGGGCCGCGCCGGGCCGCCCGCGCCCACCGCGTCCGCCGCGCGGACGCAGTAGGCGAGGCCGAGCGAGAACGCGACGCGGTCCCCGTCGAGGAGCCCCCGCGCCAGGTAGGCCGCGCCGAGCCCGCCGACGAGACGCGGCCTCCAGGGGTGGACCGCGGGGCACGGGTCGAGCGCCTCGTGGAGCCGGGCCGCGGCCCCCGCGAGCGCCCCGGCGTCCCGGTCCCGCCGCGCCGTCACCGTCTCGACGAGCCCCACGAGCCCGCCGCCGAGGAACGCCTCGCCGGGCACCCCGGCGCCGTCCGCCCGCCGGAGCAGGCCCGGGGCCCGGTCGAGGAACAGCCGGGCGGCGCCGTCGTCCCGCAGGTCGCCGTGCCGGGCGTGCTGCTCGTCGAGGGCGCAGCCGAGGGCCCAGGCGGCGGCCGGGACGAGCCCGTCGCCGTCCGGGAGGAGCTCCACGGCGTGGCGCAGCGCGGCCACGGCGCGGTCGAGGTCGGCGGGCGGGCCGCCCGCGGCGGCGCCGAGGGCGAGGACCGCGCCGTAGAGAAAGGTGTCCCTGCCGAGCGCGGCGCGGAGGGCGGGACCGTCTGGTCCGCCATACCGGCGCCGCCCCCGGTCCAGGAGCTCGGCGGCCGTCCGGACCGCCGGTTCGACGGCAGCGGCACCGGCGCCGTCCGGCGGGACGGGCGGCAGGCCCGACAGCAGCGCGCCGGCGAGCGTCCGCAGGATGTCGTCGTGGGCGGGGCGCCCGGACAGGCCGGGGACGCCGAGCGCGCCGAGCCGAGCCCGCAGGGACGCGCGCAGGGCCCGGTCGCCGAGGTCGGCCAGCGGCGCGCGGGCCCCGGTCGTCTCGCGGGCCCGCGGCCCGCCGTCGTGGTGAGTCAAGGCAGGGGCCTCCATGAGCCGTCGGTGGGCGTCCTACGGCGTGCCGCCGAGCCGGTCGAGCAGCGCCATCGCCTCGGCGACCTGCACGCTGTCGCCGGGGAAGTGGTCGAGCCGCAGCCGGCACGCCTCCGCCGCGGTGTCCAGCGCCCGCGGGTCGCCGGTCCGCTCCTGCGCCCGCGCCAGCAGCAGTTCGGACCACCCCGGGTCGAGCGGGACGCCCGAGCGCCGCGCGGTGGCCCGGATGTGGTGGACCTCGCGGAGCGCGTCGGCCGCGCGCCCGGCGAGCAGCACGGCGTGCGCGTGAACGAGGTGCGCCCGCAGCGTCGAGCGGTCGGCGCGCCCGAACCGGGTGCGCCGCGCGTTCACCACGCCCTCGGCGAGGCGGACCGCCCTTTCCGCGTCGGGCGCCGGACGGACCGTCCCGGAGGCGATCGCCGGGTCGCCGGCCTCCAGCGCGCGGATCACGGTCTGCGCCAGGACGAGCTGCGCGACCCACGTGAACGGGTGCGCGGCGCCGTACCGGCTGAGCCGGTGCTCCAGTTCCTCTTCCAGCATCCGGAGCGCGCGCGGCAGATCGCCGTCATCGCCACGGTCACGCATGGCCAGGGCGAGGTTGGCGCGGATCGCCCTCGTCCGCTGGTGGTCCTCGCCGAGGCGCGCGCACCGCCAGAGCCACTCGGCCCGATAGGCGCGGACCCCGCGCTCCAGGTCGGCGCGCGCGCCGCGCAGCCGCCGGTACCGGACGTGGTGCGCCCGGATCGTCATGAGCACCGGGTCCTCGTCGAGGAGGACCTTCGCGGCCCGGCCGCGCAGCGCCTCCCACGCGGCGGCCGACTCGCGCGCCGGGCGCGCGCGGCTGCGCAGCTCCTCCAGCCCGCACTCGACGAGCAGCACCACCGGGTCGCCGGGGCCGAGCTCCCGCACGCCCGAGGCGTGCACCCCCGCCAGCCGGGTGAGGTCGCCGGTCGTCTCCGCCCGGTGCAGCGCGGTCTCGTTGCGCGCCGCGAGCCGGGCCTCGGCCTCGGCCCGCGGACGGCCGGGACGGTCGCGCGTCACGGCCCCTCCTCGCCGATCACCTCGCGCAGCCCGTCCAGCCGGACCAGCAGCGCGGCGCCGACGCGGGCGCGGTCGTCCGGGCGCAGCTGCGCGATCAGGTACTCCAGCTCGCCGAGCGGCTCGCCGAGCCGGTGCACGAGCTCCAGCACGTACCGGGGGCGGTCGAAGCCGAGCACCGTCATCAGCTCGGCGTGCACCACGTCGAGGACGTCCGCCGGGGACGCCGCGCGGGAGCCCACCGCGGTCATCAGGACGCGGCGCAGGAACGCGGCGATGGCCGCGGCCGGGGCCTGCTGGCGGCACACCACGCTCAGGTCCTCCACCGCCGAGGCGGGCGGCATGTACCCGCCGTGCGCCGCGAGCCGCGGGTTGACCGACGCCCAGCCGGCCAGCACGCGGACGAGCGTCTCGGCGGCGTGCCGGCGGTCGTCGGTGCCGGTCAGCTCGTCCAGCCACCCCTGCCGGTAGGGCCAGTGGCTGAGGGCCTTCAGCTCCATCACCACGTTGAGGACGACGTCGGGCAGCCCGAACGCCAGCTGCGTCTCGCGCGGGAACCGGCGCGCGAGCGCGCCCTTGGCCGCTCCCCCGAAGGTGTAGTACAGCGTGGACGGCGACTTGTTCCCCGCCCTCCGGTACAGATCCTCATAGGTGTAATGGATCACCGAATGGTCCGCATTCGGCGGCCGGGAGTCCAGTTCCCCGAGTACCGCTTCGAAATAGCGCCGCCGCGCCCCTTCCGGGCGCGCCGCCGAGCCGCGTCCCGCGACCGGTCCCCCTTTCGATCCGGTGCCCTCGACGCGCACTTCCCTTCCCCATCGGGCGACAACAGTCGTTTCGAGCTGCTGTGCCAGTGGAAGCATCGCCACCTCCAGTCACGATCCGCATATCTCGAGTGTTAGACGGCGCCGAGGCGGCCATCGTTGGCGGAATGACCATCCAGATCATGGACAGAAAGCGGACACCGCATCGAGGTTTGATCGGGCGCGCGGTAAATGGCACCGAGAGCCGCCGTCACCCGGCGGCGGCCGTCCGGCGCCTCACGTCCTCGCGTGCGGTTCCATCGCGGTCACCTCCTCGCTCCGGAGCGAGACCACCGGCCCGGCACGGCGCGC
The DNA here is from genome assembly GCF_900659635.1 of Actinomadura roseirufa. Classification (GTDB taxonomy): domain Bacteria; phylum Actinomycetota; class Actinomycetes; order Streptosporangiales; family Streptosporangiaceae; genus Spirillospora; species Spirillospora roseirufa. The sequence goes on along the minus strand of NZ_CAACVB010000223.1, from coordinate 10,045 downwards.
TCCGGGCACCGGCCGGTCACGACCCGGGCACGACCCGGGCGGACGCCCGGGCCCGCGTGGCATCCTTGACCCGTCCCGCTCGCCCGCAGGCCGGGGAGGACGGCCCGTGACCGACGACCCGGGGCCCGCGCACCGCCGCGCGGCGCCACGCGAGGCGGACCTGCTCGCCGAGTTCCGCAGGCTCTGCCGGGGCCGGGGCGTCCAGGCGCCCGACCTCCTCCAGCGGCTCGGCCCGCGCCTGTCGGCCCACCTGTCCGCCCGGCTCACCGGCCCGCCGGGCGCCCGGACCCCGCCCGCCGACCCGCGCCGCGCGCTCCTGGCCCTGCTCGCCGACCTCGCCGACGCCCTCCCCGACGACCTGCGCACCGCCGCCCGCGCCGCCCTGGGCCTCGACCCCCGGCTCCGCTTCTTACAGGAACGGCAGCACTGGCTGGCCCGCCACCTGGAACGGGACGTCCGCACCGCCCGCCGCCGCGTGGACGACGCCCTCGCGCTCATGGCCGAGGCACTGGAGTCCTCCGCCTCCCGGGCTCCGGCCGGGAGGGGCGGTGCGGAGAACAGCATGGCGGCGGCCCCAGGGAAAGCGGCCCCCTCGAAAGCGGCGGATTGGTACGCCGAGTCGGTGCAGGCGCTGCTGCGGCTCGACCAGGACGCGCCCACCGTCCACGAGGAGCGGCGGATCGTGGTGACGGCGCCGACGCTGGAGGTCATCACCGTCTCGGTCAGCCTGCCCCGCGCGCCCGCCGCGGGGAGCGGCGCGAGACGCACCCTGCTGGCCGACATGCTGTTCGGCGGGCTGATGGCGGGCACCGAGCGGCCCAGCGAGAGCCACTTCCGCTTCCTCGTCCGGCCGCCCGGACCGCTGCGCGCGGGCGACCGGCACTCCTTCGGGCTGTGCTACCGCGTCCCGGCCGGGCAGCCGATGGCCCCGCACTACGCGCTGACCCCGCTGAACCCCTGCGCCGAGTTCCGGCTGCGGATCCGGTTCGCGGCCGACCGCCCGCCGGCCCGGGTGTGGCTGCTGGACGGCGTCCCGCCGCGCGCCCTCGACGACGACCCGGCCGGGCTCCCGCTCGTGCCGCTCGACGCGGCCGGAGAGGCCGAGGCCCGCTTCACCGACCTGGCGCTGGGCCTCGGCTACGGCTTCCGCTGGAGCGGCTGAAACCGCACGCCGCCGGCCCGAGACCGTCTGGTCTTCGTCCGTTCTCCGTCCTTGGAGACGCATGGTTTACGTCCGCGCCGCTCCCGGACCCTGAGGGCATCGCAGTCCGTCCGACAGGGAGAAGACCATGCATCGCGCACCCCCCGACGAGAGCGAGGAGCCTCGGCCGAAAAGGCGGAGGGAACCGAAACGCACCGTTCCCGGAGCCGAGCGGCCATCACCCCGATAAAGATCACTCCGGCCACCAGATAGCAGTTGGCCACCAGCGTCAGCGCGCCGTGAAGACCGTACTGCCGCGGGGCGCCCCCATGCGGCGTCCACCACAGCGGTGACAGCACGAAAAGCAGGTAACCGCAGACCGCGGTGACCCGCAGACCGTCCCGCAGAAGAACGACCAAGACAGGCACGACCCACACCCAATGATGCGCCCAGGAAATGGGCGAGACCAGCAACCCGGTGACCCCGGTCACCGCCGCCGCTGCAAGCCAGTCGCCTTTCCGTGCCCACAGGACCGCCACGGCCAGCCCTGAGAAACCCGCGATCGAAGGCACTACGAAATACCAATCCCCGACCTTGTCCGCTCCGTGCATGATCCGCGCCAGGGCACCGTAGGGCGACTGGTTGCTGATGTAGGGAACGCCGACGCGCGACGTGTCACAGAAGACGCCGGACCAGTAGACCCGCGACGCGTCCGGTGCCACCGGGAACGCCGCCAGGCCGCACACCGCGAACGTTCCGGCGGCCGTGAAGGCCGCCCTGACCTTGCCCGCCACCAGCAGCATCACCACGAAGACGGCCGGCGTGAGCTTGATCGCCGCCGCGATCCCGATGCCGATCCCCGCGGGCCGTCCGTCCGCGACCCGGCGCACATCGGTCATGACGAGCGCCAGCAGGAAAGGGTTCACCTGGCCGAGGAACAGGGACTGCCACATCGGCTGCAGAAACATTCCCGCCACGACGACGGCCGCCAATTCCGTCCTCGATGGGCGGCGCGCCAGCTTCATGGTCTCCGCACACGCCCACGCGAACGCTCCCACCGACGCCAGCTGCCACGCCACCCGCGCCACCGTCAGCGGAATTCCGGCCAGTGGCACGAACAGCAGCGCCATGAAAGGAGTGTTGGTGAACCAATGCGCGGCGAGCTGCTCCCGATACAGGCTCTCACCCTCGCTGAGGACATGTCCGCCCAGCCAGTAGATACGAAAATCCAGAGAATCATAGGAGAGCGCGAACACGAGCACTCCCGCGATCTGCAATGCCAGCGCACCCGCGAGCACCGGCCTCGTCCAAGGCTTCAACGACCACACTCCGTCGGCAGGGAATTCACCAACGGTGTCGCCGCGCACCCCCGTCCGGCATCGGGCCGCCGGCCACATTCGCCATCGCCCCCGGGCGTACGCCGCCGGGCGAATGTCCCGCCCGCTCCCGGACGGCTACGATCGGCGCATGTCCGGCGCGACGATCCGCGTCGTCCTCGTCGACGACCAGCCCCTCATCCGCGCCGGGTTGCGCGTGCTCGTCGCCGACCACCCCGACCTGGAGATCGTCGGCGAGGCCGGCACCGGCGAGGAGGCCGTCGCGCTGGTCCGCGCCGTCCGCCCGGACGTCGTCCTGATGGACCTGCGCATGCCCGGCATGGACGGCGTGGAGGCCACCCGCGTGCTCGCCCGCGGTCCCGACCGGGCCCGCGTCCTCGTCCTCACCACCTTCGACGACGACGAGCACGTGCACGCCGCGCTCCGCGCGGGCGCCAGCGGCTTTCTCGTCAAGGACATGGCCCTGGAGGACATCCTCGCCGCGATCCGCGTCGTCGCCGCGGGCGACGCCCTCATCGCCCCCAGCGTCACCCGCCGCCTGATCGAGCGCTTCGCCGCGGGCCCCGAACCGCCCCGCCCCCGCCGCGCGCTCCCCGGCGTCACCGACCGCGAACGCGAGGTCCTCACCCTCGTCGGCCGCGGCCTGTCCAACCCGGAGATCGCGACCGACCTGACGATCAGCGTCGCCACCGCGAAGGCGCACGTCTCCCGCCTGCTGACCAAGCTGAACGCCCGCGACCGCGTCCACCTGGTCATCATCGCCCACGAAGCCGACCTGAAATGAGAAGGACTCCGGCACCACGAGCACCGGGGCCCTCCACGAAGAGTCAGTCGAACAACTCCCCGATCTTGTCGGCGGTGGCAGCGCACTGGACCCAGTGCTCCAGTTGGTCGAGATCCGTGCACTCGGAGATCCGCTTGCGCAAGTCCGCCGACATCACGATCCCCCGCGCCTTCAGCACGTTGAGCAGCGCCTTCTTCTCGCCCCTAATCTCACCCAAGGCCTGGTGCTCGATGGCGAAGTCCGACTGCCACTGGTAATCCTCGATCTTCACGGTCTCCTCCAGCTCACAGCACCCGAGCGTCAGTCGAAGAGATCGTTGATGTCATCGACGGTGACGGCGCGGGTGACCCAGCGCTCAAGCTGGTCGGAGTCCGTGCACGCCATGACCCGCCGACGCACATCGTCGGGCACCGCGATCCCCCGCGCCTTCAGCACGTTGAGCAGCGCCTTACGCTCGCCCCTGGCCTCGCCCCTGGCCTCACCCAAAGCCTGGTGCTCGATGGCGAAGTCCGACTGCCACTGGTAGTCCTCGATCTTCACGGTCTCCTCCAGGAGCTTGCGGGCGGCCAGGGAGAGCTGCGACATCAGATAGTCATGGTACAGCGGCCCGCTGTCACCATCGAGGGTGTCGAGGGCGGCGGAGAGGCTGCGGACGACGGCTTCTCCCTGGGGGCCGTCGGCGTGGGCGGGGGCGGACAGGACGGCGAGTTCGGGCAGGTCACGGGCCGTGGCCGGGTCGGTGACGGGGGGCAGGTCCTCGGGGGCGAAGGCCAGGGGTCTGAGGACCCAGCCGGGGTGGCCCATGTCGATCGGGGCGGCGCAGCCCCGGGCGCTGGCGCGGTCGGGGCAGAACACCAGCAGCGTCACGTCGCATTTGCGGCGCAGGCGGAGCAGCGCCAGGTAGGCGGGCCAGCTCCAGGTCTTCTCGATCCGTGGTCTCAGCTGCGACTCCGCCACGACGCCGAGCGAGGGGGCGTCGGGGTCGCCCAGCAGGACGGTGGCGTCGCAGCGGAGCTCGGCGGGGTTGAGGTCGGCGTAGGACTCCGACGCCAGCGTGACCCGGTCGTGGGCGGGCACGTCGACGCCGAAGACGCCCCGCAAGAGGGTGGGGACGAGCTGCGGCCGGTTGCGGATCATCTCCAGCGGCAGCTCGTGGTTGACGGTGACCATGCGGCGAACACTAAGGGTGGTTCGTTAATCGCGAAGCGTTAACTCGAAAATAGAGTGGATTCCCTTCGGTACTCAAACGAGGTCGGGTACTCGTACTCATGCGGACGCGGGCGGCCGATCACAGACTCGGGGGCATGACGAACTCCGCTCCTCCACCGTCCCCGAGCACCACCGCGTTCTTCGTCCAGGCCGTCGTCTCGTTCGCCGTGTCCGCCGTGTCCGTCGCCGTGGGCGTCGCCTACCTGCCCGTCGGGGCGTGGGTGCGGGCGTTCCTCGGGCTCGGCGTGCTGTACGTGATCACTTCGACGTTCACGCTCGCCAAGTGCGTGCGGGACCGGCAGGAGCACCAGAGCATCACCAGCCGCGTCGACCAGGCGCGGCTGGACAAGCTTCTCGCCGAGCACGACCCGTTCTCCACTCAGAAGCTCTGACCCACGCCGGTGCGGGCGGAGATCCCAGCGGAAACGCGACCAGCCCGGTCGGGCATCTGACCTGCCTCAACCGGGCTGCTCACCTGAGGGGTGCTCCCTCAGCGGGGGGCGTCGCCTGACCGGGGGGTGGTCAGGCGAGCGCCTTGAGGACGGCCTCGGCCAGCGGGCCGGACGAGGCGGGGTTCTGGCCCGTGTAGAGGTTGCGGTCGACGACGATGTGGGGCGCCCACGGCTCGCCGTGGACGAAGTCGGCGCCCAGTTCGGTCAGCCGGTCCTGGAGCAGCCACAAGGCGCGGTCGGCGTGGCCGGCCAGGGTCTCCTCGGCGTTGCTGAAGGCGGTCAGCCGGTAGCCGGCGAACGTGGCCGTGCCGTCCGGGCGCTTGGCGGCCAGCAGCGCGGCGGGGGCGTGGCAGACGACGCCGAGCGGCTTGCCCGAGTCCAGCGCGGCGGTGAGCAGCCGGCCGGAGACCTCGTCCACGGCGAGGTCCTCCATCGGGCCGTGGCCGCCCGGGTAGAAGACGGCGTCGTAGTCGGCCAGGTCGGCGTCCTCAAGCCGGATCGGGGAGCGCAGCCCGGCGATCGCGTCAAGGGCCGCGACGATCGCGTCCGCGCCCGCCTGGCCGCCGTTGGCGTCGGGGGTCAGGGCGGCCGGGTCCGCGGTGGGCGGCACGCCGCCGGGCGTGGCGATCACCACGTCGTGGGACGCGCCGGTGAAGGCGCGGTGGGGCACCACCAGTTCCTCGGCCCAGTAGCCGGTCGGGTGCTTCGTGCCGTCCTTGAGCGTCCAGTGGTCGGCGCCGGACAGCACAAAAAGGATCTTCGCCATCGTGGTCTCCGTGTCATCGCGGTCTCAGGGGGCGGACGGGCCGCGCGGCCCGTCCCACCGATCTTGAGGCTAGGCAGCCGGGCTTCGGGCCGACAAATAGGCTTGGCGAAGTGACCGATAGGAATCCCGATGGCGGCGCCCCACCGGACCTCAACCAGCTCCGGACGTTCCTCGCCGTGCACCGCAGCGGGTCCTTCACCGCCGCCGCCGCGCTGGTGGGACTGTCCCAGCCGACGGTGACCGCGCAGATCCGCGCGCTGGAGCGGCGGCTCGGGCGGCGGCTGTTCGAGCGGCTGCCGCGCGGGGTGTCGCCCACCCCCGCCGCCACGGAGCTGGCCGCCGAGGTGGCCGGGCCGCTGGACGCCCTGGTCGGCGCGGCCGGGCACGCGCCTGCGGGCACCGGCGCGCCGCCCGGCCCGGTGCACCTGAGCGGGCCGGCGGAGATGCTGTGCGCCCTCGTGCTGCCCGCGCTGGCTCCGCTGGTGGACGGCGGGCTGCGGCTGCGGGTCGGCACCGGGCTCGCCGACGACCTGCTCGCCGGGCTCCGTCACGGGCAGGCCGACCTCGTGGTGTCGTCGGTCCGCCCGCGCGGCCGGGTCGTGGACGCCGAGGTGCTGATGGACGAGGAGTTCGTGCTCGTCGCCGCGCCCGCCTGGGCCGAGCGGATCGGGCCCGGACGGGCGGAGCGGGACGGGCCCGCCGCCCTGCGCGGGGCGCCCCTGGTCAGCTACGCCGCCGACCTGCCGATCCTGCGCCGGTACTGGCGGCACGTCTTCGGTACCCGGCTGGCCGGGCCCGCCGCCGTCGTCGTGCCCGACCTGCGCGGGGTGGCCGCCGCCGTCGCCGCCGGGGCCGGCGTCTCGGTGCTGCCCCGCTACCTGTGCGCGGGCGATCTGGCGTCGGGGGCGCTGGTCCCGCTGCTGGAGCCCGCCGACCCGCCGATCAACACCGCGTTCCTCGTCCGGCGCGCCGGGGCGTCCGGCAACCCGCACGTGGCGATGGTCCGCGACCATCTGCTGCGCGCCGCGCGGTCCTGGTGACCCCGCTCAGCGGGGCCTGATGTTGTGGTTGAGGTGGAACACGTTCTCGGGGTCGTAGCGGGCCTTCACTCCGGCCAGCCGCTCGTAGTTCTCGGCGCCGAGCCCCGCGCGGACCCGGTCGCGGCCCTCGTCGCCGATGAAGTTGAGGTAGACGGCGCCGCTGGCCCAGGGCCGCATGTCGTGCCGCAGCCCGCGCACCCACGCGACGGCGCGCTCGTCGTCGGCCGGGTCGTCCCACAGCGCCAGGGGGTGCACCGCCCAGGGCTCGCCGCGCCACGGGGTCGGCTGGTCCGTCGCCCGGCGCGCGACGGCGCCGCCCTGCGGGAAGAGGGTCTGCAGGGACGGCGACGGGGCGATCATCCCGGCGGACCGGGCCGCGAACCGCTCCACCGCCTCGTCGGGGAACGAGGCGAGGTACTCGGCGGTCCAGTAGTTCCGGAACCCGGGCGGGTCGTCGAACATGCACTGCATGTCGGCGTAGGGCATCCGCGTGACGACGCCGCCGGCGTTGCCGAGCCGCAGCATCGGCTCGATCGCCGCGTCCGCCTCGGGGCCGGTCCCGGCGTAGAGGATCAGGAGGGCGAACGACAGCGCGCCCACCATCGGCTCGGGGACGAACTCCTCCGGCGGCGGGCACAGGAAGATGGCGGCGCCGCCGATCTCGTCGGGCGCCGTCTCCATGAAGTCGCGGTACGCGGCGGTGATCTCCTCGCCGGCCTCCGGGGGCCACAGCAGGAGCGCGAGCGTGAGGGCCGGCAGCGGGAACAGCCGGAACGTGAACGAGGTGGCCACACCGAAGTTCCCGCCGCCGCCGTGCAGCGCCCAGAACAGGTCCGGGTTCTCGTCCTCGGCGGCGCGGACGAGCTCGCCGGAGGCCGTCACCACCTCGGCCTCCAGAAGGTTGTCGCAGGCCAGGCCGTACTTGCGTTCGAGCCACCCCGACCCGCCGCTCAGCGTGAAGCCGCCGACTCCGGTGGTGGAGACGCGGCCGCCCATCGTCATGAGGTCGTACGGCTGGGTCGCCCGGTCCAGGTCGCTCATCGTGGCGCCGCCGCCGACGCGGACGGTGCGGGCGTCCGCGTCGACCCGCGTCCGGTTCATCCGCCGCAGGTCGACGACCAGACCGCCCTCGCTCAGCGCGGTCCCGGCGACGCCGTGGCCGCCGCCGCGGACGGCGATCTCCAGCCCGCGGTCGCGGGCGAACCCGATCGCGCGGGCGACGTCGCCGGTGTCGGCGCACTGGGCGATGACGGCGGGACGCCGGTCGATCATCGCGTTGAACAGCGTTCTGGCGTCGTCGTACCCGGGCGTACCGGGCAGGAGGACGTCGCCCGCGAACCCGGCGTCCAGGTCGTGCACGGCCGCGGCGTCCAGATGTGCGGAAGTCATGGGCGCTTCCCTCTCGTCTCGACTACTGGGACCGGCCCATCGAGGGGACGGTCCCGTCCGGTACGGGAGCGAGGGATTCTGGATTCAGCTGTGCCGACCTGCCGTGATGATGCCCCCCATTCTGCTCCGCCCCCATCTGGAAGAGAAGGGATAGGGCGCCCCACTGGGCAAAGAACGGCCGGACCGTCCCTCCCGTCCACCGCGCGGGGCCGGAACTGGCCTGCGCTCGGACGGCCGAGTCGCGTCGCGGACGGCCGGGCGGGGCTACCGTGAGCTGAGACCCCGCCGTCACTGTCTGTGAGAGGGCATGGAAGGGCCATTCCACGAACACGGCGACCTCCCCTGGATGGGTCCCTACACCCCGCTCAGCAAGCTCGGCGAAGGGCACACGGGCGCGGTGTACCTCGCCACCGACCACGGGGGACGCAAGGCCGCCGTCAAGATCCTCCGCTCGCCGCTGGTCGCGGGGAACGCGGCGGCGCGCCGCCGGCTGGCCCGCGAGGTCGACTCGATGCGGCGCGTGCACAGCCCGTTCGTGGCGGAGGTCCTCGACGCCGACATGACGGCCGACCAGCCCTACATCGTGATCGAGTACGTACCGGGGCGGACGCTGGAGGACGCCGTCGAGGAGTCCGGGCCGATCCGGGGGCGGGATCTGCGGCGGCTGGCCGTGGGGCTGGCGTCGGCGCTGGCGGCGATCCACGAGGCGGGGATCGTGCACCGCGACGTGAAGCCCGCCAACGTGATGCTGAACGACGGTGAGCCGGTACTGATCGATTTCGGGCTCGGGCAGGAACCGGCCACGAGCGGACTGACCATGACCAGCGTGGTCCTGGGCACGCCGGGCTTCCTCGCCCCGGAGATCCTTCAGGGGGAGGACGCGGGCCCGGCCGCCGACGTCCACGCTCTGGGCGTCCTCCTCGCCTACGCCGCGACGGGACGGCCGCCCTTCGGCTCCGGCACCTTAGAGTCGACCTTTTTCAGGATCATTCAGGGCACCCCGGATCTGGACGGGGTACCGGACGACCTGCTGCCCGTGGTCCGTTCCGCGCTGGCCCGCGATCCGGCCGAGCGCCCCACCGCGGCGGACCTCGTCTCGCTCCTGACGGCGGACGAGGAGGAACCTCCACCGGGAGCCCCCGTCAAGCCCCCGGGCACGGCACCGGGCCCTTCTCGGGAAGCCCCTCCCCCGTCGGCCTCCGTACCGCACGGACAGGCCCCGGACGTGCCCACCTTCATGGCCTACGAGTTCGAGACCGGCCCGCCCTCGTCCGCCGCCGCGCCGCCCGCGTCCCGGACGCCCTTGCTGCGGGGCCGCGTGGACAGTGGCGAGCGCCCGGCGCCGTCCCGGGCACCGCAGGTGTTGACGCTGCTCGCCGCGGCCTGCGCCGGTCTCGCCCTGGTGTTCTCGGCATGGCGGCACGGGCCGTCACCGGTGATCCTCCTCGTGGCGTGCGGCGCGCTGGGCCTCGCCGCCACCATCGCGCACGAGCTGCGGGACGAGCACCGCCGGCGGGCGCGGCACAACGTCCTGGCGCGCGAGCGGCTCGACGCGGGCGATTACCTCGGGGTGGTGGCGGCGCTGCGCGGGCCCGTGGAGTCCTGGCCGGAGGACGACGTGGAGACGGCGATCGCCCTTAACAACCTCGCGGTCGCGCTGTACGGGCTCGGCCGCGACAACGCCGCCGAGGTAGCTGTGACGAGGGCCCTCATTCACGCGCCCCCGCCGGCGCGGCCCCTGCTGGAGGCCAACCTCGCCGCGCTGCGGCACGAGAGCCGTCGCGTCGGTGTCGTGGAGCTTCGGGCCTCGCTCGCGACGATCCGGCAGCGGCACGGCGGGCGCGCGCCGGCGGCGATCGCCGGGCGCGGGAACCTCGCCGTCGCCCTGCGCGCCGAGGGCCGCCTGCGGGAGGCCGAGCGCGAGGCC
>NZ_CAACVB010000222.1 GCF_900659635.1 Actinomadura roseirufa | reverse complement strand
CACCGCGAGGACAAGCCGTTCGCCGTGATGGTCCCCGACCTCGCGGCGGCGCGGGCACTGTGCGTCCTCGACGCCGCGGAGGAGGCGCTGCTGCTCGACGCGCGGCGGCCCATCGTGCCGGTGCGGCGCCGCCCCGGCGCGGCGCTCGCCCCCGCGATCGCCCCGGGCGACCGCTCGGTGGGGCTGATGCTGCCCTACACCCCGCTGCACCACCTCCTCGTCACCGAGCCGCTCGTCATGACCAGCGGGAACGCGGCCGGCGAGCCGATCGCCCACCGGGACCGCGACGCGCTGGAACGGCTCGGCGGCATCGCCGACGCGTTCCTCACCCACGACCGGCCGATCCACGTCCGCACCGACGACTCGGTGGTGCGCGCCTTCCGCGGCCGCCCGCTGCCCGTGCGGCGCTCGCGCGGCTACGCCCCCGAACCCGTGCCGATCCCGGCGGGACCGCCCGTCCTCGGCTGCGGCGCCGAGCTGAAGAACACCTTCTGCCTGGCCCGCGACGGCCGGGCGTTCATGTCCCACCACATCGGCGACCTCGGCAACTACGAGACGCTCCGCGCGTTCCAGCAGGGCATCGACCACTTCCGCCGGCTGTTCGACATCACGCCCGAGGCCGTCGCCTACGACCCGCACCCCGACTACCTGTCCACCAAGTACGCGCTCGACCTGGACCTGCCGTCGGTCGCCGTCCAGCACCACCACGCCCACATCGCGTCCTGCCTCGCCGACAACGGCGCGTCCGGTCCCGTGATCGGCGTGGCGTTCGACGGGACCGGGTACGGCACGGACGGCACGCTGTGGGGCGGCGAGTTCCTCGTCGCGGACCTGACCCGCTTCGACCGCGCCGGGCACCTCGCGCCGGTGCCGCTGCCCGGCGGCGCCGCGGCGATCCGCGAGCCCTGGCGGATGGCGGCGGCCTACGGCGTGCCGGACGACCTGCCGGTGGCCCGCCGCCCCAACTGGGACGCCGTCACCGCCCTCGCCCGCATGAACGCCCGGCTCACCTCAAGCATGGGCCGCCTGTTCGACGCGGTCGCCGCCGTCCTCGGCGTCCGCGACCGCGTCACCTACGAGGGACAGGCCGCCGTCGAGCTCGAACAGCTCGCCGATCCCGCCGAACGCGCCGCCTACCGGGCGTCGTTCGCGCGGAGCGCCGGCGGGGGCGCCTTCACCGTCGCCGGCGCCGACCTGGTCGGCGCGGTCGTCGCGGACCTGCGCGCGGGCGTCCCCGCCCCGGCCATCGCGGCGCGCTTCCACAACGGCGTCGCCGCGCTGACGGTGGACGCGGCGGTGCGCGTCCGCGACGCGACCGGCCTGCGCACCGTCGCCCTGTCCGGCGGCGTGTTCCAGAACATGCTGCTCCTCGAACGCGCCGTCACCGGCCTCACGGACGCGGGCTTCGACGTCCTGACCCACCACCGCGTGCCGCCCAACGACGGCGGCGTCAGCCTCGGCCAGGCCGCCGTCGCCACAGTGTCTAATTGCAATCCTGGCCCACGGCGCTCGCCAGGGCTCGCTTCGTGACCGGGCTTGTGCGAGCGCGAATCGCTTCGCGATCTTCCCGGCGGGGCTCGCCTTCGGCATTGCCCCGCCGGTCAGGGCGCGCGCTCGCGTGACGGCTGAGGAGTGCTGTGAGGTGACCTAGAGGGTTCTAGGAGTCCTCTAGGTCTCCCTCTACCTGTAGGTAGAGGCGTTTGAGGGCTTCCAGGGTTTCCTGTTCGGGGTGTTCCCACATGCCTCGGTCGGCGGCTTCCAGGAGGCGTTCGGTGATGCCGTGCAGGGCCCACGGGTTGGACTCGTTGAAGAACGCCTGGTTCTCCTCGTCCAGCGCGTAGGTCCGCGCGAGCTTCTCGTACATCCAGTCGGCGACGACGCCCGCCGTCGCGTCGTACCCGAACAGGTAGTCGACCGTCGCGGCCAACTCGAACGCGCCCTTGTAGCCGTGCCGGCGCATCGCGGCCAGCCACCGCGGGTTCACCACGCGGGCCCGGAACACCCGCGAGGTCTCCTCGTCCAGCGTGCGGGTGCGGACGGCGTCGGGGCGGGTGCTGTCGCCGATGTAGGCGCGCGGCGCCTTCCCGGTCAGCGCCCGCACGGTGGCGATCATGCCGCCGTGGTATTGGAAGTAGTCGTCGGAGTCGGCGATGTCGTGCTCGCGGGTGTCGGTGTTCTTCGCCGCGACGCTGATCCGCCGGTAGGCGTTCTCCATGTCCCCGCGCGCGGGGACGCCGTCCAGGTCGCGGCCGTAGGCGTAGCCGCCCCACACCGCGTACACCTCGGCGAGGTCGGAGTCGTCACGCCAGTTGCGGCTGTCGATGAGCGGCAGGATCCCCGCCCCGTACGCGCCGGGACGCGACCCGAACACCCGCAGGGTCGCCCGCCGCTCGTCGCCGTGCGCCGCGCGGTCGGCCCGGACGTGCGCGCGCACGTAGTTGTCCTCGTCGGGCTCGTCGAGCGCCGCCGCCATCCGCACGGCGTCGTCCAGCATCGACACCGCGTGCGGGAACGCGTCGCGGAAGAACCCGCTGATCCGGATGGTCACGTCGACGCGGGGCCGGTCCAGCTCCTCCAACGGCACCGGCTCCAGGCCCGTGACCCTGCGGGACGCCTCGTCCCACACCGGGCGGATCCCGAGCAGGGCCAGGACCTCCGCGATGTCGTCGCCGGACGTGCGCATGGCGCTCGTGCCCCACACCGACAGGCCCACCGACCGCGGCCACTCGCCGGTGTCCTCGCGGTAGCGGGCCAGCAGCGAGTCCGCCATAGCCCGGCCCGTCTCGTACGCCAGCCGGCTCGGCACGGCCTTCGGGTCCACCGAGTAGAAGTTGCGGCCGGTCGGCAGCACGTTGATCAGCCCGCGCAGCGGGGAGCCGCTCGGCCCGGCCGGCACGTACCCGCCGTCCAGCGCGTGCAGCACGTTGCCGATCTCGTCGGCGGTCCGCGCCAGCCGCGGCACGACCTCGGTCGCCGCGAACCGCAGCACCTCCGCGGCCTGTCCGTCCGCCAGCTCGTCGGCCGCTGCCGGGTCCCAGCCGCGCTCCTCCATCGCCGCGACCAGCGCCCGCGCCCGTTCCTCGAACGCGTCGACGTCCTGCCGGACGGTGCTCTGCTCGTCCAGTCCGAGCGCCTCGCGCAGGCCGGGCAGGCTCACCGAGCCGCCCCACATCTGCCGGGCCCGCAGCATCGCCAGGACCAGGTCGACCCGCGTTTCCCCCTCCGGCGCGGCGCCGAGCACGTGCAGGCCGTCGCGGATCTGGACGTCCTTGACTTCGCAGAGCCAGCCGTCCACGTGCAGGAGGAAGTCGTCGAACTCGGCGTCGTGCGGGCGGTCGTCCAGCCCGAGGTCGTGGTCGAGGCGCGCCGCCTGGATCAGCGTCCAGATCTGCGCGCGGATCGCCGGGAGCTTGGCCGGGTCGAGCGCCGCGATGTTCGCGTGCTCGTCCAGCAGCTGCTCCAGCCGGGCGATGTCGCCGTAGCTCTCGGCGCGCGCCATCGGCGGGATCAGATGGTCGACCAGCGTCGCGTGCGCCCGCCGCTTCGCCTGCGTCCCCTCCCCGGGGTCGTTCACCAGGAACGGATAGACCAGCGGCAGGTCGCCGATCGCCGCGTCCGGCCCACAGGAGGCCGACATCCCGGCGGACTTGCCGGGCAGCCACTCCAGGTTCCCGTGCTTGCCGACGTGCACCACCGCGTGCGCGCCGAAGTCGTCCGCGATCCACCGGTAGGCGGCCAGGTAGTGGTGGCTCGGCGGCAGGTCGGGGTCGTGGTAGATCGCGACGGGGTTCTCGCCGAAGCCGCGCGGCGGCTGGACGATCACCACGACGTTCCCGGACCGCAGCGCCGCCAGCACGATCTCGCCCTCGGGGTCGTCGCCCGAGTCGTCCACGAACAGCTCGCCGGGCGGCGGCCCCCAGTGCCGTTCGACGTCCGCGCGCAGCTCCGCGGGCAGTCCCGCGTACCAGCTCTTGTACCGGGCGGCGGGAATGCGCACCGGGTTCCCGGTCAGCTGCTCCTCGGTCAGCCAGTCGGGGTCCTGCCCGCCCGCCGCGATCAGCGCGTGCATCAGCGCGTCGCCCTCGCCCGGCAGGTCGCCGCCCACGTCGTAGCCGCGCTCGCGCATCGCGGCGAGCAGCCGCACGACGCTCGCGGGCGTGTCCAGCCCGACGGCGTTGCCGATCCGCGCGTGCTTGGTCGGGTACGCCGACAGCATCAGCGCGACCCTCTTGTCCGCCGCCGGGACGTGCCGCAGCGCGCCGTGCCGCACGGCGATCCCCGCGACCCGCGCCGCCCGCTCGGGGTCGGCGACGTAGACGCTCAGCCCGTCCTCGTCGGTCTCCTTGAACGAGAACGGGACCGTGATGATCCGCCCGTCGAACTCCGGCACCGCGACCTGCGTCGCCGTGTCCAGCGGCGACAGGCCGTCGTCGTTGGACTCCCAGGCCGACCGCTCGCTCGTCAGGCACAGCCCTTGCAGGATCGGGACGTCCAGCGCGGCGAGCGCCCCCACGTCCCACGCCTCGTCGTCCCCGCCCGCGCCCGCGATCGCCGGCTTCGTCCCACCCGCGGCCAGGACGGTCACCACGAGCGCGTCGGCCCGGCCGAGCGTCTCCAGCAGGTCGCCCTCGGCCGTCCGGAGGGAGGCGCAGAAGACGGGCAGCGCCCGTCCGCCCTTCGCCTCGACGGCCTGGCACAGCGCCTCGACGAACGCGGTGTTCCCCGCCTGATGGTGCGCCCGGTAGTACAGGACCCCGATCAGCGGCCCGTCGCCGCCCGGCGCCGAGCCGTCCCCTGAGGCCCGTTCCAGGACGCCCCACGTGGGAGTGGGAGCGGGGGGCGCGAAGCCGAAACCCGTGAGCAGGACGGTGTCGGAAAGGAACCGGTACAGCTCGCCCAGGTTCTCCGGGCCCCCGTGCGCCAGGTACGCGTGGGCCTCCGCGCTCACTCCCGCGGGCACGGTGGACAGCTCCATCAGCTCGGCGTCGGGAGCCTGCTCCCCGCTGAGCACCACCACCGGGCGGGGCCCGGCGAGCAGGGCGTCCAGGCCCTCCTCCCAGGCCCGGCGTCCCCCGAGGAGCCGCACCACCACGAGGTCGGCGCCCTCGGCGAGCCCGGGAACCTCGTCCACGGAGACCCGCGCGGGGTTGGCGAGCCGGAAGTCGGCGCCGCTGGCGCGCGCGCTGAGCAGGTCGGTGTCCGAGGTGGACAGCAGCAGGATCACGCGGATCGAGTCCTCACCCGGGGTCCTCGCCCCGAATCGCAGGCTGAAACGGCGGCGCCCCGGAGTCTCCTGGCTCCCGGATCGTCGCTCGCCCCGACCTTCCCGCTCACGCAGTGGCCTCGCCTGGGGTCCGCTCCCCGGTGACAGTGGCGGGACCGCGCCGGATTCGCACCGGCTTCCTCCACAAGTCGCCGCCCACACCATAACCCGTGCGCCGCGCCCGGGGACCCGCCGGGCTCCTCGGCTTTCGGACGCGCTCGTCGGTGCAGGTCCGGACGCGCGTTCCGGCAAGGCGCCACAGGGCCGTGCGGAGCGGTGCGATCATCGCCGGATGGCCGAGGATCCGGACGGCGCACCGGGCGCGAACTTACTCGGGGAACGTGAGCCGATGTCGTGGCGGGTGCGGCGATGGGCCGCGCCGGGGGCGCTGGCCCTGCTCGTCATCGCGTCCGTGGTGGGAGTGGGGCTGACGGTGGGCGGGGACACCCCCGCACAGGGTCTCTACCCGGGCGGCCGGAAACCGCGGTTCTTGCTCACCGCGGGCGGCGACGGCCAGCGGCTGGCGAGGGACGGGCGCACTCCGTGGTTACAGGTGCGCGACGTCAAGGCCGGGACCTTGCGGCTCGCCGAGTCAGTGGCGCCGCCGCCGGGTGCGGGGGAGGTCCGGGAGATCCTGGCGGGGCCGGACGGGACGGTCCTGGTGGCCGCGGCGCAGGCCGAGGCGTGCCGGTCGCGGCTCTATCGGTTCAAGCTCAGAGCCGACGGCCACGTCACCCGAATCGCATCGCTGGACGGGGGCGACGTTCCGGCGCTCGTGGCCGGCCTGGCGGTGAGCCGGGACGGCCGGCGGATCGCCTACGCGACGGCTCCCTGTGCCAAGGACGAGGAGCGGCGGCAGGAGGCTTCACACGCTGTGGACCCGCCGCGGGCCACGCTGGAGGTGCTCGACGCCTCGGGACGTCGCCGCGCTTGGGAGGCGAGCGGTCCCGCCGTCATCGGTGAGATCACCTGGGCCGGGGACGGGCACACGATCGGCTACAGCCTCGCCGACGTCGGCCCCCGGCCGCTGGGCGGCGGCACCGTCGGCGAGGTCACGGTGCACGCCCTCGATGTGAAGGCCCCCGGCGCGGACCTGCGCGCCGGGCGGGTTCTTCTGCGCGTCCCCAGCGGCTCGGACGCGGTCTCCAGCGCCATCATGAATTCGGACGGCCGGACGGGCCACGGGGTCATGGAGAAGAAGCAACCGCCGAGCACCGTCACGATCTCGTTCGCCGAAGGGCGGCCGATGCGCGTCACGCGGACCTTCCCGCACAAGCCCGACGACGGCATGGTCAGCGAGGGCATGGTGATTCTTTTCGCCGATACAGGCGAGAAGCGGTACGCCTGCCTCAACGGGATCGACGCGTTCGGCAGGCTCGTCAGCGGAACGTTCGAGGAGCGCTCGTCAGGCTCCGGGGGATGCCGGACAGAATGGTTCTAGTGAATGGGTCCCCTGACCTTCCGGCCACGGCGCGGTGAGGCGGGGCCGGGTTAGAGTCGCGTCGAGAGGTCTCCGCGCCGGTCCATAGGATCCGTCCCGTGTCCTCACCTACGCGTTCCGGCCCGGACCGTTGTCCGGGCGCCCTGCGGGTCCACGCCGCCGCCGACGGCGGGTTGGCGCGGGTCCGCCTGCCCGGCGGGCGGCTGACCGGCCCGCAGTTCGAGGCCCTCGCCGACGCGGCGCGGGCGCTGGGGGACGGGGCCCTCGAACTCACCTCGCGGGCGAACGTCCAGATCAGAGGGCTGGCGGACGGGGCGGAGGAGGAACTGGCCGCGCGGCTGAGCGCGGGCGGGCTGCTGCCCTCGGCCGGTCACGAGCGTGTGCGCAACATCGCCGCGAGCGTGCTGACCGGGCGGGACGCGCTCGGGTTCCTCGACGTCCGGCCGCTCGTCGCGGAGCTGGACGCGGAGCTGTGCGCCGACCCGGGGCTCGCGGAGCTGTCCGGGCGGTTCCTGTTCACGGTCGACGACGGGCGCGGCGACGTCGCCGCGCTGCGCGGCGACATCGGGCTGCTCGCCGTCGGCGCGGACGCGATGGCGCTCCTCCTCGCGGGCGCCGACAGCGGGGTCAGGGTGGCGCCCGGGGAGGCCGCCGCACTGGCGCTGGAGGTCGCGCGGGACTTCCTGCGCGTCCGGACGGCCGAGTGGCGGGTGGCCGAGCTGGCGCCGGGCGCGCTCCGGGTGCCCGGCGAGCGCGGGGAGCCCGTCCGGGTCCCGGCGGCGCCGCGCCGGGTGCCGCTCGGGCGGATCCCGCAGCGGGACGGGCGGACCGCGCTGTCCGGGCTGGTTCCGCTCGGCCGCCTCGACCCGGCGCCGCTGCGCGGCGCCGCCGAGGTCATCGTGACGCCCTGGCGGGGCGTGGTGATTCCCGACTTGACGGACGTGCCACACTTCCAGGGCCTGGTCACCGCCCCCGCGTCCGGCTGGGAGGGGCTCACCTCCTGCGCCGGCCGGCCGGGCTGCGCCGCGTCGCTGACCGACGTCCGCGCCGACGCCGCCCGGACCCGCGCGTCCGCGGGGGCCGGGCTGCCGGCGCACTGGTCGGGCTGTGACCGGCGGTGCGGGCGCCCGCCCGGCCGGCACGTCGCGGTCGTGGCCACCCCGGACGGGTACGAGGTGCGGCTCGGTGACGAGGTGCGCGCCCGGTCCCGGGACCTGACGGCGACGGCGGCGGCCGTCGCGACGACACGGAGGAGCGAGTGATCGAGTACGTCCGCGACGGCGCGGAGATCTACCGGCGGTCGTTCGCGACCATCAGGGCCGAGACGGACCTGTCGGGGCTGCCCGCCGACGTCGCCCGGGTCGCCGTCCGCATGATCCACTCCTGCGGGATGACGGATCTGGTGCGGGACCTGGACTGGGCGCCGGGGGCGGTGGCGGCGGCGCGGGCCGCGCTGCTGGCCGGGCGGCCGGTGCTGTGCGACGCGCAGATGGTCGCCGCCGGGGTGACGCGCCGGCGGCTGCCGGCCGGCAACGACGTGGTGTGCACGCTCGGCGACCCGCGGGTGCCCGCGCTCGCCGCCGAGCTCGGCACGACCCGCAGCGCCGCCGCGCTGGAGCTGTGGCGGGACCGGCTGGACGGCGCGGTCGTCGCGATCGGGAACGCGCCGACCGCGCTGTTCCGGCTGCTGGAGATGGTCCGGGACGGCGCGCCGCGGCCCGCGGCGGTCATCGGCGTCCCGGTCGGGTTCATCGGCGCGGCCGAGTCGAAGGAGGCGCTGGCCGCCTCGGACCTGCCGCACCTGGTCGTGCGCGGGCGGCGGGGCGGCAGCGCCATGACCGCCGCCGCCGTGAACGCCGTCGCCAGCGAGGAGGAGTGATGACCGGACACCTGTACGGGGTCGGCCTCGGGCCCGGCGACCCCGAGCTGATCACGCTCAAGGCGGCGCGGATCATCGCCGCCGCGGACGTCGTCGTCTACCACTCGGCGCGGCACGGCCGCAGCATCGCGCGCTCGATCGCGGCGTCGCACCTGCGGGACGGGCAGATCGAGGAGCCGCTGGTCTACCCGGTCACGACGGAGGCGACCGCCGACTACCGGGGCGTCCTGGAGGCGTTCTACGAGCGGTGCGCGGCGCGGCTCGCCGGCCACCTGGACGCCGGGCGCGACGTCGCCGTCCTCTGCGAGGGCGACCCGTTCTTCTACGGGTCGTACATGCACCTGCACAAGCGGCTGGACGGGCGGTACCCGACGACGGTCGTGCCCGGGGTGACGTCGGTGAGCGGCGCCTCGGCGGAGCTCGGGCGGCCGCTGGTGGAGCGGGACGAGGTCCTGACCGTCCTGCCGGGGACGCTGCCGCCGGACGCGCTGGCGGAGCGGCTCGCGGCGACGGACTCCGCGGCGGTCCTCAAGCTCGGCCGGACGTTCGGCGGCGTCCGGCGGGCGCTGGAGGAGGCGGGCCGGCTGGACGAGGCGTGGTACGTCGAGCGGGCGACGACCGGCGCGCAGCGGCTGCTGCCGCTGGCGGAGGTCGACCCGGAGGACGTCCCGTACTTCTCCGTCGCGATCGTGCCGAGCCGCGTGCACGAGCGGACGCGCCGGGCGCTGCCGGGGCCCGCCGCGCCGGGCGAGGGGACCGGCGAGGTCACGATCGTCGGCCTGGGACCCGCGGGCCGCGAGTGGCTGACGCCACAGGCGCAGGACGCGCTGGCGGCGGCCGACGACCTCGTCGGGTACGCGCCGTACCTGGCGCGGGTGCCCGCCAACCCGCGGCAGCGGCGGCACGCCTCCGACAACCGGGTGGAGTCGGAGCGGGCGGAGTTCGCGCTGGCGCTGGCCGAGCGGGGCCGCCGGGTCGCGGTGGTGTCCTCCGGCGACCCGGGGGTGTTCGCGATGGCCGCGGCCGTCCTGGAGGTCGCGGCGCGGGAGCGCTGGAAGCACGTCCCGGTGCGGGTCCTGCCCGGCCTGACCGCCGCGAACGCGGTCGCGGCGCGGATCGGCGCGCCGCTCGGACACGACTACTGCGTGCTGTCGCTGTCCGACCGGCTCAAGCCGTGGGAGGTGATCGAGTCGCGGCTGGCCGCCGCCGCGGCCGCCGACCTCGTCATCGCGATCTACAACCCGGCGTCGCGGACGCGGACCGAGCAGGTCGCCAGGGCGCGGGACGTGCTGCTGGCGCACCGGTCGCCGGACACGCCCGTCGTCATCGGCCGCGACGTCGGCGGCCCCGAGGAGAGCGTCCGCGTCGTCCGGCTCGCCGACCTGGACGGGGCGGGCGTCGACATGCGGTGCCTGCTGCTGGTCGGCTCGTCGCGGACGCGGGCGGCCGACCGCGGCGACGGCCGGACCACCGTCTTCACCCCCCGCCGCTATCCGTGACGGGCCAGCCAGGCGGCCGCCTCCTCGACGGAGCCGGCGATCGGCACGCCCTCCGGTGCGGGCGGCCGGTCGACCATCACGACGGGCACGCCGAGCGTACGGGCGGCGGTGAGCTTCGCCGCCGTCATGCCGCCGCCGCTGTCCTTGGTGACCAGCGTGTCGACGGCGTGCCCGTCCATCAGCTCCAGTTCCTCCTCGACGGTGAACGGGCCGCGCGCGAGCACGGTCTCCATCCGGGGCGGCAGCGGCGGCTCGGGCGGGTCGACGGAGCGGACGAGGAACCAGCGGCGGGCGTCGCCCGCGAACGCCGCGAGGTTCGTGCGGCCGGTGGTCAGGAACACCCGCTCGCCGGGCAGCCGCGCCGCGGCGTCCTCCAGGGTGGGGACGCGGCGCCAGTCGTCGCCGGGCCCCCGCGTCCAGCCGGGGCGGCGGAGCACCAGCAGCGGGACCTCCGCCCGCGCGGCGGCCTCGACGGCGGACGCGGTCATCAGCGCGGCGAACGGGTGCGTCGCGTCGACCACGGCGTCCACGCGCTCGTCGCGGAGCCAGGCGGCGAGGCCCGCGGCGCCGCCGAACCCCCCGACGCGGGTGCGGCCGGGCGGCGGGAGCGGGGCGGCGGTGCGGCCCGCCAGCGAGGTCACGACGTCGACGGACGGGTCGGCGGTGAGGACGCCGGCCAGGCGGCGCGCCTCCCCGGTGCCGCCCAAAAGCAGGACACGCCTGGTCGCGGACGGGTTCGGCGGTGCGTTCACGAGAGCATGGTAAGGGTGTGAGCGCGCTCCGCTACGGCTGGACGACCGGCGCGTGCGCGACGGCCGCGACCAAGGCCGCGCACACCGCGCTGCTGACCGGCGAGTTCCCCGACCCGGTCGAGATCATCCTGCCGAAGGGGCAGCGGCCGGCGTTCGCGCTGGCCGTCGAGGAGCTGGGGGACGGCGTCGCCACCGCCGGGATCGTCAAGGACGCCGGGGACGACCCGGACGTCACGCACGGCGCCCTGGTCCGCTCGACCGTGCGCCCGGGGCCGCCGGGCGGCGGCGTCGTGTTCCGCGCCGGGCCCGGCGTCGGGACGGTGACCCGGCCGGGCCTGCCGCTCGCGGTGGGCGAACCCGCGATCAACCCGGTGCCGCGGCGGATGATGCGGGAGGTGCTCGGCGGCGCCGACGTGATCGTGGAGATCTCCGTGGACGGCGGCGAGGACCTGGCCCGCCGGACGTGGAACCCGCGGCTCGGCATCCTCGGCGGCCTGTCGATCCTCGGCACGACCGGCGTCGTCGTCCCGTACTCGTGCTCGGCGTGGATCGACAGCATCCGCCGCGGCATCGACGTGGCGCGCGCGGTCGGGCACGCGCACGTCGCGGGCGCGACCGGCAGCACGTCCGAGCGGACCGCCGCCGACCTGTACGGGCTGCCGGAGGACGCGCTGCTGGACATGGGCGACTTCGCCGGGGCCGTGCTGAAGTACCTGCGCCGCCACCCCGTGCCGCGGCTGACGATCGCGGGCGGGATCGGCAAGCTCGCCAAGCTCGCCGCCGGGCACCTCGACCTGCACTCCAAGCGGTCCCAGGTGGACTTCGCGGTCCTGGCCGCGATGGTCGCGGACGCCGGCGACCCCGGCACGGCCGAGCGGGTGCGCGGCGCGAACACCGCCCTGGACGCGCTCCAGATCTGCGCGCGCGCCGGAGTGCCGCTCGGCGACCTGGTGGCGGCCCGCGCGCGCGGCACCGCGCTGGACGTCCTGCGCGGCGCGCCCGTCGCGGTCGACGTCGTCGTCATCGACCGCGCCGGGACGATCGTCGGCCGCGCGGGCCCCTGACCCGCCCCGCCGCCCCCGGCCAGGCCCACCGGAGCAAGTCGAGGCCTGCCGGAGGCGGTCAGTCGCGGCGGCGGGCGGCCGAGTACAGGTGGCTGTCGGTGAAGTCCCGCGCGGTGAGCGCGGCGCCCACGATGATCACCGCGGTCCGCCGGATCCCCGCCTCGGCCACCTGCGCCGCGATGTCGGCGAGCGTGCCGCGCAGGATCACCTCGTCCGGCCGGGACGCGTAGGCGACGACGGCGGCGGGGCAGTCCGCGCCGTAGTTCGGCACCAGCTCGGCGACCACCGCGTCGATCCGCTGGACGGCCAGGTGCAGCACCATCGTCGCGCGGCTGCGGCCGAGGGCGGCGAGGTCCTCGCCCGGCGGCATCGGCGTCGCCCGCGCCGACGTGCGGGTGAGCACGACGGTCTGCGCGACCTCCGGCACGGTCAGCTCGCGGCCGAGCGCGGCGGCGGCCGCGGCGAACGCCGGCACGCCCGGCGTCACGTCGTAGGGGACCCCGGCGGCGTCGAGCCGGCGCATCTGCTCGGCCATCGCGCTGAACACCGACGGGTCGCCCGAGTGCAGCCGCGCCACGTCGAGGCCGCGGCCGTGCGCGTCCACCAGTTCGGCGACGATGTCGTCCAGCACCATCCGCGCGGTGTCCACCAGCCGCGCTCCGGGCGGGCACCAGGCGAGCACCTCGGGCGGGACGAGGCTGCCCGCGTACAGGCACACCGGCGACGCGGCGACGAGGTCGCGGCCCCGCACGGTCATCAGGTCGGCGGCGCCGGGCCCGGCGCCGATGAAGTGCACGGTCACGGTGTCCCCGTCTCCCTCGCCGTCGCGGTTCCGCCGGCCGGTCCCGCGTCCGCCGCCGGGCGCGTCGCCGTCCACTGCGTCACGGGCATCATCGGCCGCCAGCCGGTGAAACCGCCGACCGGGGCGGTCCGGCTGATCTCGATCCTGGTCAGCTCGCCGCCGAGCCGCGCCCGCGCCGCGGCGAGGATCTGCTCGGACTCGACGGTGACGGCGTTGGCGACCAGCCGGCCGCCGGGGCGCAGCGCCGCCCAGCACGCGTCGATCATGCCGGGGGAGGTGACGCCGCCGCCGATGAAGACCGCGTCCGGGGCCTCCAGCTCGCGCAGGGCCTCCGGCGCGCGCCCGACGACGACGCGGACGCCCGGCACGCCCAGCGCCGCGGCGTTGGCCTCGATGCGCGCCGCGCGCTCGGGCGCGTGCTCGAC
>NZ_CAACVB010000221.1 GCF_900659635.1 Actinomadura roseirufa | reverse complement strand
CCCTGGTCGCGCGGCTGGCCCGCGCGCCGCTCCCGCGACCGCCGGAACGCTCGCGGCTGGCGGGCGGGACCGTGCTGGTGACCGGCGCGACCGGCGGGCTCGGCGGGCTCGTCGCCGAGCACCTGGTCCGGGCGCACGGGGTCGCGGAACTGGTCCTGCTGTCCCGGTCCGGTGTCCCCGCCGAGCGGGTCGCGGAGCTGTCCGCGCTCGGGGCCCGGGTGCGCGCGGCGGCGGTGGACGTGGCCGACCGCGCCGCCCTCGCCGAGATCGTCGGACCGGTGGCGGAACGGCTGACCGGGGTCGTCCACGCGGCCGGGGTCGTCGCCGACGGGATTCTGTCCTCCCTCGGGCCGCGGCAGTGGAACGCCGCCCTGCGGCCGAAGGTGGACGGCGCCTGGAACCTGCACGAGCTGACCCGCGACCTCGACCTGGCCGCGTTCGTGCTGTACTCGTCGGCGTCCGCGACGTTCGGCAGCCCCGGGCAGGGCAACTACGCGGCGGGCAACGCCTTCCTCGACGCCCTGGCCCGGCACCGGAGGGACGCGGGACTGCCCGCCGTCTCCCTGGCGTGGGGGCTGTGGGAGGAGGCGGCCGGCATGGGCGGCCGTCTCACCGCCGCCGACCTGGCGAGGATGGCCCGCTCCGGGACGCGTCCGCTCACCGCCGGCCAGGGGCTGGCGCTGTTCGACGCCGTGCTGGAGAGCGACCGCCCGGCGCTGGTACCGATCCGGCTGGACCTGGCCGCCGTCCGCGCGGGCGAGGACGTCCCGCCGCTGCTGCGCGCCCTGGTCCCCGAGCGGACCCGGCGGGCGGAGGCCGCCGCGCCCGCCGCCGCGGATCCGGCGGCGGCGGCCGACCTGCTCGACGTCGTCCGTGGGACGGCCGCGGCCGTGCTCGGGCACGCGGGCGCCGACGCGGTCGAACCGGGCCGCGCGTTCAAGGAGATCGGCCTCGACTCCCTCACGGCGGTGGAACTGCGCAACCGGCTCGCCGAGGCCACCGGGCTCAGGCTCCCCGCGACCGTGGTCTTCGACCACCCCACCCCGGCCCGACTCGCCGAGCACCTGCGGACCGAGATCTCCGGAGGCGTGCCCGCGGCGGCCGGGGCGCGGACCGCGGCGGCGCCCGCCACCGGGGAGGACGCCGTCGCGATCGTCGCGATGGCGTGCCGGTTCCCGGGCGACCTGGACACGCCGGAGGACCTGTGGCGGTTCGTGACCTCCGGCGGCGACGCGATCGGCGGCTTCCCGGCCGATCGCGGCTGGGACCTGGACGGCGTCTACGACCCCGACCCCGACGCGCCCGGCAGGACGTATGTCCGGGGCGGCGGGTTCCTGCGCGGCCTCGCGGACTTCGACGCGGACTTCTTCGGCATCAACCCGCGTGAGGCGCTGGCGATGGATCCGCAGCAGCGGCTGCTGCTGGAGGTGTCGTGGGAGGCGCTGGAGCGGGCGGGCGTCGACCCCGCGTCGCTGCGCGGAACGCCCACCGGCGTCTTCGTCGGGACGCACGGCCAGGACTACGGGACGAACGGCGCCGGGGCGGCGGACGAGGGCTACCTCGTCACCGGCAACGCCGCGAGCGTCCTGACCGGACGGGTCTCCTACAGCCTCGGGCTGGAGGGGCCCGCCGTCACCGTCGACACGGCGTGCTCGTCGTCGCTGGTGGCGTTGCATCTGGCGGCGCAGTCGCTGCGTTCGGGCGAGTCGTCGCTCGCGCTGGCGGGCGGCGTGTCGGTCATGTCCACGCTGGAGGGCGTGATCGGTTTCAGCCGGCAGCGCGGCCTGGCCGCAGACGGCCGCTGCAAGGCGTTCGCGGACGCCGCCGACGGGTTCGGCATGTCGGAGGGCGTGGGCGTTCTGGTGCTGGAGCGGTTGTCGGACGCGCGCCGCAATGGTCATGAGGTGCTGGCGGTGGTGCGGGGTTCGGCGGTGAACCAGGACGGGGCGTCCAACGGCCTGACCGCGCCGAACGGTCCGTCGCAGGAGCGCGTGATCCGTGAGGCGTTGGCGAATGCGGGTCTGTCGGGTGCGGACGTGGACGCGGTGGAGGGACATGGGACGGGCACCCGACTAGGTGACCCGATCGAGGCTCAGGCGTTGCAGGCGACCTACGGGCAGAACCGCTCGGACGACCGGCCTTTGTGGCTGGGGTCGGTGAAGTCGAACATCGGCCACACCCAGGCCGCCGCCGGAGCCGCCGGTGTCATCAAGATGGTCCAGGCGCTGAGGACGGGGCTGCTGCCCAGGACCCTGCACGTCGACTCCCCGTCGTCCCAGGTGGACTGGTCGGACGGCGCCGTGAGCCTGCTGACCGAGGAGCGCGGCTGGCCCGAGGTGGACCGGCCCCGGCGGGTGGGCGTGTCGTCGTTCGGCGTGAGCGGCACCAACGCCCACGTCATCATCGAACAGGCACCGGACGAACCCGCCGAGAGCCCTGCCACGGGCGAGGAACCCCAGGTGACGGCCTGGCAGGTCTCCGCGCGCGGCCCGGAGGCGCTGCGGGCGCAGGCGGAGCGGCTCGGGTCGTTCGCCGCGGAGCGCACGGACCTGACGGCAGCCGAGATCGGGCACGCCCTCGCCACCACCCGTGCCGCGCTGGACCACCGGGCCGTCGTGATCGCCGCCGATCGCGACGAGGCGGCGGCGGCTCTGGGGGCGCTGGCCCACGGCGAGCCGGATCCCGCCCTGGTCACGGGAACCGCGAACGTCATCGGAAAGTCAGTCTTCGTCTTCCCTGGTCAGGGTGCGCAGTGGGTGGGGATGGGCGTGCGGCTGGCGGAGGAGTCGGTGGTGTTCGCCGAGGCGCTGGCGGAGGTGGAGGCGGCTTTGAAGCCGCATGTGGACTGGTCTTTGGCGGAGGCGTTGCGTGGTCCGCTGGATCGGGTGGATGTGGTGCAGCCGGTGTCGTTCGCGGTGATGGTGGGGCTCGCGCGGCTGTGGGAGTCGTTCGGCATCCGCCCTGATGCGGTGGTCGGTCATTCGCAGGGTGAGATCGCGGCCGCTCATGTTGCGGGGGCGTTGTCGTTGGAGGACGCGGCGCGTGTGGTGGCGTTGCGCAGCCAGGCGATTGCCCGGGGTTTGGCGGGTCGTGGCGGGATGGTGTCGGTGGCGTTGCCGGTGGAGGAGGTCACGGCGCGGCTGACCGAGGGTTTGGAGATCGCCGCCGTCAACGGCCCGGCCTCGGTGGTGGTGGCGGGCGAACCCGGCGCTCTCGACGACCTGGTGTCGGCCTTCGAGGCCGAGGGCGTACGGGTTCGTCGTGTCCCGGTCGATTACGCCTCGCATACCTCGCATGTGGAGTCGATCGAAGGCGAGTTGGCGACCCTTCTGGAGGGGTTGTCTCCGCAGGAGTCGCGGATACCGTTCTTCTCCACGGTCGAGGGGCAGTGGCTCGACACGTCCTCCCTGGATGGCGGTTACTGGTATCGCAACCTGCGGCGGCAGGTCCGTTTCGCCGATGCCGCCCAGGCGTTGAGCGACGCGGGATTCCGGGCGTTCATCGAGGTCAGTGCCCACCCCGTCCTGGCGTCGAGCGTGGAGGAGATCCTCGACGACCGCACGGCCGCGGTGGTGGGCTCCCTGCGCCGCGACGATGGAGACCTGCGTCGCTTCCTGCTCTCGCTCGGCGAGCTTCACGCACGCGGCGTGCCCGTCGACTGGACGCCGCTCCACCCGGCGGGCGGCGCCAGGCGGGTGCACCTCCCGACGTACGCGTTCCAGCGCCGCCGCTTCTGGATCGAGCCCTCCGAACCGCTCCTGGACACGATCACGTTCGATCCGGAGACCGGGGGAGTGCTGGCCGGAGGGCGCCTGTCGTCCCGGAGCCGTCCCTGGCTCGCCGACCACGCCGTGGCCGGCCGGGTCCTGCTTCCGGGCGCGGTCTTCACCGAGCTGGTGCTGCGGGCCGCCGGAGAGGCCGGGGCCGCGGCCGTGGACGAGCTGGTCGTCGAAACGCCGCTGGAACTGCCCGAGCGGGGCGCCGTGCGGATCTCCGTGGCGGTCGGGGCGGCCGACGGCTCCGGGCGGCGGCCGGTGACCGTCCACTCGCGTCCCGAACCGGACGGACCGTGGACGAGGCACGTCACCGGCACGGTGTCGGAGGACGCGCCCGCCCCCGCACCGGCCGTGGTGCCGTGGCCGCCCGCAGGAGCCGAGCCGGTCTCGATCGACTCCTTCTATGGCGACCTGGCCGCACGCGGATACGAGTACGGGCCCGCGTTCCGAGGCGTGCGCGCCGCGTGGGCGCGTCCGGACGAGGTGTTCGCCGAAGTGGAGCTGCCCGAGGGTCTGGATACGGACGGGTTCGGACTGCATCCGGCCCTGCTGGACGCCGCGCTGCAGACCGCGAACCTCGGCGCGGCACCGCGCTCCGCGGACGGGGCCACGCTCCTTCCGTTCGCCTGGACCGACGTCGTGCCCTACGCCTCCGGCGCGACCGCGCTGCGCGTGCACGCCCGCCGGGTGGGGGACGACGCGGTGACCTTCACGCTCACCGACCGGTCCGGGCGGCCCGTCGCCGGGATCGGAGCGCTGAGCCTCCGGCCGGCCGCCAGCGCCGGCTCCGATGCCCTCCACCGGATCGACTGGACCCCCGTGCGGGCCGCGCCGGACGCCGGACCGGTCGCGCCGGGTGACGTCCTCGATCTCACCGAGGTCCCGGTGGGTCCGCCGCCCGAGGCGGCCCGCGCGCTGGTCCGGCGGGCCTTGCGCCGGTTCGCCGACGCGCCCCCCAGGGTCGTCCTCACCGGTACCGGCCCGGCCGGTGCCGCCGTGCGGGGCCTCGTTCACACCGCGCAGCTGGAGCACCCCGAGCCGATCACGCTCGTGGAGGCCGACGACCCGGACGCGGCGCGGGCCCTGCTGCCCGCGGCGGTGGCCTCGGGCGAGCCGCGGCTCGCGGTCCGCTCGGGCGGGCTGCTGGCTCCCCGGCTGACGCGGGCGCGGGTCACGGGAGAGGGGACCGCCCTCGACCCGGACGGCACCGTGCTGATCACCGGCGGGACCGGGACGCTGGGCGGCCTGGTCGCGCGGCACCTGGTGGACGCGCACGGCGTCCGCGAGCTGCTGCTCGCCGGGCGCCGGGGTCCGGCGGCACCGGGCGCCGGCGAACTCGCGGACGAACTGCGCGCCGCGGGTGCCCGCGTCCGCGTCGTCGCCGCCGACGTCTCCGATCGGGCCGCACTGGCGGATGTCCTGGCGTCGATCCCGGCCGGGCATCCGCTGACCGCCGTCGTCCACGCGGCCGGTGTCCTGGACGACGGCGTGCTCTCGACGCTGACGCCCGAGAAGGTGGACGCGGTGTTCGGGCCCAAGGCGGACGCGGCGTGGCACCTTCACGAGCTGACCCGAGACCTGGATCTTGCGGCGTTCGTGCTGTTCTCCTCTGGTGCGGGAGTCTTCGGCAACGCGGGGCAGGGCAACTACGCGGCTGCCAACGGCTTCCTCGACGGGCTGGCCCGCCTGCGCCGCGAGGAGGGACTCCCTGCCGTGTCCCTCGCCTGGGGCCTCTGGGAGGAAGCGAGCGGACTCACCGGCCATCTCGGCGAGGAGGGACGCGAAAGGCTCGCCCACGGACTCCAGGTCGCGCTGTCATCGGCGGAGGCTCTCTCGCTGCTGGACCTGGCGCTGCGCACGGCCGGTGATGCGGACGGCGACGCGGTGCTGGTGCCCACCCGGCTCGACTACGCGGCCCTCCGCCGCCGCGCGGACGAGGGGACGCTCCCCGCGCTGCTGCGCGGCCTCGTCCGGGCGGCACCGCGCGCGGCCGCCGTCGTGGCGGAGACCGCGACCGGGACACTGGCCGAGCGCCTGGCCGGGCTGCCCGAGGACGACCGGCGGCGGGAACTGGTCGACCTGGTGCGCGTCACGGCCTCGGACGTGCTCGGCCGCGCCGCGGGCGAGGCCCTGCGCGCCGACCAGGCGTTCAAGGACGGCGGGTTCGACTCGCTGACCGCGGTGCGGATGCGCAACCGGCTCACCGAGCTGACGGGCGTGCGGCTCCCGGCGACCGCCGTCTTCGACCACCCCAGCCCGGCCGCGCTCGCCGGGCACCTGGCCGCCGAACTCGGCGCCGGGCCGCGCGAGACCGTCCCGGCCGTCCTGCTCGACCTGGAACGGCTGGAGGGCGCGCTCGGCGAACCCCCGCGCGACGGGGCGCTGCGCGAGCGGATCATCGCGCGGCTGGACGCGCTGACCGCCCGCCTCGCCGGGCCCGGCGAGCCCGGACCCGACCTGGAGTCCGCCAGTGACGACCAGCTCTTCGAGCTCATCGACCACGAACTCGGACAGGCGTGAAGGAAGAGCACATGGCGAACGACGAGAAGCTGCGCGACTACCTGCGGCGGGTGCTCGCGGACCTGCGGCGGACCCGGCACCGGCTGCACGAGGCCGAGGCGCGCCGGACCGAGCCGATCGCGATCGTGGGCATGGCCTGCCGGCTGCCGGGCGGGATCTCCTCGCCCGAGGACCTGTGGCGGCTGGTGGCCGGCGGCCGTGACGCGATCGGCGCCTTCCCCGGCGACCGCGGGTGGAACCTCGACGACCTGTACGATCCCGACCCCGAACGCGCCGGCCGGACCTACGCCACGGGCGGCGGCTTCCTCGCCGACCCGGGCGGGTTCGATGACGCGCTGTTCGGCGTCTCGCCGCGCGAGGCGCTCGCGATCGACCCGCAGCAGCGGCTGCTGCTGGAGGTGTCGTGGGAGGCGCTCGAACGCGCGGGCGTCCCCCCGACCTCGCTGAAGGGGGAGCGCGTCGGCGTCTTCTCCGGCCTGATGTTCCACGACTACCGGGACAATCTCGGCAGCCTGCCCGAGGGCCTCGAAGGCTACTTCGGCATCGGCAACTCCGGGAGCGTCGCCTCCGGCCGCGTGTCCTACACCTTCGGGCTGGAGGGCCCGGCGGTGACGGTGGACACGGCGTGCTCGTCGTCGCTGGTGGCGTTGCATCTGGCGGCGCAGTCGCTGCGTTCGGGCGAGTCGTCGCTGGCGCTGGCCGGGGGAGTGGCCGTGATGGCGACCCCTGAGGTCTTCGTCGACTTCTCCCGCCAGCGCGGCCTGGCCGCCGACGGCCGCTGCAAGGCATACGCGGACGCCGCCGACGGCACCGGCCTCGCCGAGGGCGTCGGGATCCTGGTGCTGGAGCGGTTGTCGGACGCGCGCCGCAATGGTCATGAGGTGCTGGCGGTGGTGCGGGGTTCGGCGGTGAACCAGGACGGGGCGTCAAACGGCCTGACCGCGCCGAACGGTCCGTCGCAGGAGCGCGTGATCCGTGAGGCGTTGGCGAATGCGGGTCTGTCGGGTGCGGACGTGGACGCGGTCGAGGGCCATGGGACGGGCACCCGTTTGGGCGACCCGATCGAGGCCCAGGCGTTGCTGGCGACGTACGGGCAAGGCCGCGCTGAGGATCGTCCCCTGTGGCTGGGGTCGGTGAAGTCGAACATCGGGCACACCCAGGCGGCGGCGGGCGTGGCCGGTGTGATCAAGATGGTGCAGGCGCTCCGGAACGGCGTGCTGCCCCGGACGCTGCACGTCGACGCGCCGACCTCCCAGGTCGACTGGTCCTCGGGCGGCGTACGGCTGCTGACCGAGGAGCGCGGCTGGCCCGAGGTGGACCGGCCCCGGCGGGTGGGCGTGTCGTCGTTCGGTGTGAGCGGCACCAACGCCCACGTCATCATCGAACAGGCCGTCCCAGAGCCCAGGGAAGAGGATCCGGAGGAGCCCGTACCGGACGCCGTGCCCTGGCTGCTCTCGGCCCGCACGGCGGACGGGCTGCGCGCGCAGGCGGAGCGGCTCGCGTCGTTCGCCGCCGAGCGCGCGGACCTGACGGCGGCCGAGATCGGGCACGCCCTCGCCACCGGCCGCGCCCATCTGGACCACCGGGCCGTCGTGGTGGCCGGTGATCGCGACGAGGCGCTCGCGGGCCTGGCGGAGATCGAGCCGGCCGGACCGGCGGAGGTCGAGGGCAAGACCGCCTTCGTGTTCCCTGGTCAGGGTGCGCAGTGGGTGGGGATGGGTGTGCGGCTGGCGGAGGAGTCGGTGGTGTTCGCCGAGGCGCTGGCGGAGGTGGAGGCGGCTTTGAAGCCGCATGTGGACTGGTCCCTGGCAGAGGCGCTGCGCGGCCCGCTGGACCGGGTGGACGTGGTGCAGCCGGTGTCGTTCGCGGTGATGGTGGGGCTCGCGCGGCTGTGGGAGTCGTTCGGCATCCGCCCTGATGCGGTGGTCGGTCATTCGCAGGGCGAGATCGCCGCCGCGTGCGTGGCGGGGGCGTTGTCGTTGGAGGACGCGGCGCGTGTGGTGGCGTTGCGCAGCCAGGCGATCGCGCGTGGGCTTGCGGGTCGTGGCGGGATGGTGTCGGTGGCGCTGCCGGTGGAGAAGGTGGCCGCGCGGCTGACCGACGGGTTGGAGATCGCCGCCGTCAACGGCCCGGCGTCCGTGGTGGTGGCGGGCGAACCCCGCGCTCTCGACGACCTGGTGTCGGACTTCGAGGCCGAGGGCGTACGGGTTCGTCGTGTCCCGGTCGATTACGCCTCGCATACCTCGCATGTGGAGTCGATCGAGGACGAGTTGGCGACTTTGCTGGAGGGGTTGTCTCCGCAGGAGTCGCGGATACCGTTCTTCTCCACGGTCGAGGGGCAGTGGCTCGACACGTCCGCTCTGGACGGTGGTTACTGGTATCGCAATCTGCGGCGGCAGGTCCGTTTCGCCGATGCCGCCCAGGCGTTGAGCGACGCTGGGTTCCGGGCGTTCATCGAGGTCAGTGCCCACCCCGTCCTGACACCGGCCATCGAGGAGATCGTCGCCGGTCCCTCGGCCGCCGTGGGCACCCTGCGCCGCGACGACGGCGGCCTGGACCGTTTCCTCCGCTCGGCCGGGGACGCGCACGTCGCCGGGATCGGCGTCGACTGGAGCGACGCCTTCGGCCCCGCCCCGCTCCGCCGCGCGGACCTGCCCACCTACGCCTTCCAGCACCGGCGTTACTGGCTGGAGGGCGGGCGCGGATCCGGCGACCTCTCCGCCGCCGGGCTGGAGGACGCCGGGCATCCGCTGCTGGGCGCCGCCGTCCCGCTGCCGGACGGCGCGGTCTTCACCGGCCGCCTGTCCCTCCGGGAGCACGGCTGGCTCGCCGACCACGCCGTCGCGGGCTCGACCGTCCTGCCCGGCGCGGCCCTGGTGGAACTGGCCCTGCACGCGGGCGCCGAGACCGGCGACGGCACGCTGGACGAACTCGTCATCGAAACCCCGCTGACCGTGCCCGAGCGGGACGGAGCGCAGATCAGGGTCGTGGTCGACGACCTTGAGGTGAGCGTCCACTCCCGCCGGGGCGAGGGGCCCTGGGCCAGGAACGCCACCGGGCGCCTGTCGGCCGGACGGAGCGCCCCGGAACCGGTCCCGTGGCCGCCGCTGAACGCGGAGCCGATCCCCGTCGGCGACTTCTACGAGCGGATGGCCGCGGACGGCTACGGATACGGGCCCGCCTTCCGGGGGCTGCGCGCCGCCTGGCGGCTCCAGGACGAGATCTTCGCCGAGGTCGAGCCGCCCGAGGGGCTCGACGCGGGGGCCTTCGGACTGCATCCGGCCCTGCTGGACGCGGCGCTCCAGGCCACCAGCCTGCTCGGCGCGGACGTGCCGAGCGACGGCAGGATCCCGTTGCCGTTCGCCTGGAGAGGGGTCCGGCTGCACGCGGCCGGGGCGACGTCGCTGCGCGTGCGGGCGAGGTTCCGGGATGCTTCGTCCGGCTACGCGCTCACCATCGCCGACGGGAACGGCGCGCCCGTCGCCTCCATCGACTCCCTGATCCTGCGGCCGGTGGACCCGGACCGGCTCGCACCCGCCCACGACCTGCTCCACCGGGTCGGCCGTGTGCCGATCGAGCTTCCCGAACCCGGCACCGGCCCGCGGGCTCACGCGGCGGACGAGAACGTCCTCGACCTCACCGGCCGTGGCGGGCCGGACCCGGAGCGGGCCCGCGAGCTGGCCGGGGCCGTGATCGGATTCCTGCGCGAGCGGATCTCCGGCGACCGGCCGCTGGCCGTCCTCACCGGCGACGCGCCCGGCGACCTCGCCGCCGCGGCCGTCCGGGGCCTCGTGCGCTCGGTGCAGCGCGAGCACCCCGGCCGGGTCGTGCTGGTGGCGGCGGACCGGGCCGGGGACGCCCGCGCGTCGCTGCCGCGGGTCATCGCCTCCGGCGAACCCGAGGTCGAGTTGCGCGCCGGACACGCCCACGTCCCGCGGCTGGCCGGCGCCGGAGCGGGGTCCGAGGCCCGGAGGCGCCTGGACCCGGACGGCACGGTGCTGGTCACCGGCGGCACCGGAACGCTCGGGAGCCGGGTCGCGCGGCATCTGGTGGAGGCGCACGGCGTCCGCGAGCTCATCCTGACCGGCCGCCGCGGACCGGCCGCTCCCGGGGCAGCCGAACTGGCCGGGGACCTGCGCGCGGCCGGGGCGCGGGTGACCGTCGTGGCCGCCGACGCCGCGGACCGGGACACCCTGGCCAAGGTGCTCGCGGCGATTCCCGCCGAGCATCCGCTGACCGCCGTCGTCCACGCGGCCGGTGTCCTGGACGACGGGCTGCTGGAGGACTTGGACCGGGCACGGCTCGACGCGGTGTTCCGCCCCAAGGCGGACGCGGCGTGGCACCTGCACGAGCTGACCCGGGACTTGGATCTTGCGGCGTTCGTGCTGTTCTCCTCCGGTGCCGGGGTCTTCGGCAACGCGGGGCAGGGCAACTACGCGGCGGCCAACGGTTTCCTCGACGGGCTGGCCCGGCTGCGCCGCGACGAGGGACTCCCGGCCGTGTCCCTCGCCTGGGGCCTCTGGGAGGAAGCGAGCGGGATGACGGGGCACCTGGGCGAGGCCGGGCTGGGCAGGCTGGCCCGAGCGGGCCTCCTCGGGCTCTCCACCTCGGAAGGGCTGGCCCTGTTCGACGCCTCCCTCGCCGCGGAGGACGCGGTCGTCGTCCCGGCCAGGTTCGACTTCGCCGCGCTGCGCGGCCTCGCCGCAGACGAGGAACTGCCACCCGTGCTGCGCGGCCTGGTTCGGCCGCCCCGCGCGGCCTCGCCGCCGGCGTCCGGCGCGCCCGGCGGGTCGCTGGCCGAACGGCTCGCCGGGCTGACGGAGGCCGAGCGGGCGAACACGGCGCTGGACCTGGTCCGGCGGAACGCGGCCTCGGTCCTCGGGCACCGCGCCCCGGACGCCGTCGGCGCCGGACAGGCGTTCAAGGACCTCGGGTTCGACTCGCTCGCCGCGGTGGAGCTCCGCAACCGGCTGGCCAAGGCCGCCGGGGTGCGGCTGCCCGCCACGCTCGTCTTCGACCACCCGACGCCCGCCGACCTGGCCCGGCGGCTGCTGGAGGAGCTCCTGCCCCAACCCCCGGCCGGGACCGCCGAGCCCGCCGGGACCGGCGCGATCGCCGCGGCGATCGCCGAGATGGACGTCGACGACCTGGTGGAACGGGCTCTGGGAGGGAAACGATGACCGAGGACAGGATCGTCTCGGCGCTCCGCGCCGCGCTGGTCGACAACGAGCGGCTGCGGGAGGAGAACGAGCGGCTCCGGCGGTCCGCCGACGACCCCGTGGCCATCGTCGCGGCGGCGTGCCGCCTCACCGGCGGCGTCGCCTCGCCCGAGGACCTGTGGGACCTGGTGGCGGAGGGACGGGAGGGACTGTCCTCCTTCCCGGACGACCGGGGCTGGGACCTGGACGGCCTCTTCGACCCGGACCCCGCCAGGCCGGGCACCTCCTACGTCACGCGGGGCGGGTTCCTGCGCGGCGCCGGGGACTTCGACGCCGCGCTGTTCGGGATCTCGCCGCGCGAGGCGCTGGCCATGGACCCGCAGCAGCGGCTCATGCTGGAGGTCTCCTGGGAGGTGCTCGAACGCGCGGGCCTCGCGCCCACCTCGCTGCGCGGCGAACGCGTCGGCGTCTTCACCGGCGTCATGTACCACGACTACGCCACCGCCCTCGCGGAGGTGCCGGGTGACCTGGAGGGCTTCCTCGGCACCGGGACCTCCGGCAGCGTGGTGTCCGGCCGGGTGTCCTACACGTTCGGGCTGGAGGGGCCCGCCGTCACGATCGACACCGCCTGCTCGTCCTCCCTCGTGGCCGTCCACCTGGCGGCGCGGGCCCTGCGCGACGGCGAGTGCGCGCTCGCGCTCGCCGGCGGCGTCGCGGTCATGGCGCGGCCCGCGCCCTTCGTCGAGTTCTCCCGGCAGCGCGGCCTCGCCCCCGACGGCCGCTGCAAGGCGTTCGCCGACGGGGCCGACGGCACCGGCTGGGCCGAGGGCGCCGCCGTCCTGCTCCTGGAACGCCTGTCGGACGCCCGCCGCAACGGGCACCCCGTGCTGGCGCTGGTGCGCGGCAGCGCCGTCAACCAGGACGGCGCGTCCAACGGGCTCACCGCGCCGAACGGGCCGTCCCAGCAGCGCGTCATCCGCGCCGCGCTCGACTCGGCGGGGCTGACGCCGGCGGACGTGGACGCCGTCGAGGGGCACGGGACCGGGACCCCGCTGGGCGACCCGATCGAGGCCCAGGCGCTGCTGGCGACCTACGGGCGGGACCGCCCGGCGGACCGCCCGCTGTGGCTGGGCTCGCTCAAGTCCAACATCGGCCACGCGCAGGCCGCCGCCGGGGCCGCCGGGATCATCAAGATCGTCGAGGCGCTCCGGCACGGCGTGCTGCCCGCCACGCTCCACGCCGACGTGCCGTCCACCCAGGTCGACTGGGACTCCGGCGCCGTCCGGCTGCTGACCGGGCGGCGGGACTGGCCGGACGCGGGCCGGCCCCGCCGGGCCGGGGTCTCCTCGTTCGGGGTCAGCGGCACCAACGCCCACGTGATCATCGAGGAGGCGCCGCGCCCGTCCGGAGACCCGGAGGAGTCTCCCGCCGAGGCGGCGTCGGTGGCGGCGGCGGTAACGCCGTAGAGCATATGGTGCGTGAACGCATCGAAGGCGTTGAATTCTTTGCGGTCAACACCGATGCACAGGCACTGCGTAAGACGGCCGTTGGCCAGACCATTCAGATCGGCGGTGGCATTACCAAAGGTCTGGGCGCTGGCGCTAACCCGGAAGTTGGCCGTAATGCGGCAGAAGAAGATCGTGAAGCCCTGCGCGCCGCACTGGATGGTGCAGACATGGTCTTCATCGCAGCGGGCATG
>NZ_CAACVB010000220.1 GCF_900659635.1 Actinomadura roseirufa | reverse complement strand
TCCCATCCCGAACCCGGAAGTTAAGCCTCTCAGCGCCGATGGTACTGCATGGGTGACTGTGTGGGAGAGTAGGACACCGCCGGACTCTTTTTGGAGGGGCCCCGCCGTTATGGCGGGGCCCTTTCTCATTTCCAGGGCCTCTCATCGGCGCGCGTCAGCGCCTCGGCATAGTTCGAGAGCGAACGGTTGTAGCGCGGAAGGTGGCGGGACAGGGCTCCGAGTGCGAGCGCGGCCGCCTCCCGATCTCGTCCCACCTCGGTGAGGGCGAGGGCCAGGAAGGCCGTCACGGCGTCGTCGAGGTCATCAGAGCGCGCCTCACGCTCCGCCACGAGAATCGCGATGCTCTCCTCGGCCCGGCCGAGGTTGCGGAGGGTACTGGCGAGCTGGATCGCGGCTTGGCGCCTCCGTGTTCCTGAGAGGCCGGCCGCGAGCGCCCGGCGGTAGTGCGCCTCGGCCTGCGCCTCCCTTCCGATCGAGTCGTTCGCCGACCCCAGTTCGAACTCGGCGATCGCGTGGCCGGGCGGAAGCTCGCCGGCCAGTTCCTCGACCTTGCTGAGAAAGTCGCGAGGATGAAAGTCTTCGGAGGCGTCCCAAAGGGCGGCCATGCGCCGCTCCCAGTCGGACCCGGGGATGATCATCGAAGCAGGATCCCACGTACGGCCCGCAGCTGATAGCGGCCCCCAGTGTTGGAAAAGCCGGTCTCGCAAGCGAAGGCTCAGCGGAGCAGCGCCTTCCGTTCGCTGATGAAATGGTCGGCGACGGTGGTCGCAGTGCGGCCGGTGAGACGCTCCACCGTGTGGGTGACCACGTCGAACCATCCGTCATGGCGCACGACCCCGTTGGCGGCCCATGCCCGTGCGAAGGGCTCCGTCACGCCGTGCCCGGCCAGGTGCGAGACGACCTCTTCACCGGAGGCCGGGACGTGCCGGACAGGTCGTCCCGATACGTCGGCCAGGACACCCGCGAGTTCGGCGTCACTGACCGCGGCCGGGCCCGTGACCTCCAGGAACTGGCCGTCGGAACCACCGTCCGCGAGAACGGTGGCGGCCACGGCCGCGCCGTCGTCCTTCCCGAGGTAGCCGACGCGGCCGTCGCCGGCGTTGCTCGGGAGCGTCCCGGACGCCACGGCCCGCTGGGCGACGCCCAGATAGGTGAGCATCGTGGGCCACATGTTGAACCGCAGAGAGGTGAAGGCGAGCCCGGATTCGGCGAGCAGCCCTTCGGTCTCCCGATGGTCGCGGGCGACGGCGCTGGGGTTCCCGGGATCTCCAGCGCGGGGAGTCGAGGTGTAGACGACGTGCCGTACGCCCGCCTTGGTGGCCGCTTCGATCGCGTTGGCGTGCAGGGGAACCCGTCCGGTGATCGCGTCGACGCTGATGACGAGCAGCCGCTCGACGCCGTCGAGGGCCCGGACGAGTCCGCCGGGATCGCTGAAATCCGCCGTGCGGGTTCGGACGCCCAGTCCGGGCACACGATCCGGGGTCCGGGAGAGGGCGACGACGTGCGAGGCGTCCACGCGCTGGACGAGGTGGTGGAGGGTGAGGCCACCGAGATGCCCGGAGGCTCCGCTGACGGCGAGCATGGAAGGTCTCCTTCGATCGGGATCGCTACGCTGATCGTCCGCCGTACGGAGCGGGCCCCGGAAGAAGGCACTTTCATGTCCACTACGCTGACCGTCCCGGTCACCCTGGCCGAGTATCAGTCCTGTCCGGCGACTGTGCTCCTGCGGCGGGCCGGGGGGAAATGGCCTGGGCTGATCCTGGCGCTTCTCAGAGACCGTCCGTACGGCTTCAATGAGCTGGACCGGGCCGTGGAGGGGCTGAGCCGCCGGGTGCTGACCCGGACACTGCGCACCCTGGAGCGCGACGGACTCGTCGGCCGCACCGTAGGGGAAGGTCGTTCACCGCGCGTGGAGTACGCCTTGACCGAGCTCGGGCGCTCGCTTCAAGCTCAGCTCACAGCGTTGGCCCTGTGGGCGGTCGAGCACGACGGTGAGATTCGCGAAGCCCAGGAACGCTTCGACGCGACCCCTTGAGCGCCGGTTGTAAGGCAGGCTGAAGAGGGCCGCTAGGGGCGCGCGGATGCTTCAGGTGAACCGGCGGTCTGCGGCGCACCTGGGCGGGAACCCACGTCCTCGGCCTGCTCGCCACGGCCGGTGACCGCCTTTCGGTCGTGGCGTACTCGCCGGCGAAGCCGAGCGTCTCGCGCGGCCCCGGCCGATCGGCGGCCTGGACGGCGTCCGCTCAGGATTCGCCGGTGATCTTGGCGGATCCCACCGACGCGTTGGTGATCGCCCGTGCCGCGGTCTGTGTCGACGAACTCTCGGTCAGCTCGGTCAGACTCTGCCGGTTGAGCGCGTGCACCACGAACTCGTAGGTGTTCACCGTCGAGGGAGAGCAGGGGCCCTGATAGCCGAAGAGCTTCGCGCTCCCGCGGTAGTAGACCTGCCTGGCCCCGGCGGGCGTCGCCGGCTGGTAGACGTGCTCGACGTTCTGCGGGAGCGACGTCGCGCTCACCGGGATGTCGTAGATCACCCAGTGGATGAGGTTCTGGTTGTCCAGGTCGCGCATGACGATCGCGTAGCTCTTGGCGGCGGCCGGCGCCCCGCTCCACGCCAGCGGCGGGGACTCGTTCTTCTGGCGCGGGTCGTTGCGGCCGTCGGTGGTGCACTCGTGCACCTTCGGGATCGTCCCGCCGTTGGTGAAGGCCGTGCTCGACAGGGCGAAGGCGGCCGCGCCCATGCCGGCGGGACGCGCGATCGACGGCGGGGCCGCGGCGATCGGGAGGCTGAGCGACCCCGCGAGGAGCAGGGCGTACGACATGGCTCGTTTCTTGGTCACAGGGGGCTCCTCGGGGAGGGTTCCGGTCGCGTCCCCCGGCTTTCTCGCCGCTGGGACGGCGTAGGGCGTGATCGCAGCCTAGGAACCGGATCCCCGGCACGCTATGCATACAGTGCCGACTTTGTCGCCGATCGTCACTGAGTGACAACGCGGTGGCCCATGGGAATGAAACCCGCGACGAGGCGCGCTTGACATTGACACCGACGTCAAGCGGTACCGTCCGTGAGCCATGGAAGTGGAGGAAGTGATGCTGATCGGGGAGCTCGCCGAGCGGGCCGGTGTGAGCACGCGTGCGCTGCGCCACTACGAGAAGCAGGGACTGCTGCCGGCCCGGCGCGCGTCCAACGGGTACCGGGAGTACCGGGAGGAGGATCTTCGCCTGGTCGCCGAGATCCGCGCGCTGCTGTCGGCGGGGTTCACCCTGCGCGACGCCCGGCCGTTCGTCGACTGCCTGCGGGCCGGTCACGAGGTGGGCGCGGCATGCCCGGAGTCGGTCGCGGTCTCGCGGCGCAAGATCGCCGAGATCGACGCGCAGATCCGTGATCTGATCAGGCGGCGCGCCGAGATCACCGACCAGCTCGCGCGGGCCTGCCCCGGCTGCCTCCCGATCCGCGGCGAGACCTCCAGCGGACACATCGAAGGGACCCCATGAAGTTCGCCGTCAGCTACAGCACGCCCTTCTACGGCGTCGACCCCGATCGGATCATCGCTTATGCCCGCCACGCCGAGGACTGCGGTTTCGAGGCGCTGTACCTGCCAGAGCACATCGCGCTGTACCCCGGTGCCAAGGTCGGGCACATCGAGCTTCCGCCGTCCCTTCCCTACGCCGATCCGCTGGAATGCCTGACGTTCGTCGCCGCGGCCACGACCCGGATCCTGCTGGGCACCGGCGTGCTGCTGCTGCCCTACCGTCACCCGGTGGTCCTCGCCAAGCAGCTGGCGACCATCGATGTGCTGTCCAAGGGACGGATGCGGCGGCTGACAGTGGGGCTCGGCGGCCTGCCGGGGGAGGCCCGTGCCGCCGGGGTCGAC
This sequence comes from Actinomadura roseirufa, assembly GCF_900659635.1. Classification (GTDB taxonomy): domain Bacteria; phylum Actinomycetota; class Actinomycetes; order Streptosporangiales; family Streptosporangiaceae; genus Spirillospora; species Spirillospora roseirufa. The sequence continues at coordinate 9,302 of NZ_CAACVB010000220.1, read as the reverse complement.
TTCGGCTCCCGTGGCCGGCGCGCCGATGAGGCCATCAAGGTGATGCGGTTGCTGTGGGCCGGTGGAGAGGACGGAGTCAGCCATGACGGCGAGTTCTTCTCCTTTGAGAATCTGGTCAGTTTTCCGAAGCCGTCGGGGGTCGCTCGCCTTCCCATCCACATCGGCGGGTCGAGCCGGGCGGCCGCGAGGCGTGTCGGCCGCCTGGGCGACGGCTACTTCCCCGGTGGTGCGATCGGTCCGGACGAGCGCGCCGCCCAGATGGACATCATCCGGTCGTCCGCCCTCGAAGCGGGTCGTGACCCGGACGCGCTGGAGTACACCCGGTGGGGTTCGATGGACATGTCCGTCGAACGGGCGGAGGAACTCGCCGCCGAGGGAGTGACCCGCGTCGTCGTGGGCGCGTCCTCCGCCGACCCCGAGGAGCAGCGCGCGGAGCTGTCCGCCTTCGCCGACCGGTTCGGCCTGCGGGCCCACCTCCCCGCCTGAGCCCGGTCCCGGACGCGGCCGGGGGCGGGGGCTACCGGCCGCCGTCGCGGATCAGGAGCAGCTCACGGCCTCTGGCGCGGGCGCCGTCGACCCAGGCGGGCAACAGGTCGCCGACGAGGTGCGCGGTGTTCTCGGCGTCGTCGTCGCCGTCCGGGAGCAGGTCGTGCTCGTCGTGGACGCGGCCGGTGTCGAAGACGCCGAGCTCGTCGCGGATACGGTCGAGGTCCGCCTTCGAGGCGAGCATCGGGAAGGGCCAGGGGTCGTCGTCGGGCGCCGCTGCGTGCCAGGGGAACGTCCACGCGCGGCCCCACAGTCCGGCGAGGGTGGGCAGGCCCCAGGCTCCGAACGCGTCCTCCAGCGCGTGCCAGCCGCGCCCCGGCAGGACCAGCGACCCGAGCGGGTCTCCGGCGGCGCGGCCGAGGAGCTCCAGGAGCCACGTGTACCCGGCGGGGCGGGACGGGTCGAGCCGCCCGGCGACGATCTCCCGCAGCGCGGGCTCGACCTCGGCCGCGTCGGTGGCCCGGAGCAGCGTGCCGGTGTCCCGCTGTTCCACGATCACGTTCAGGGCCGTCCGGACGAGGGCCTCGTCCCGGGAACCGGCCATGACGTGGAAGGCGTCCGCGTCGATCGCGAACGCCGAGAGATACTGTTCGGCCACCACGCCAGTATTCCGCTCTTCTGACCCGGCCGTACACGACGACGCCGTCGCGGTCGCTGCAGTCACGCTGATCTCGATGAAGTCGGCTGGGCTCTGGCCGCCCTTCACAGGGAGAGTTGGAAGGTGTTCGTCAAGGTAAGAGCCTGGGCTTAGTCGATGGCTTTCACGGTGCATTCTGGGCGGGAGATGTTCCTGGGTAACGCGGTGTGGAAGTCCATGACCTTTAGGAGAGAAGAGGGCGACCGCCGGGTCGCCATGCTTCCTCTCGCGGGCCGTCCGGTGGGTGTCGGCGGGCCTTTCTCGATGCGGCCGAGGGGCGGGAGTCGAGCAGATTATGGATCTCTTGATGATCGAAGAGTGAGGCATGGAACGGTTGCTCATCACGACGCATGTCGCGTGAGGTTCACTACGCGAAGAGTCACCGATGTGCCCGCGGCGCGGGCTCGGAGGGCGGCCGTGAGGGCGGGGATTTCGCTTAGGATCTTGCGAGCGGCCGAGTTGCGGAGGCCCTGACGGGACGGCAGGGTACAGGCCATGACTTGGGACGTTCCGGGTTATTCCGTGGTGAGGGTCCTGAGCGAAGGGCCCATGGGACGTGTCGTCCAGGCGACGCGGGACGGCTTCGGTGATCAGGTCGCCATCCTCGACCGAGCGGATGTCATCCCCGATGAGGCGGCACTGCTGACGGCGTTGCGCGACCCGCACGTGGTGCGGATCCACCACTACGTGGAGGCGCGGCAAGCGCTGGTCATGGAGTTCGTGGACGGGACGTCGCTGGACCGTCTGCTCCAGGACTCGGGTCCGATGCCCCCCGAAACGGCACTGCGGGTCCTGCGGGAGTGCCTGCTCGGCCTGGCGGCGGCGCACCGGATCGGAATCGTGCACCGGGGGCTCACCCCTGCGAACATCCTGCTCGCCGGGGGCGTGTGCAAGCTGACCGGGTTCGGGGTCGCGCTCCCCGGTGCACCCGGGTACACGGCGCCCGAACGCTGGAACGGGGAGCTGACCCCGGCCGGCGACCTGTACTCGGCGGCGGCGGTGTTCTACCACTGCCTCACCGGGGCGGCGCCGGGCGACCGCGTCCTCCTGCCCGAATGGATGCCGCCGGCGGTGCGGGCCCTGGCGGCGCGCGGAACGGCGCTGTACCCGGCGGCCCGGCCCAAGGACGCCGAGGTGTTCGGCGCCCTGGTGGACGCCGTGATGCGCGGCGAGTGGGCTCCGCCGGGTGCGCCGGCGACGTTCGCCGTGCCGGAGCCGGGACCGTCCGTGCCGGAGCCCAGGCCCGCGCTGCTGAAGCCGATGGCCGCGGTGATCGCGGTCGGTGTGGTGTGCGGCGCGGGGGCGTTCGGTCTCGGCACGGTCTTCGGCGGCGACGAGGAGCCCGCGAAGGCCGCGCAGCGGTCCAAGCCCGCCCCGGCGGCGAAGGCGAAGACGAAGGCGAAGCGGTCCGTCCCGCCGGGGACCGGCGTCTCGCGGGGCAGGATGAGGTTCACGATCAACCCGACGGCGCGGGTCGTCGGCAGCGCGGCGAAGGCCGCGAGCGCCGGCAACCGGCGGCGGATCGACGTGGCGCTGGTGGTGGCGCCGGCGGTCGTGCGCCCGGGGAACACGGTCACCGTGCGGATGGCCGAGAAGCGCACCGACCCGTCGGGATGCCCGCCCGTGGTCAAGCGCACCTGGGGGTGGAGCGTCGGCGACGGGAAGAGCGGGGCCCTGTGGCTCTATTCGCGGACGGCCGGGGTGCTCCCCACGCGCGTCAGCGAGCAGCGGATCGAGGCGGGGGTCCAGAAGGCCGCGGCCAAGACCGCGATGAAGGGCTGCGTGCGGATCACGGTCCTCCGCAGCGTCTTCAGGTTCACCGTGCCGTCGGACGGGTCGATGAAGCCCGGCACGTACCTGCTGTCGCCGTCGAACCCGCCCCGGGTCGCGCGGATCTACGGCGTGCGGGCGGGCGGCGATGTGGAGCTGCCGCTCTCGGAGGCGCGGGCGACGAACGAGGGACGGCTGCCGGCGCTGACCGTCCGGTAGCCGCTCGACACATGCCGTTTGGATGGATTCGGTTGGTCCGCCCGCGGGGTCGCCGTAGGCTTTGCCGGTGACCGAGAAGCTGTGGGAGATCGAGCCGTCGGGGCCGCTGCGCGGGGACGTGACCGTGCGGGGCGCGAAGAACGCGGTCAGCAAGCACATGGTGGCGGCGATGCTCGGCGCGGAGCCGAGCACCGTCCGCAACGCCCCCGACGTCGGCGAGGTCGGGATCACGGCGGGCATGCTGGAGCACGTCGGGATGGAGGTCGAGCGGACCGGCGGTGAGATCACGGTCGTGCCGCGGCCGGTCGCCGATCCCAGCGTGGGCAAGGCGTTCACCGGCCTGAACCGCATCCCGATCCTCATGCTCGGTCCGCTGCTGCACCTGGCCGGGGAGGCGTTCGTCCCGCTGGTCGGCGGCGACCCCATCGGCCGGCGGCCCGTCGACTTCCACGTCGCCGCGCTGCGGGCGTTCGGCGCGGAGGTGACGATCGCCGAGGACGGCATCCACGCGCGGGCCTCGCGGCTGGTCGGCACCCGCGTGGAGCTGCCCTACCCGAGCGTCGGCGCCACCGAGACGGTCCTGCTGGCGGCGGTGCGGGCCGAGGGCAAGACGGTGATCCGGAACGCGGCGACCGAACCGGAGATCATCGAGCTGGCGCTGTTCCTGCAGCGGATGGGCGCGCGGATCTCGTTCGCGCCGGACCGCCGGATCGTGGTGGAGGGCGTCGAGCGGCTGGGCGGCGCGGAGACGCGGCTCGCGGGCGACCGCATCGAGGCGTTCTCCTACCTGGTCGCGGGTCTGGTCACCGGCGGCGAGGTGCGGGTGCACGGCTGCCCGCAGGACCGGCTGGTCACCGCGATCACGACGCTCACCGGGATGGGCGCCCGGTTCGAGATCACCGACGACTGGATCATGGCGTCGGCGCCGGACGGGCTGCGCCCGGCGGCCGTGCAGACCGACACCCACCCGGGGTTCGCCACGGACTGGCAGACGCCGCTGATGGTGCTGTTCACGCAGGCGGACGGCATGTCGGTGCTGCACGAGACCGTGTACGAGAACCGGCTCGCCTATGTCCCGGCGCTGCAGAGCATGGGCGCCGAGATCGAGGTGTACGACACCTGCCTCGGCGGCCCGGCCTGCCGCTACCACGACACCCCCGCGCTGCACTCGGCCGTCGTGCGCGGTGTGAGCAAGCTGCGCGGCGGCGACGTGACGATGCCCGACATCCGCGCCGGGTTCTCGGCGGTGCTGGCCGCGGCGGTGGCGGAGGGCCCCTCGACGCTGCGCGGCGTCCACCACATCGAGCGCGGCTACCACCGTCCGGTCGAGCAGTTCCGCGCGTTGGGCTTGGCGCTCAAGGACGGCCGCGACGCGTCCCGGCGGCCCTAGCGGACGACGGCGAAGCGCGGGCCGGCCGGCCGGTCTCCTGAAGCGCGCCTCGCCTGAGCGCGACGACGGCGAGCTCGGCGCCGAGGACGACGACGTCCGCGCCCCCGGCGGGCGCCCGCGTCCGGGCGGAGCGGCGGGCGCGGCCCGCGAGGCATGGGGTCGGCGCCGCTCGCCCGGCGGGATCGGATATGTATGAAGGGTGATCGATCCCTCCGGGCCCCTGCCGAAGTACCTCCAGCTTCGCGCCATCCTGCTGGACCTGATCGAGCAGGGCGGGCTGCCGGTCGACGCGCCCGTCCCGTCCGAGCGGGAGCTGTGCCGGCGGTACGGGCTGTCGCGGATGACCGTGCGGCAGGCCGTCGACCAGCTCGTCGCCGAGGACAGGCTCCGCCGCATCCCCGGCAAGGGCATGTTCGTCGCGCGGCCCAAAGTGCGGATGCCCAAGGAACTGGTCTCCTTCACCGAGGACATGCGGGCGCTCGGCATGCGGCCCGGCTCGGTCGACCTGGCGTGCCGGACCCTCGACGCGGACGCGCGGCTGGCCCGCTGGTTCGACGTCCGGCGGGGCGCGGCCGTACACCTCCTGGAGCGGCTGCGGCTGGCCGACGGGGAGCCCATGGCGGTGGAGCGCTCGCACATCCCGGCGGAGGCCGCGCCGGACCTGTTCGCCCGCCGCCCGCCCGACGCCTCGCTCTTCGAGGTGCTCGAACGCGAGTACGGGATCGTCATGGACGCGGGGGAGCAGACCATCGAGGCGGGTCCGGCGGGAGCGGACGACGCCGGGCTCCTGAGGATCGACCCCGGCTCCACGGTGTTCTTCCTGCGCCAGCGCACGTTCAGCCGGGGCGCCTGCGTGGAGGTGTCCCTCGCCACCTACCGCGCCGACCGCTACCGGATCCATCTGGGCCTGGAGAGCCGTCACGGCCGCGTCCCCGGCTGACCGGGTCCCGCCGGCCGCGCGGGTGATCGTCCCGGGTGGCCGCATCGCGCCTCGGCCGTGAGGGACGCCGGTTCCGGGGAAGGTTCGAGCGCGAGATCCGAGCACGGCGCCGGACCGAGAGGAGCGCGGGATGCCGCCCACCGGGAAGCCCGCCGGGAACGTGCTGGTCGTCGGGGCGGGCCCGACCGGGCTCATGCTCGCGGGCGACCTGGCCGCCGCCGGGGTGGCCTGCACGGTGCTGGAGCGGCGCGCGGCCGGGACCGGCGACCTGACCCGCGCCTTCGCCGTCCACGCGCGCACGCTGGAACTGCTGGACGCGCGCGGCGTGGCCGGCGCGCTGGTGGCGACGGGCGTGCGCGTCTCCCGGCTGCGCCTGCCCGGCGGCCCGGCGCTCGACCTGTCGCGGCTGCCCGGCCGGTTCCCGTACGTCCTGATCACGCCGCAGTACGAGACGGAGCGGGTGCTGCGCGCGCGTGCGCTCGCCGCGGGCGCCGAGATCGTGCACGGCGCCGAGGTCACCGGGCTGCGCCAGGACACGGCGGGCGTCGAGGTGAACGCGCGGGCGGCCGGCGGCGAGCGGACCTTCCGCGCCGCGTACGCGGTCGGCGCCGACGGCGTGCGGAGCACCGTGCGGGGCGCCCTCGGCCTGCCGTTCCCCGGCCGGTCGGCGGTCCGGTCGGTGATGCTCGCGGACGTGCGGCTCGACGACCCCCCGGGGGAGGCGCTCACCGCGGGCGCCACGGGCGACGCCTTCGCCTTCGTCGCCCCGTTCGGCGACGGCCGATATCGGGTCATCGGCTGGGACCGGCGGAACCGGCCCGCTGCCTCCGAGCCCGTCGGCCTGGACGAGCTGCGCGGGGTGATGCGCCGCGCGCTCGGCACCGACCACGGCCTGCGCGAGGCGCTCTGGACCTCACGCTTCCACAGCGACGAGCGGCAGGTGCCGCGGTACCGGGTGGGACGGGTGTTCCTGGCGGGCGACGCCGCGCACGTGCACTCCCCGGCGGGCGGGCAGGGCATGAACACCGGGCTGCAGGACGCGGCGAACCTCGGCTGGAAGCTGGCGGCGGAGATCGGCGGCCGGGCCCCGTCGTGGCTGCTGGACAGCTACCACGAGGAGCGGTACCCCGTGGGGCGGTGGGTCCTGCGCGGGAGCGGGGCGCTGCTGCGGCTCGTGCTCCTGGAACCGGCGTGGCTGCGCCGCGTCCGGGACGCCGGGGGCCGGGCCGTAACGCGCACGCCGCCGCTGGCCCGGCGGATCGCGGCGGCGGTGTCGGGCCTCGGCATCGCCTATCCCGCGCCGCGCGGCGCGCACCGGCTGGCCGGCCGGCGGGCGCCGGACGTCCCGCTCGCGGGTGCCCCCGGGCACCTCTACGGTCTTCTCGGCGACGGGCGGTTCGTGCTGGTGACGGCGGTGAACGATCCGGCGGTGACCTACCTCGCGCGGCGATGGGCGGGCCGGGTCCGGTGCGCGCTGGCGGGCCGCGCGACCCGCGCCACGGTGCTCGTGCGCCCGGACGGGTACGTCGCCTGGGCGTCCGATACGGCCGCTCCCGATCCGCGGGCGGCGGAGATCCGCGACGCGCTGGCCCACTGGTGCGGCCTTCCCGAGCACGAGCGTCCCCCCGCCCGCGAGCCGCGGCCCTGAGCCGCCCGCCGGGGCGGCACGGCCCCGAAGGGCGTTCAGAACCGGCGGGACTCGCGGCCGTAGCCGAGCTCCTCCGCGACGTCGGCGACGTTGCCGTACTCGCGGTCGGGCAGCGATTCCAGCGCGCTGAGCGCCGTGTCGGGCGCGCCCGCGTCCGATGCGTGCCCGACGAGGTCGGCGGGCCGGGCGGGGTAGCGGACACCGGTGAGGAGCCGCGCGAGGTCGCTGCGTCCCTCCACGTCCCGCGCGGTCATGCCCGGCGGGGAGCCCTCGCGGGGGTCGCCGCCCGGCGCCGCCGGGTCCCACGGCTCGTCGGCGGAGTACGGCTCGGTCTCCCTGGACTCGTCGGCGTGGGTGGGGTGGCCGCCACGGACCAGGCCCTCGGTCCCCCGCCCGATCTGGTCGTCGGCCCGGGCACCGTGCTTATCGCTCTTGTCCGGCATGAGGCAGTCCTTCCTGTGCGGTCACAGCGTTCCCGGGCGGCGGCGCCCAAACCCGGCCGCGCCCTCTCGGACGATCTTCCGGGCCGCTCGTTTGGGACCGTAGGATTCGGTGGATTCCGGGCGGTATCGCGGCAGGGGAGGACGATCAGTGACCGGACACATGACGCCGGAGGAGTTCCGCCGGTACGGCAGGCAGGTGGTCGACTGGATCGCCGACTACCAGGAGAAGGTCGAGTCCTACCCGGTGCTCTCCCAGGCCCGGCCGGGCGACGTCCTCGCCGGCCTGCCCGCCCACCCGCCGGAGCGGGGCGAGGGCTTCGAGGCCGTCCTCGCCGACCTCGACCGGGTCGTGCTCCCGGGGATCACGCACTGGCAGCACCCCGGCTTCTTCGCCTACTTCCCCGCCAACGCCAGCGGCCCGGCCATCCTCGGCGACCTGCTGTCGGCCGGGCTCGGCGTGCAGGGCATGCTGTGGGCGACCAGCCCCGCCTGCACCGAGCTGGAGACCCGGGTCCTGGACTGGCTGGCCGAGCTGCTCGACCTGCCCGCGCGGTTCCGCTCGGGCGGCGCGGGCGGCGGCGTCATCCAGGACTCGGCGTCCGGCGCGGCGCTGGTCGCCGTCCTCGCCGCCCTCCACCGCGCCGACGGCGGCGCGTCCGGCCGCGACGGGATCAACCGGCGCCACACGCTCTACATCAGCTCCCAGACGCACTCCTCGATGGAGAAGGCCGCCCGGGTCGCCGGGATCGGCGCCGGGAACGTGCGGGTCGTGGACACCGACCCCGGCACGCTCGCGATGGACCCGGCCCGGCTGGAGGCGATGCTCGCCGCGGACGCCGCCGCGGGCGCGCTGCCCGTGCTGGTCTGCGCGACCGTCGGCACCACCTCGACCACCGCCGTCGACCCCGTCGCCGCGATCGGCGAGGTCTGCCGCCGGCACGGCGTCTGGCTGCACGTGGACGCCGCGTACGCGGGCGTCGCGGCCGTCTGCCCGGAGCTGCGCTGGGTCAACGACGGGCTGGACGGGCACGTCGACTCCTACTCCACCAACCCGCACAAATGGCTGCTCACCAACTTCGACTGCAACGCGTTCTGGGTCGCCGACAGGGAACCGCTGGTGGGCGCCCTGTCCATCCTGCCGGAGTACCTGCGCAACCGGGCCACCACGTCCGGGGAGGTCATCGACTACCGCGACTGGCAGATCTCGCTCGGCCGCCGGTTCCGCGCGCTGAAGCTCTGGTCGGTGATCCGCTGGTACGGCGCCGAGGGGCTGCGCGAGCACGTCCGGACGGGGGTGCGGCTGGCGGGCGGCCTCGCCGAGGAGATCGCCGCCGACCCCGGCTTCGAGCTGCTGCCGCACCACCCTTTCGGGCTGGTGTGCTTCCGGCCGCGCTGGGAGGGCCTCCCGGACGTGGAGGCCGACGCGGCGACGATGCGGCTGATGGAGCGGCTCAACGCCTCCGGGGACCTCTATCTCACCCACACCAAGGTCGGCGGACGGGTCCTGCTCCGCATGGCGATCGGGGCACCGGCCACCGGCGACGCCCATGTCGCCGCGGCCTGGGAGCGGATCCGCGCCGAGGCGGCGGCGGAGGGCTGACCGGCGGCCCGCGGCGTCAGGACTGGGACAGCCGCATCGCGCCCCTGCTCCTCTTCCTGTTCGCCGTCATCGTCCTGGCGGAGCTGACCAAGGAGGCGGGCGTCTTCGA
>NZ_CAACVB010000219.1 GCF_900659635.1 Actinomadura roseirufa | reverse complement strand
GAACCCGCCGGCGCCCTCCACCGCGATGCGCACCACCATGAACCCGCCGAGCAGCCCGGCCAGCGTGCCGAGCAGGGCGATCCGGCGGCGGCTCGGCAGCGGCGCGGGGGCGTCCAGCCGCAGCGCGTCCGCGGGCGCGCCGTCCCGGGGCAGGGGCACCCGAGGCGGCTCGTGCGCCGCCGACAGCAGCGCCGCCTCCTGGTCGAGGAGCCGCTTCTCGGCGGCGTGGTCGCGCGACAGCGGGACGCCGCCCGGCCCGCCGCCCACTCCGCCGCCGTCCGGGCCGGGGGTGCGCAGCGCCTCGTCCAGCGCCGGGTCGAGCAGGTCGCTCGCCTCGCCGTCCAGCACGTGCATGGGGAAGCCGAGCCGCCGTGCCGTCACGAACACCGCGAGCGGTTCCAGGCCCATCGAGGTCAGCCCGCCGACCGCGGTGCGGCCGAACCGGTGGAACACCGTCAGCACGCCGTCGCCGGTGGTGATGGCGAGCCCGTCGATGCGGGCGCGCTCGTAGCGGACCATCGTCCCGCCGGGGCCGAGCCGTTCGAGCCCGGCCGCCGACAGCCGCCAGTACGGCCGCGGGCGGCGGCGCCGCGCCTCCGGGGCCGCGCCGAGCAGCCAGGGGACGGCGGCGACGGCGCCGATCAGCGCCGCCCAGAGCCACACCGGGCGGATCGGCAGCAGCGCCAGCGCCACCGCCAGGAGGGCGAACGGGCCGGCGGCGACGGGTCTCCACCGGCCGCCGGGGCCCGCCAGGCCCACCAGCTCATGCTCCACAGTCCGCATCCTCACACGGGTCCCCGCGGGCCCGTCGCCTCCTTCCACGATCCGGTCGCACTCCGGGACCACCGCGCGGCGTGCCGGTCAGGCGGCGTCACCGGCCGCCTCGCCGGCCCTTGCGCAGCAGCCCGAAGCACGCGGCCGCCGCGATGGCGAGGGCGAGGAACAGCCCCACCCGCACGGTGCTCGGATCGCGGTGCCCTTCGTCGGCCCTGTCCTTGCCGCCGCCCTTCTCCTTGTCCGTGCCCTTGCCCTTGTCCGCGCCTTTCGCGGACGGCGAGGCGGATTGCGGCGCCTGCTCCTTGCCGGGCACCGGGACGCGGTAGACGGGCTGGTCGCGGCCCTCCGACCCGGCGAGCAGCGAGCGCCCGTCCGGCGTGTAGGTCACCGACTCGCCCTGGGACTGGAACGGCAGCGACACCGAGGTGATCGACTTGCCGGGCCGGCCGTCCGGCCCCACCGAGTACAGGCGGGCGCCGAAGTAGGTGCGGATGACGCAGGTGCTCCCGTCGGGGGCGAACGCGCCGTCGGTCGCCATCGGCGGCGCCCCGCCGATCTTGTGGAGCGTGTTGGCGGTGCCGGTCCGCAGCCGCTCGGGCCCCTCGTACAGGGCCCCGGAGAACAGCTTGCTGGCGATGTAGAGGCGGTTGGTGCGCGGGTTGATCATCACGGTCTCGGCGTTGCGCGGCCCGTCGGCGTACTTCAGCCGGAACGCGGTCGCCCGGATCGTCTGGCTGCGCAGCTCGGCCGGCTCGGGGATCCGGTACAGCGTGACGTACGGCCACGCGCCGCCGAGGTTGTCGCCGATGTCGGCCACGAAGATCGCCGGACGGCCCCGGTCGTCCTTGCCGAGCGCCATGCCCTCCCAGTCGCGGGCCCCGGCGCCGGCCAGCGACAGGACGGCGCGGACCGACCCGTCCGGGGCGAGCGCGAAGATCTGCGCGACGCCGCCGGAGTCGTTGTGGGTGTACACGACGCCGGGGTGCCGGGTGCTGGCCGCGAGCCCGCTGGACTCGTTGATCCGCGCATCGGTGATCTTGAAGAGGACCTTGGGGCCCGGCTCGGCGGCGGCGGCCGGGACGAGCACCGGGCCCGCGCCGAACGCGCCGGCGAGGGCCAGCGCGGCGCAGCCGCCGAAGACGCGCGTCGACCGGGACGGACGCACTGACATGGCCTGCCCTTCCCCGTGAGGCGCCCCCATGATCATACGTGTCCCGCGCTCCCGCCCGCCGCCGGCCCGGCCCCGATGATCAATTGAGCAGCGCGCCGACGACCACGGCCAGCACGAGCGCGGTCAGCACGGTGGGGAGCAGCCATTGGGGCGCGCGATTCACGGATCCGAGCTTATGCGGACCCGTGCCCGCCTCGAACCGTCCACCCATGATCTACCTCTCAAAGATCACGGCCACCGGAGATCCGGCCCGCGCGAGCCCGCGCCCCCGCAAGCCCGGTCAGGGGGCGAGCCGTCGGGCGAGCCCCCTGGGCCGGGCTTCGATCAGCTCTGCCGCTCGACGATGTAGTCGACGCAGGCGGTGAGGGCCTCGACGTCGTCGGGGTCGATGGCGGGGAACATGCCGATGCGCAGCTGGTTGCGGCCCAGCTTGCGGTAGGGCTCGGTGTCCACGATGCCGTTGGCGCGCAGCGTCGCCGCGACGGCGGCGGCGTCCACCTCGTCGGTGAAGTCGATCGTGCCGACGACCTGCGAGCGCTTGGCCGGGTCGGTGACGAACGGCGAGGTGTAGGACGTCTTCTCGGCCCAGGTGTAGAGGCGCTGGGACGAGTCGGCGGTGCGGGCCGTGGTCCAGGCGAGGCCGCCCTGACCGTTCATCCACTCGATCTGGTCGGCGAACAGCAGCAGCGTCGCGACGGCCGGGGTGTTGTAGGTCTGGTCCTTGGCGGAGTTGTCGACGACCGTCTTGAGGTTGAAGAACTCCGGGACGTACCGGTCGGACGAGGCGATCTCGTCGATCCGGGCGAGCGCCGCCGGGGACGCGAGCGCGATCCACAGGCCGCCGTCGGCGGCGAAGGACTTCTGCGGCGCGAAGTAGTAGACGTCGGTCTCGGTGACGTCCACGGGCAGGCCGCCCGCGCCGGACGTCGCGTCCACGAGCACGAGGCCCTCGGCGGCGGTGGTGCCGGCCGGGCGCGTGATCGGCATGGCGACGCCGGTCGAGGTCTCGTTGTGGGTGAGGGCGTAGACGTCGACGTCCTCCTCGGCGGACGCCTCGGGGTGCGTGCCCGGCTCGCTGTGGATGACGGTGGGGTTCCCCAGCCAGGGCGCGCCCGTGGTGACCTTGGCGAACTTGCTGGAGAACTCACCGAACGTCAGGTGCTGCGACCGCTGCCGGACGAGTCCGAACGAGGCCGCGTCCCAGAAGGCGGTGGTGCCGCCGTTGCTGAGCAGGACCTCATACCCCTCGGGGAGCGAGAACAGCTGGGCCAGGCCCTCGCGGACGCGGCCGACCACGGACTTGACCGGCTTCTGCCGGTGCGAGGTGCCCATGTAGGTCGAGCCGGTTTCGGCGAGCGCGGCGAGCTGCTGGGGACGGACCTTGGACGGCCCGCAGCCGAAGCGGCCGTCGGCGGGCTTGATGTCGGCGGGCAGGACTATGGCTGGTTTCGCGCTGTCGGTCACTCGAAGCAGGCTACTTGACCTGCACCGTAGATCGGGGGCGGGGTTCACATGCCGAGACGGCGCGCCGCGCCCGCGCGGGCCCGGTACGAGGGTCTGTCTCACTGTGATGCTTTGCTCTCACTTGAGCGCGTTACCTGCTCGGCGGGGCGATGCCGAGGCGAGCCCCGCTCGGCGGAACGCGAAGCGATGCCGCGCCCGGCCGGGACCGGTCAGGCGGCGAGCCCGGGGCCGGGATCGCGCTGAAGACCGAACCCCCCCCGGAAACGGGCAAGGCCCCCGGCGGACCGGGGGCCTCGAGCGCGTTTCGGGCGGGGGCGGTGCCCCCGGGTTCAGGCGGTGCGCTTGAGGACCTCCGCCGACCCGGTGACGTCCTCGATGGAACGGCTGCCGGGGCCGGTGTAGCGGGCGCTCGGCCGCACGAGCCGGCCGGTGCGCTTCTGCTCCAGGATGTGCGCGGCCCAGCCCGCGGTGCGGCCGCAGGTGAACATCGCGGGCATCATCGCGGTCGGGACCTCGGCGAAGTCCAGGATGACCGCGGCCCAGAACTCGACGTTGGTCTCGATCGGCCGGTCCGGCCGCCGCTCGCGCAGCTCGGCGAGGGCCGCGTCCTCCAGCGCCTTGGCGGCGTCGAAGCGCGGGGCGTTCAGCTCCTTGGCGGTGCGGCGCAGCACGCGGGCGCGCGGGTCCTCGGCCCGGTAGACGCGGTGGCCGAAGCCCATCAGCCGCTCACCGGAGTCGAGGATGTCGGTGACGACCTTGCGGGCGTCCCCGATCCGCTCGACCTTCTCGATCATCGGCAGGACGCGGGCGGGGGCGCCGCCGTGCAGCGGGCCCGACATGGCGCCGATCGCGCCGGAGACGCTGGCCGCCACGTCCGCGCCGGTGGAGGCGATGACGCGGGCGGTGAAGGTGGAGGCGTTCAGGCCGTGCTCGGCGGCGGAGACCCAGTACGCGTCGATGGCCTGAACGTGCTTGGGGTCAGGCTCACCGCGCCAGCGGATCATGAACCGCTCGGTGATGGTCTTGGCCTCGTCGATGCGGTCCTGCGGGACCATCGGGACGCCGATGCCGCGCGCCGACTGCGCCACGAACGACAGGGCCGTCGCCGAGACGCGGGCGAGGTCCGCGCGGGCCTGCTCGTCGGTGATGTCGAGCAGCGGCCGCATCCCGTAGGCGGGGGCCAGCGTCGGGAGCGCGCTCTGCACGTCCACCCGCACGTCACCGGAGGTGACCGGGAGAACGTGGGGGTCGGCCGGGGCGAGGCCGGGGTCGAAGCTGTCATCCACGAGCAGGCCCCAGGCGTCACCAAAGGAGACGCGGCCGACGAGCTCCTCGATGTCGACGCCGCGGTAACGGAGGGCCCCGCCCTCCTTATCCGGTTCCGCGATCTCGGTCTCGAAGGCTACGACCCCCTCGAGACCGGGTTTGAAGTCGGACATGTCGTCCTGCCTTTCGTCCCCATAGTGATAAGGCGGTGCCGTGCCATTGAACCCTGTCTGTCTTACCGTCCAGTACCCAGGCCCCTAGGAGATGGACAATGCCCAGGTGAGAGGCTCAGACGCTGTGGAATCCCAGACTCCAGACCCCGCTCGGCTCCGCAGATCCTACGAGGACGGTGAATTGGCGGAGCGGGCGCTCCCCGCCGACCCGCTCGCCCTGTTCGCGGCGTGGTTCGCCGACGTCCACGCGTTCGGCCTTGCCGAGCCGAACGCGATGGTGCTGGCCACCGCCTCGGCAGACGGCGTGCCGAGCGCGCGGACCGTCCTGCTCAAGGGCTACGGACCGCGCGGATTCCGGTTCTTCACCAACCTGCGCTCGCACAAGGCCGAGGACCTCGCCGGGAACCCTCGGGCGGCGCTCGTGTTCCCCTGGCATCCGATGCACCGGCAGGTCCGCGTCGCCGGGCCCGTCCTCGAACTGGGCCGAGAGGAGACGGCGGCCTACTTCCGGACGCGGCCCTACGGTTCGCGGATCGGTGCCTGGGCGAGCGAGCACCAGTCGGCGGTCATCCCGGATCGCGGAGTGCTGGAACGGCGCTACGCCGAGTTGTCCCAGCGGTGGCCGGATCCAGCAACCGCCGCCGGGACGGAGGGGCTCGCCGGGGTCTCCGACGCCGAACCCGGAACCGGGCCCGCAGAGGACGAGGCGGACGCCGTGCCGCTGCCCGACTTCTGGGGCGGCTACCGCGTCCTCCCGGAGTCGATCGAGTTCTGGCAGGGACGGCCCGACCGGCTGCACGACCGCATCGGCTACCGCCGCGAGGTGGAGGCGGGAGGTGAGGGAACCCCGGAGGCGGCCGGTAAATGGGGGATTGTCAGACTGTCTCCGTGACGTCGGAACAGCAGCCAACCCCCACTGATACTCCTGACATCGGCCGTCCCTCCGCCACCGACGGCACGGACGTCCCCTCGGACACCCCGCCGCACGGCCCCTTCGAGGACACCTCACCGGCCCCGGCTCCCGCTCTCGGAGCCCTGGCCGGTGAGCCCGCCGCCCTCCCCGAGCCCGCGAGCGCCGGGTCGGGCGAGCGGGCGGGTCTCGGCGGGCGGCTGCGGCGGCTGGCGATCGACGCCCGGCCGCTGCGCGTGCCCGCCTTCCGGCGGCTGTGGCTCGGGCACGGGGTCTCGTTCATCGGGTTCCAGGTCACCGCCGTGGCCGTCCCCGTCCAGGTGTACGACATGACCGGCTCGTCGTTCTGGGTCGGGATGCTGGGGCTCGTCAACCTCGTCCCGCTGATCGTGTTCGGGCTCTGGGGCGGCGCGATCGCCGACCACGTGGACCGGCGCAAGCTGCTGTTCATCTCGTCCTGCGTCACCTGGGCGTCGACGCTGCTGCTGCTCGTCCAGGCCCTGCTCGGCGTGGAGAGCCTGGCGCTGATCATGGTGGTGGTCGCCGTGCAGGCGGTGGGGTTCGCGGTGTCCTCGCCGACCCGCAGCGCGATCATCCCGCGGCTGGTGGACGCGCCGCTGGTCTCGGCGGCCAACACGCTCAGCTTCACCGCCAGCACGGCCGGAAGCCTGGCCGGGCCGCTGTTCGCCGGGGTGATCCTCGCCCGCTGGAACTACGCGGCGGCCTACGGGCTCGACGCCGCGCTGTTCACGGTCGGGCTGTACTCGGCGTTCCGCCTGCCCGGCATCCCGCCGCTCGGCGACGTGACCGGGTCGCCCGGCCTGCGGTCGGTGTTCGACGGGCTGCGGTACCTGTCCACCCAGCCGGTCCTGATGATGTCGTTCGTCGTGGACATCATCGCGATGGGCGTCGCGATGCCGCGCGCCCTGTTCCCGGAGCTGGCCGAGACCCGGTTCGGCGGGGAGGGCGCCGTGGGCTGGCTGTTCGCCTCGATCGCCCTCGGCGCCGTCGCCGGGGGCCTGGTGTCCGGCTGGATCGGGCGGGTGCACCGGCAGGGGATCGCCCTGATCGTGTCCATCGTGGTGTGGGGCCTGGCCGTGGCGGCGGCCGGGCTGACCCACTGGCTGTGGCTGGCGGTCCTCCTGCTGGCCGTGGGCGGCGGCGCCGACCTCGTGTCGGCGGTGTTCCGGCAGACGATGCTGCAGACCTACGCGCCGGACGAGATGCGCGGCCGCCTCCAGGGCGTCTTCACCGTGGTCGTCGCGGGCGGGCCGCGCCTGGGCGACCTGCGCGCGGGGGCGACGGCCAGCGCCGCCGGGGCCACCGCGTCCTGGGTGGGCGGCGGCCTGGCCTGCGCCGTCCTGGTGGTGGTCGCGGGCTTCGCCGTCCCGGCGCTCCTGCGCTACGACACCCGCCTGGTGGACCGTTTCGACTAGCCCGGCCGCCGCGTTCCCGGAGGGCGTCCGGAAGGAAGATTCCGGCGTCGCGGGAAGTTCTGGCCCTCATCGCGCGTTGCTGTTCACCCATCACACGGGGGATATTCATCGGCCCCGGCGCCGAGGGTGCCGAGCAAGTAGACTCGTGGCCATAAGACTGGAGGGAGCTGTGACCTCACACGGCCTGATCGATACCACGGAGATGTATCTCCGGACGGTCTTCGAACTCGAAGAGGAGGGGATCATCCCCCTTCGCGCGCGCATCGCCGAGCGGCTCTCGCAGAGCGGCCCGACGGTGAGCCAGACGGTCGCGCGGATGGAACGCGACGGTCTGCTCCGGGTCGAGGGCGATCGGCACCTTGAGCTGACCGATAGCGGCCGCGGTCTGGCGACCCGGGTGATGCGCAAGCACAGGCTCGCCGAATGCCTGCTGGTCAACGTGATCGGCCTGCCCTGGGAGGACGTCCACATCGAGGCGTGCCGCTGGGAGCACGTGATGTCGGAGGAGGTCGAGCGGCGGCTGGTCGCGCTGCTGGACAACCCCACGACCTGCCCGCACGGGAACCCGATCCCGGGCCTTGACGAGCTCGGCGGGCACGGGGACGATGCCGATGCGGCGCCGCTGTCGGTGATGACCGCGGTGGCCAGCCCGGCGGGGGCGGGCGCCGTCGTCCGGCGCATCAGCGAACAGGTGCAGAGCGACAGCGACCTGATGCTTAGACTCAAGCGGATAGGGATACAACCGGGACGTGAGGTGACTCTTCGGGCGACCGATGACGGGGTGCGGGTGACCTGTGGCGACGAGGCCGACAGTGCCGAGACCGCCGGCGGACCGGACACGGAACTGCCGCGCGACATCGCCGAGCACGTGTTCGTCAGCAGGCGCTGACCAGCGGCGCGTGCGACCCCCCGTCCCCGCTCAGCCGGTCTATACCGAAGATCTCCATACCATCGCGCCTTTCGGGCGTATCCCGGCGGCGGGTTCGTCGTTCAATACGACGGAAGAGGTACGCGCGGCAGCCGCGCCGCGACGCCCGGTGATCACCGCGCCGGGCGCCGGCCGGGGGCCGTGCCGGACGAGAGCGGTCACCGGCGGGCCGGCTTCAGTTACCGGGATGGGGAGATGAAGCGTTGGGGGGAAGCGTCCTTCGAGGCGCATCTGCCACCCGAGACCGTCCTCAACCAGATGGAGATGGCGGTCATCGTCTGTGACCGCTTCAGCAACGTCATCTACGGCAACGCGTTCGCGCGGCAGCTGTTCGGCTTCGGCGGCGACGAGGTCATCGGCCACTCCATCCTCTCCCTCGGCATCGCCGAGGAGGACCACGAGCAGGCCACCGAGCTGGCCAAGCACGTGCTCAAGGGCGGTGTCTGGGAGGGCACGTTCTGCAATCTGCGCGCCGACGGCACCACCGTCTACACGCGCGCGCACGCCGTGCCCCTGCGTCATCCGTCGGGCGCGGTCGACGGGGTCGTGATCTTCGCCCGGGAGGCGCTGCGGTCCAACCAGCGCGACCAGGAGCGTTACGGCCTGATGGAGCGCATCGGGGAGCGGCTCGCCGGGTCGCTGGAGCTGGAGAGCACGCTGCGGCGGGTGGCCGACACCCTCGTCCCGCAG
This sequence comes from Actinomadura roseirufa, assembly GCF_900659635.1. Lineage (GTDB taxonomy): Bacteria > Actinomycetota > Actinomycetes > Streptosporangiales > Streptosporangiaceae > Spirillospora > Spirillospora roseirufa. The sequence goes on along the minus strand of NZ_CAACVB010000219.1, from coordinate 4,423 downwards.
TTCGCCGACCACTGCTTCATCGACCTGTTCAGCGGCGACCGGCTCTACCGGCGGGTGTCGCGGCACGCGGGCGGCTGGGAACCGCCGCCCGGCACCTGGGCCGAGGTCGGCGAGCCCGTCTCCTACCCGGCCGGTCACTTCAGCGCCAAGGCGATGGACCGCCGGGACGCCGTGCTCGTCGAGGACATGGTCCAGCACCGGTTCGCCGCGCCGTCGGAGTCGTCCAAGCGGCTCGGCGACGCGATGGGCATCACCTCGGTGATCTCCGCGCCGCTGCTGGTGCGCGGCGAGCTGCTCGGCGTGATGAGCCTGGCGCTGTCCAACCTGTCCAAGCGGCCCGACCCGCACTACGACGGCTTCGACCGCGACCTGCTCGGCGCGATCGCCAGCCGGGTGGCGCTGTCGGTCGACAACGCGCTGCTGTTCGAGGAGGAGCGCGAGACGGCGCTGGCCTTCCAGAAGCACCTGCTGCCCGGCGACCGGCCGCCCCGGCTGGACGGCCTGCAGATCGCCTGGCGGTACGAGCCCGCCCGCCCGCTGGAGTCGCACGGGCACGGCATCCAGACCCAGGTCGGCGGCGACTGGTACGACGTGATCCCGCTGTCGGCGGGCCGGGTCGGCCTCGTGATCGGCGACGTCGAGGGGCGCGGCGCGCGCGCCGCCGCCGTCATGGGCCAGCTCCGCGCCGCGCTGCGCGCCTTCGCCCAGGACGACAAGCCCCCGGCCGACATCCTGCGCAAGCTCGACGAGTGGGTCCGCACGATGACCCGGCCCGAGCGGATGCGCTCGGGGTGGAACAGCGACGACCTCGTCCGCCCGCCGCTGGTCTCCTGCACCTACTTCGTGTACGACGCGTGGTCGCGGGTCCTGGAGTTCGCCAACGCCGGGCACGACCCGCCGATCCTCATCGTGGACGGCGAGGTCGGCGAGCTGGCGTTCGAGAGCGAGGGCGCCATGCTCGGCGTCCGCGCCTCCGGCATGGGCGGCGAGATCCTCTACAACGAGGAGACGTCGGAGCTGAAGCCGGGCGCCACGCTCGTCCTCTACACCGACGGCCTGATCGACCGGCGCCCCCGCGACGACGGCGAGTACTACACCCGCGAGGAGTCGCGGGAGATGGTCCGCGCCGCCGTCGCCGAGGTCGCCCGCGGCGGCGTCGAGACGATCGCCAACGCCGCCTACGAGGCGGTGCCCGGCGACATCGACGACGACGTGGCCATCGTCGTGATCCGCACCGCGGCCGAGGAGCTCGCCGTCGAGGAGCGCACCTTCGCCGCCGAGCCGATCATGGTCTCGGAGGCGCGCCGGATGGCCGCCGACGCGTTCGCCGGCTGGGGGATGCTCGACGAGCAGGCCGAGCTGGCGTGCCTGCTGGTCTCCGAGGTCGTCACCAACGTCGTCCTGCACGCCACCACCACGCCCACGCCGCGCCGCGAGATGGTGGTCCCGGTGCCCGCGGGCCGCCGCGGCGGCGAGCCGCTGAGCGCGCCGCCGCCCGTCCAGTTCACCGAGCAGCTCACGGCCGACCAGTTCGACGCGGGCGGATTCGACGGCGTCGCGTTCGCCGGGACCTTCGACGCGGGCGCGTTCGACGGCGGCGCCTTCGACGAGGACGACTGGAACCTCGGCGCCGACCTCGGCCGCCGCGAGCCCCCCACCAAGGAGTTCCGGCTCCGGCTGCGCCGCGGCGCCGACGCGATCTGGGTCGAGGTGTTCGACTCCGACATGCGGCTCCCGCGCATCCGCAGCGCGGGCGAGACCGACGAGGGCGGCCGCGGGCTGTACCTGGTCGACCAGCTCGCCACCCGCTGGGGGGCGCGGCCGACGGCCGACGGCAAGGCCGTCTGGTTCGAGCTGCCGCTCACGCCCTGACATGCGCGCGTGGGCGGTGGAGGCACCGGCGCCGATCACCTCGGCGCCGCTGCGCCGCGTCGCCCGGGACGTCCCCGAGCCCGGGCCGGGCGAGCTCACCGTGCGGGTCCTGGCGTGCGGGGTGTGCCGCACCGACCTGCACGTCGCCGAGGGCGACCTGCCCGTCCACCTGCCCGGGGTGACGCCGGGCCACGAGATCGTCGGCGAGGTCGCCGCCGCCGGGCCCGGGACCCTGCACGCGACCGGCGACCGGGTCGGCGTGGCCTGGCTGCGCGGCACCTGCGGGGCCTGCCGGTTCTGCCGCCGCGGCGCCGAGAACCTGTGCCCGTCCTCGGTGTACACCGGCTGGGACGCCCACGGCGGCTACGCCGAGTACGCCCTCGCCGTGGACGCCTACGCCTACGCGCTGCCCGCCGAGCTCGACGACGTCCGCGCCGCGCCGCTGCTGTGCGCCGGCATCATCGGCTACCGCGCGCTGCGCCGCGCGGACCCGCCGCCCGGCGGGCGCCTCGGCATCTGGGGGTTCGGCGGCTCGGCGCACCTGGCCGCGCAGATCGCCCTCGCCGAGGGCACGGACGTGCACGTGTTCACCCGCGCCCCGGCGGCCCGCGAGCTGGCCCGCGAGCTCGGCGCGTCCTGGGCGGGCGACTCCTTCGACGCGAACCCCGCGCCGCTGGACGCCGCGATCGTCTTCGCCCCCGCGGGCGCGCTCGTACCCGCGGCCCTCGAACGCCTCGACCGGGGCGGAACGCTCGCCGTCGCGGGCATCCATCTCAGTGAGATCCCGGCGCTCGACTACGCGCGGCACCTGTTCCAGGAGCGGCAGCTGCGCTCGGTGACCGCCAACACCCGCGCGGACGGCGCCGAGTTCCTCCGCCTGGCGGCCCGCCTGGACGTGGCCGTCACCACCCGTCCCTACGCCCTCGACGACGCCGACCGGGCCCTCGCCGACCTCGCCGCCGACCGCTTCACCGGCGCGGCCGTGCTCGTCCCCTGACACGGGGGCGGGCCGCCCGGCCGGACGCCGGGCGGGCCGTCAGATCGGCTCCGCGGCCACGTGCGCCCACGACTGCGTGAACCACAGCTCGCCGCCGATGATTCGGGGCTTGGCGCCGGTGCGGGGCCCGCCGTCCACCTCGTCGACGAGCGCCTCGCGGATCCGCTGGGCCGCCACCGGGTCGCGCGCGTCGGCCAGCCACGGCTCCACCGGCCGCTCGACCGTGAACACGTCCAGCCGGCGTATCGTCGCGCCCGCCGAGGTGATCAGCTCGGTGAGCCGGGCGATGGACGGGGTGCCCGGGTGGCCGGGGTCGCGCAGCCGCTCGATGCGGTCCCGGTCCGGGCCGGTGAGGTTGCCCCGGACGAGATCGGCGATGATCAGCCGTCCGCCGCGCCGGCACACTCGCAGCAGCTCGCGCAGCACCGGCTCGGGGTCGCCCAGGTTGTACAGCGAGAACCGGGCCGTGACCAGGGAGAAGGTGCCGTCGCGGTAGGGCAGCGCGGTGGCGTCGGCGCGGACCGTCGAGCCGTCGGGGTCGCCGTGCCGGACCGGTCCGGCGACGCCGGACGCGGTGGGCGGCGCGGTGCGGTCGCCGCCGGCGATCCGCACCGGGCCCGTCTCGAAGGTGACCGTGGACGTCCGGCCGCGGCGCGCCCCCCCGGGCATCGCGTCCACGGGCATCGCGTCCACCGCGGTCACATGGCGGACCTGCGGGCCGAGCGCGGCGGGCATCGGCCCGCGGCCGCGCGCCACGTCCAGGCAGACGTCGTCGCGGGCGGGCTCGGCGAACTCCAGCAGCCGCCGCAGATGCGGGGCCGCCGCGCCGACGGTCTGCGGTATCACGGGCGCCGGATGCGGCACGCTGCACTCCCTCGGCTCGGGCCGGCTGTGCCGGACGGGACCACCGCCCGCGTCCGCCGCCGGGCGTGCCCGGAAGGCCGGGAGCCCGCGGGGCGGGCGCCCTGGGCCGGGAAGAGGGCGCCGCCGCCGGCGGGACGCCGAACGGACGCGAGGTCGGTTTCGCCATATATGACTCACCGTGGCGCCGGGAAGTTCGCGCCCGGTCACCAGAAAACCGGACGATCCGCCCCGGCGGGCGGTCAGGTGTTCACGTGCTGGCCGTAGAGCGCGCCCACGGTCAGCACGAACACGCTGATGACCGCGAACCTGGTCGGTGCGGGGACGCGCAGCCGGATCGCGGCCCAGCGCACGCAGAACGTGGCGAGCAGTGCGATGACACCGAGGCTGAGGATGCCTTCCATGGCCACCTTCGTTCCGGAGGGAGAGCCGCCTCCTTGAACCATAGACGGCGCGGCCGCCGGTGACCCGGGGACGGCGCGTCCGCCGCGCCGCGCGTCCCGCGCGGGCCCCGGCGGTTCGGCGGCGGGTGCCCGGCCGGGCACCGATAACCTCCCGTCTGTGGCAGAAGAGAAGAAAACTGACGGCAGGGACACCCTGGACGGTCTCATGATCACGTTGGCGCGCGGCCGGGTCGCGCTCGGCGTCGCGGCGTTCGCCGCGCCGGGGCTCGCGACGCGGGTCCTCGGCGCG
>NZ_CAACVB010000218.1 GCF_900659635.1 Actinomadura roseirufa | reverse complement strand
CGCTGCGGCGCGCTGCCCGCCACGTCCGCGGCCGCCCGCGGGCTGTTCGCCGGCGACCCGTTCGGCCTCGACGTCAGCGGCGGGTTCGCCACCCCCGCGGCGGCCGAGCTGATCGGCGGCGCCGACCTGATCGTCGGCTGGGGCTGCTCGCTGAACGCCTGGACGACCCGGCACGGCGCGCTCGTCGGGCGGCACGCCACGGTCGTGCAGGTCGACGTGGACGCGCAGGCGCTCGGCGCCCATCACCCGGTCGACCTCGGCCTGATCGGCGACGTCGCGGAGACCGCGCGGGCCGCGGCGGCGGAGCTGGCGGCGCGCGGGCACACGGCCACCGGGTACCGGACGCCGCGGGTCGCCGGGCGCCTCGCCCGCGAGGGCCGCTGGCAGGACGTGCCGTACGAGGAGCACCCGGACGGGCGGGACGGCGCGGAGGGCGGGCCCCGGATCGACCCGCGCACGCTCACCATCGCGCTGGACGCCCTGCTTCCCCGCGAGCGCACCGTCGCCGTCGACAGCGGGAACTTCATGGGCTTCCCGGCCATGTTCCTCGACGTCCCCGACGCCGACGGGCTCGTGTTCACCCAGGCGTTCCAGTCCGTCGGGCTGGGGCTGGCCACCGCGATCGGCGCGGCGCTGGCGCGCCCGGACCGGCTCACCGTCGCGGCGCTCGGCGACGGCGGCGCGCTGATGGCGATCGCGGAGCTGGAGACCGCCGTGCGGCTCGGGCTCGGGCTGCTCGTGGTCGTCTACGACGACGAGGCGTACGGCGCGGAGGTCCACCACTTCGGGCCCGGCGGCCACCGGCTGGACACCGTCACCTTCCCGCCCGCCGACCTGGCCGCGATCGGCCGCGGCTTCGGGTGCGCCGCCGCGACGGTGCGCGACCGCGCCGGCCTCGCGGCGGTGGAGGAGTGGCTGGCCGGGCCGCGGGACCGCCCGATGGTCGTGGACGCGAAGGTGACCCGCGGCGGGCCCGCCTGGTGGCTGGCCGAGGCGTTCCACGGTCACTGACCGGGCCGGCCCGTGACGCGGTCGCCGGCACGGCGCGGCAAATGCTCAATTACCTGCGGATATGTCGTAACCGTGGGTGACGAGGTGCCTCCGGCCCGGCATAGGCGCGCCCTCGCGGGGGAATGGTCACCGCATGATCACCTTCAGGGGGACGACGGCCCGCGTCCAGGGCCCCGAGGAGGAGCGATGACGGGACCGCCGAAGACCCCTTCGCTGGCGGCGGAGCTGTCCGCCGAGTTCGCCGGGACGCTGATCCTCATCCTGTTCGGCGTCGGCGTGGTCGCCCAGGTCGTCGCGGGCGGCCTCGGCGACCACGACAGCATCGCCTGGGCCTGGGGCATCGGGGTCACCCTGGGCGTCTACGTCTCGGCGCGGCTCAGCGGCGGGCACATCAACCCGGCCGTGACGTTCGCGCTCGCGGTCTTCAAGGGCTTCCCCTGGCGCAAGGTCCCCGCGTTCTGGGCGGCGCAGTTCGCGGGCGCCTTCATAGCCGCGCTGCTCGTCCGGTGGGACTACTCCGAGGTGCTCGCCAAGTTCGACCCCGGCCACACCTTCAAGTCGCAGTTCGTGTTCTCGACGCTGCCGGGCAACGGGACCCTGCCGATCGGGACGTGGGGCGCGGTGCGCGACCAGGTCATCGGCACCGCGATCCTGCTGTTCGTCGTGCTGGCGCTGACCGACCTGCGCAACTCGCCGCCGCTGGCGAACCTGACGCCCGTGGTGATCGGCCTGCTGGTGGTGGCGATCGGGATGGCGTGGGGCACCTGCGCCGGGTACGCGATCAATCCGGCCCGTGACCTCGGGCCGCGGCTGGCGCAGTACATCACCGGCTACGACACGGCCTGGCGGGACCAGCACGGCGACCTCTACTTCTGGGTGCCGATCGCCGCCCCGCTGGTCGGGGGCGTCGTCGGCGCCGGCCTCTACCTCCTGCTCATCGGCCGCCACATCCCCGAGCCGGAGGACTTCCAGGCGGCGGGCGCCGAGCGCAAGCCCGAGTACGACGTCCCGTGACGGGGCCCGGCCCCCGTTCCCGCAACAGAGAGGCAGAGCCGCATGGCCGATTTCGTCGGAGCGCTCGACCAGGGCACGACCAGTACCCGGTTCATGGTGTTCGACCATGGTGGGAACGAGGTGGCCCGGCACCAGCTCGAGCATGAGCAGATCCTGCCGCGGGCGGGGTGGGTCGAGCACAATCCGACCGAGATCTGGGAGCGGACGCGGGCGGTGATCCAGACGACGCTGAACCGGGCGGGTCTGGGGCACGCGGACCTGGCGGCGTTCGGCATCACCAACCAGCGGGAGACGACGCTGGTGTGGGACCGGCGGACGGGCCGCCCGTTCTACAACGCGATCGTGTGGCAGGACACCCGCACCGACCGCATCGCCGCCGCCCTCGAACGCGACGGCCGGGGCGAGACGATCCGGCACCGCGCGGGCCTGCCCCCGGCCACGTACTTCTCCGGTGGGAAGATCCAGTGGATCCTGGAGAACGTCGACGGAGTCCGCGCGGCCGCCGAGCGCGGTGACGCCGTCTTCGGCAACATCGACACCTGGGTGCTGTGGAACCTCACGGGCGGCACCGACGGCGGGGTGCACGTCACCGATCCGACCAATGCCAGCCGCACGATGCTGATGGATCTGGAGACTCTGGACTGGGACGAGGAGCTGTTGTCGTTCTTCGGCGTGCCCCGCGCCATGCTCCCGGAGATCAAGCCCTCGTCCGCGCCCGAGCCCTACGGGGTGACGCGCCCGGACGTGCTGGGCGGCGAGGTCCCCCTGAGCGGCATTCTCGGCGACCAGCAGGCGGCGACCGTCGGGCAGGTGTGCTTCGCGCCGGGCGAGGCCAAGAACACCTACGGCACCGGCAACTTCCTCCTGCTCAACACCGGCGAAGAACTGGTCCGTTCCCAGGCGGGCATGCTCACCACGGTCTGCTACAAGTTCGGTGAGGACGCGCCGGTGTACGCGCTGGAGGGCTCGATCGCGGTCACCGGCTCGGCCGTCCAATGGCTGCGCGACCAGCTCGGCATCATCTCCGGCGCCGCCCAGAGCGAGGCCCTGGCCCGCCAGGTCGACGACAACGGCGGCGTCTACTTCGTCCCCGCCTTCTCCGGCCTGTTCGCCCCCTACTGGCGCTCGGACGCCCGCGGCGCCATCGTCGGCCTGTCCCGCTACAACACCAACGCCCACCTGGCCCGCGCCACCCTGGAATCCATCTGCTACCAGAGCCGCGACGTCGTCGAGGCCATGCGCACCGACTCCGGTGTCGACCTCGACGTCCTCAAGGTCGACGGCGGCGTCACCGCCAACGAACTGTGCATGCAGCTGCAGGCCGACATCCTCGGCGTCCCCGTCTCCCGCCCCGTCGTCGCCGAGACCACCGCCCTGGGCGCCGCCTACGCCGCCGGCCTGGCCACCGGCTTCTGGACCACCACCGACGAGCTCCGCAGCAACTGGAACCAGGACAAGCGCTGGGACCCCACCTGGACCGACCGGCAGCGGCGGGACGGATACGCGAACTGGAAGAAGGCGGTCGAACGCACTTACGGCTGGGTCGACGTGCACTGACCGGCGCGTCCCTTCCTTCTCGCCGCCCCCGTCCTGACCTAGCATCCGGCTCGACAACGCCGTCCGGCCGTGCGGCGCCCCGCCGGCCAGTCCGAGAGGATCCCCATGAAAAGACGACTGACAGGAGCCGCCCTCGCCGCCGCCGCGGGCGCCTCCGTCCTGGCCGCGTCAGGCGCCGCGCAGGCCGCGCCCGTCCCGCAGGGCGCCCCGCCCGCGCCCGCGGTCAGGGCCGACGTCGACTTCACCGGCATCATCGCGCTCGACAACTGCTCGGGCTCCCTGGTGCGCGGGCCGAAGTCGGCCGACACCGACAACGCCCTGGTGCTGACCAACGGCCACTGCCTGGAGAGCGGCATGCCGGGCGCGGGCCGGGTCATCGTCGACCAGCCGTCCCGGCGCACGTTCGGGCTCCTGAACGCCATGGGCCAGCAGGTCGCCACCCTGAGGGCCACGCAGGTCGAGTACGCCACGATGACCGACACCGACGTCACGCTCTACCGGCTGAACACCACCTATGCCGAGATCCAGCGGCGTTACACGATCCCGGCGCTGCGCCTGTCGGCCTCCCGGCCGCAGGACGGCACGGAGATCCGCATCGCGTCCGGCTACTGGAAGAAGATCTATTCCTGCAAGACCGACGCGACCGTCTACCGCCTGCGCGAGGACGTGTGGACCTGGAAGGACTCCATCCGCTACAACACCGGGTGCGAGACCATCCACGGCACGTCGGGGTCGCCGGTCATCGACTACCACGGCCACGAGGTCGTCGCCGTCAACAACACGGGCAACGACGACGGCGGGCGCTGCACGCTCAACAACCCGTGCGAGGTCGACCCGGCGGGCAACGTCACCGTCCGGCGGGGCGCCAGCTACGCGCAGCAGACCTACATCCTGGCCCGCTGCCTCGGCAAGGGGAACGACGTCGTGCTGGACGCCTCCTGCGAGCTCCCGAAGCCCGCCCGGCGCTGACCCGCCCCGCTCGCTTCCGCTCCCTTCCGCGCACGCCGCGCCGTCTCCCGCCATCACCCGCCTCCTGAACGGCACGCCCCGCCCGGCCTCGCCATGCCGGGCGGGGCGTCGGCCTCCGGGCGCGTTCCAGTCCGTTCCCCCGGATCGGAATCGTCCGCCTCTTATCGGGAACGGGGGGACGAGCACGCGGCCGAACAGCCGGCCGCATGACACCGGCACATCAGGAGGAACCCCGTGAGCACGATCACCGAGTCGGTCAACGTGACCGTCCCGATCCGCACCGCCTACGACCAGTGGACGCAGTTCGAGGCGTTCCCCGAGTTCATGGAGGGCGTGGAGGAGATCCGCCAGATCGACGACACCACGACGCACTGGCGGACGAAGGTCGCCGGTGTCACCCGCGAGTTCGACGCCGAGATCACCGAGCAGCTCCCCGACGAGCGCGTCGCCTGGAAGTCGGTGGAGGGGCCCACGCACGCCGGAGTGGTGACCTTCCACCGGCTGGACGACTCCACCACCCGCGTCACCGCCCAGATGGACCTCGATCCGGAGGGCCTGGTCGAGAAGGCGGCCGACAAGTCCGGCGCCCTGAGCCGCCGCGTCAAGGGCGACCTGCAGCGCTTCAAGGCGTTCATCGAGAGCCGCGGCGTCCAGACCGGCGGCTGGCGGGGGCAGGTCGACCGTCCCGGTTCCTGACCGGCCCGCCGCGCCCCCTCCCGGTACCGGCGCGGCGGCGGCTCGCTACACTGGCGGCCGAGCCCCGCGAGGGGCCGCGGCGGTGGGGCCCGCCGTGCCCCGCCGGGGCGAACCGCGGCGTCCGCCGCCAACGGTCCCTACCGGTGAAGAAGCCTTCCGCTGGTAGGAGTCAACCGTGCCCGAAGCAGCAGCCCCCGGAGCGTCGCCCGCGGACCCGCCCGGCGGCCCGATCGATCCCGACGTCGACCTCAGGGTCCCCGCGCAGCGCGTCGAGCTGCGCCGCGCGCCGTGGGCGACGATCGGCGCCGTCGCCGCGGGGGGCGCGCTCGGCGCGCTGGCCCGCCACGGGCTGACCGCCGCGTTCCCGTCCCGGCCGGGCGGGTTCCCCTGGGCGGTCTTCTCCATCAACGTGTCCGGGTGCCTGGCCATCGGAGTGCTGATGGTCCTCGTCACCGAGGTGCTCCGGGCGCACCCGCTCGTCCGGCCCTTCCTCGGGACGGGGGTACTGGGCGGCTTCACCACGTTCTCCACCTATGTCGTCGACATCCAGAAGGCGGTGGAGAACGGGTACGCCCGGACGGGGCTGGCCTACCTGGCGGCCACGCTCGCCGCGGCCCTCGCCGCCGTCTTCACCGGAGTGCGGCTGGCCCGGTCGCTGACCGGCGCCGTGGCCGGGCGCCGGGCCGGGAGAGCGGACGAGGGCACCGGGCTGGGGGAGGGGGAGGGCGCGTGACGGTCCTGCTGGTGGCGCTGGGCGCGGCGCTCGGTGCCCCGCTGCGCTACCTCGGCGACCGCGCCGTGCAGGCCCGGCACGACTCGGAGTTCCCGTGGGGGACGTTCACCGTCAACGTGGCCGGGTCGGCGCTGCTGGGGTTCCTGGCGGCGCTCCCGGCCTCGGGCGGCGCGATGTCCTTCGCCGGGACGGGCTTCTGCGGCGCTCTGACCACCTACTCGACGTTCGGGTACGAGACGCTCCGCCTCGCCGAGGACGGCGCGCGGCTGTACGCCGTGCTCAACGCCGCCGCGAGCATTGCGGCCGGCCTGGGAGCGGCCTACTGCGGCCTGGCCCTCGCGGGAGCCGTGTCCGGCTGACGGCGGAGGGGCGCGGGAGACGGGCGCGGGGGAAGCTTGGCGCGGCCCAGCCTCGCAGCCCGGAGCACAGGGCGCCGAACTCGCGAGTGGGCCGCCCCGTGACTCTGCCCTTCCCGCCGATCCGGTAAACCGAGGGGTAGCCCACTCTTTCTCCGAGGGCATGTGAAAACCGCGCGCCCGCGGGCGGTTCCGCTGGGCGGCCGGTTCCCTTACGCGGCCGGTCTCTCACGCGGCCGGTTCCGTCACATGGGCGGCTCCCCGGGTGAGGCGACGACCTCCACGGCGGCGGCGACCTCCGCGGCGCCGACCGACGCCAGGCACGGGTGCCCGGCGACGGGGCACTCGCGTGCGCCGCTGTCCCTGCACGGCGCCCGCTGGTCGCCGAGCAGCGCCATCGGCACCCCGAAGGGCGCCCACCGCGCCGCCGGCACGGTCGGCGCGAACAGCGACACCACCGGCGTCCCGACGGCCGCGGCGAGGTGTGCGGGGCCGGTGTTGCCCGCGACGGCGGCGCGGGCGCCGCGCAGCACCGACGCCAGCTCGGGCAGCGGCGTGCGGCCGCCGAGGTCGAGACCGTCCTCGCCGGCGACCAGCGCCGTCAGCTCCTTCTCGTCGCCGTCCCCCGTGACGACGACGCGGTGCCCCGCCGCGTCCAGCAGCCGGACGGCCTCGGCGCACCGCTCCGGCGGCCAGGCGCGCGCGGGGACCGACGCGCCGGGGTGCACCACGACGTAGCCGGGCCCGCCGGTGAGGTGGCCGGTGTCGGGCAGCGGCTCGCGGACCCGCAGCCGGGTGTCGGCGGGGGCGGGGAACCCCGCCTCCTCCGCCAGCGCCAGCATCCGCAGCGGCTCGGGCACGTCGCCGTGCGCGCGGTGCCGCAGGTCCAGCAGCGGGCCGCTGTGGTCCTCGCTGATCCCGCCGATCCACGGCGTTCCCGCCAGGCGCAGCAGCAGGGCCAGCGGCAGCGGCGACTGGTGGAGCGAGGTGAGGATCAGCGCGCGGTCGAAGCCGCGCAGCATCCGCACGGCCCGCGCGATGTCGGCGTCGTCGACGGGCTCGGGCTCGGGGTCGATCCACGGTGCCCGCCACTCCAGCACCGAGTCCACGCCGGGCAGCAGACCGGCGGCGGCGCGGCCGCGCGGCCCGCACAGCAGCACCACCTCCTCGGCGCGCGCCGCCACCGCGCGGACCGCGGGCCCGGCCATCAGCACGTCGCCGAGAGCGTCCTGGCGAGCCACGAGGACCCTCACCGCGGCCGCCCCCTGTCGTCGCGGAGCGGGACGGCGGCCGCGTGATGGAGGAGCGCGGTGGTTCCGAGCACGCGCATGAGAGCCCCGTTTCGGTGCGGCGTCCGGCGGGAGGACGGATGCCCTCGGCACGGACATCCGCCTCGGGTGTCTTGCGACGGGCAGATCACCAATAGGTGCTTCGTCCATTGCCGGTCACCGCTGCACTAAACGCCCGGAACAGGAAAGACGTCCGCCCGGGGTCAGCCCGTGGTGGGCGGCACCGCGCGGCTGCGGGCCACGCCCACCGCGCACAGGGCGCCGAGGAACCCGAGCGCGGCGAGCGCCCAGCCGGTGCCGTACTCGGCGTGCCGGGTGGAGCCGCCGTCCTCGGCGAGGGTGAGGAACAGCGTGCCGACCGTGGCGACGCCGACCACCTGGCCGAGCTGCATGAGGGTCAGCATCAGCCCGCTGGCGTCGGCGGCGTCCTCGGCCGGGACGTGCCGCAGCGCGGTCGTCATGACGATCGGGAGCACGCCGAGCCCGAAACCGATCACCGTGGTCAGCACCTCGTAGGACGCCCCGCCGCCCGCCAGCGGGCCGATGCACAGGTACCCCAGCCCGGCGACGGCGAAGCCGACCGGGATCGCCGGACGGTGCCAGCGCTCGGGCAGCCGCTGCCAGTTCAGCCCGACCAGCGCGAAGGCCGCGACGCAGGGAACGAACGCCAGGCCCGACTTCAGCGGCGACATCCCGAGGTCGCCCTGCAGGTGCAGGGTGGTGGTGAACAGGAACGCCGCCCAGCTGCACGGCCCGAACACCAGCGCCACGCACGCCGGGACGAGCCGCGGCGCCCGCAGCACCCGCGCCGAGATGAGGGGACGCCCGCCGCCCGCGGCGACACGGCGCTCCACCGCGAGGAACGCGGCGAGGAAGAGGGGGCTCGCCGCCAGCGAGACCCAGCCCCACACCGGCCAGTCCAGATCGTGGCCGAGGATCAGCGGGACGACGAACAGCAGCACCGCCGGAGCCAGCGTGAGAAGGCCCGCCACGTCCAGGCGCCCGCCGCGCGGGCCGGCGTCGCGCGGCAGCAGGCGCGGCCCGGCCAGCAGCAGGGCGGCGCCGATCGGCACGTTGACGAGGAAGACCGTCCGCCACCCCGTCCCGAACAGGTCGGCGCTGACCAGCAGCCCGCCCGCGGCCTGCCCGACGACCACGCCGCCCGCGATCACGGCGGAGTAGGCGCCGAGCGCCCGCACCCGGGCCGCCCCGCTGAAGTTCCGCTGGATCATCGACATGACCTGCGGCGTCATCAGCGCCGCCGCGGCGCCCTGCAGGAACCGGAAGGCCACCAGCGGCCAGGTGGACGGCGCGAGCCCGCAGGCCAGCGAGGTGAGGGTGAACGCGGCCAGCCCCACGTGGTAGACGCGGCGGTGGCCCACGATGTCGCCGAGCCTGGCCCCCGTGATGAGCAGGACGGCGTAGGAGATGACGTAGCCCGCCACGATGAGCTGGAGGCCCGCCCCGGAGGCCCCGAGGTCGGCGCGCATGGTCGGCAGCGCCACGTTGACGATGTTGACGTCGAGGATGGCCATGAACTGCCCGGCCAGCACCAGGCCGAGGATCAGCCCGGGACGTCCGCTCCGCGCCCCCTGGTCGGGAACAGTCCCGCGCAGATCGGTTGTTCGTGTCATGCGTACGATCGTGTCGGCGAATCGGTACCGGTAACGAGAGCCCCCTGATACTGGTACTGACAGCACCTGGATCGGACACCGGGCACAGGGCAGGCTGGGGGAGTGACGATGACCGGCACGACCATGGGGGAGCGGGCGCCGGGCGGGCGCCGCCGGACGGAGCTGGCGGCCTTCCTGCGCAGCCGGCGCGAGCGGATCACGCCCGAGGACGTCGGGATGCCGCCGGGCCCGCGGCGCCGGACGCCCGGCCTGCGCCGCGAGGAGGTCGCGCAGCTCGCCGGGGTCGGCGTCACCTGGTACACCTGGCTGGAGCAGGGCCGCCCGATCAACGCCAGCGCCCAGGTCCTGGACGCGGTGGCCCGCACGCTGCGCCTGGACGGCGTCGAACGCGACCACCTGTACCTGCTGGCCGAGGTGCCCGGCGAGGCCGCCGCCGATGACGGCGACAACCTGCCGCCCGACCTCCAGCGCATCCTGGACTCCCTCGACCCGCTCCCCGCCGCGGTCTGCAACGCGCGGTCCGACGTCCTCGCCTGGAACCGCGCCTTCGCGGCGATCTTCCCGCAGCTCGTGACGGCCCGCGCCTGCGAGCGCAACATGACGTGGATGGCGTTCACGCTGCCCGACTGCTGCAACCCGGTCGTGAACATGAAGGAGGAGGCCCACGCGCACGTGGCGGTGCTCCGCCACCGCTACATCCGGCACATGACCGAGCCGGGCTGGAAGGACATGGTGCGGCGGCTGCTGGCGGCCAGCCCGCTGTTCGCCCAGCTGTGGGCCGATCACGACGTCGCCCGTCCCGGACCGCGGATCAAGGTGTTCCGGCACGACGCGGTCGGCGAGATCCGGACCCGCAGCACCAGCATGGACGTCACGGCGGCCACCGGGACGCGCATGATCGTCTACACGCCCACCGACGACGCCAGCGGCGACCGGATCGGCTGGCTCCTGGAGCACCCCGAGGACGCGGCCCGCGCCCACGTCCACTGAGCCGGACCCGTCCGGGCCCGATGATGACGGCGGCCCGGCTCACCAGCCCGCGATCACCGCGCGGCCCTGCGGGACGGCGAGGTCGAGCAGGCCGGGAAAGCGCGCGTCGAGGTCGTCGCGGCGCAGCAGGTTCAGCCTCCGCGTCCCCTCGTCCCGCTGCCGGATCACGCCGGCCTCCCGCAGCACCTTGAAGTGACCGCTCTGGGTGGACTTGCTGACCGGCAGCGCGAACGTCGTGCACGCCAGCTCGCCACCGGCCCCGGCGTCGGCGAGCCGGGCGACGATCGCCAGCCGCACCGGGTCGCCCAGGGCGGTGAGCACGGCGGTGAACCGCAGCTGCGAGCGGTCGGGGTGGACGAGTTCGGTCGCGGTGCGGCTGGCCATGCCCCCAGGATAGCAAGCATGTTCGGGATTCCCGAACATCTGCTATGTTCGGGCTCTCCGAACATATCTCCTGGGGGAACCGATGCCGCCCGATCACCGTGCCTCCGCCGGCCCTGCATCCGCGCCGGGCCGGTGGCGGTTCTGGGCCACCGCCTACGCCCTGCTGGTCCTGCTGGCCGGCACGAACCTGCCGACGCCCCTGTACCGGGGGTACGCGCGGGAGTTCGGCTTCTCCCCGCTGGTCACCACGCTGATCTTCGCCGCCTACGTGGCGGTGCTGATCCCCTCGCTGCTGGTGGCCGGCCCGCTGTCGGACGCCGCCGGACGCCGCCGGGTGCTGCTGCCCGCCGTCGCCGTGGCCGCGCTGGGAGCGCTGGTCTTCGCGCTGGCCTCGGGCACCGCGTGGCTGTTCGCCGCCCGCGTCCTGCAGGGCCTCGCGCTCGGCGCGGCCTCGGGGCCGCTGACCGCGGCGCTGGCGGAGCTCGAGCCCGGCGGCGACCGCCGGAGGGCGGCGCTGGTGTCCACCGTGGCCTCGGTGGGCGGCCTCGGGCTCGGGCCCGTCCTGGCCGGGGCGCTCGCCGAGTACGCCCCGGCGCCGCGCGTCCTGCCCTTCGTGGTGGAGATCGCGCTGCTGGTCCCGGCTGCGGCCGCGATCGCGGCGCTGCCGCCCGCCCCGCCGGGGGGCCGGTGGCGCCCGCGCCGTCCCGGGGTCCCCGCTCCGGTGCGCGCCGTCTTCGCGACCAGCGGGACGGCGAGCTTCCTCGCCTTCGCCGTGATCGGCCTCTTCCTCACCCTCGTGCCCGCCTATGTGAGCACCCTGTCGGGCAGCGGGAACCTGCTCCTCGGCGGCGCGGCCGTGGCGCTGATGCTGCTCTGCTCCGCCCTGGCCCAGCTCGCAGGATACGGCCGGGAGGCCCGCGCCCTCGAACTCGCCGGCCTGTCCCTCCTGGCCGCGGGGCTGGCGCTGCTGGCCCTGGCGGGCGGGATCGGCTCACTGCCGCTGCTGCTCGCCGCGGCCGTGATCGGCGGCATCGGCCAGGGCCTGGCGTTCCTCGGCGGCCTCACCGCGGTCAGCCGGGCCGCCCCCGCCGGCCGCCACGCGGAGGTCCTGTCCGGCTTCTACGTGGTCATCTACCTCGGCGTCGGCCTGCCGGTCGTCGGGGTGGGCCTGCTCGCCCTCTCCGCCGGGCTGCTCACCGCCGTCCAGTGGTTCGCCGCCGTCACGGCGGCGCTCTGCGCGGTGGTCCTGATCGTTTTCGCCAGGGGAGGGCGCGGCGCGGTCCCCGTCTCCGAGGACCGCCCGCGCAAGGCGGCGGCGCCGCGTCCCTGACCCCGCCGGACGGCTCTGCCCGGCCGCGTGCTCAGCCCGACGCCGCGGGCGAGCCCTGTCACGGCCCGCCGGGCGCGGGCGCGGGACCACCCGCCGGGCCAGCCGCGGGCCCGAGGCGTGAAGGGACTCCGTCCGTGGCAGGAAGAGGAAGGCGGAAGATCCTCAGACGGGACAGGGAGGTTCCGGTGGCCGTGTTGCGGAGCTATGTGGCGGGTTCGTGGCGTGCTCCGGCGGACGAGGGGACGCCGTTACTCGACGCCGTCACCGGGGAGGAGGTGGCGCGGATCTCCTCGGCGGGGATCGACATGGGCGCCGCCCTCGACCACGGGCGCCGCGCCGGCGGTCCGGTCCTGCGGGAGCTGACGTTCCACCAGCGCGCGGCGCTGCTGAAGGCCCTCGCCTCCCATCTGAGTGAGCACCGCGAGGAGCTCTACGCGCTGTCGGCCCGGACGGGGGCCACGCTGAACGACGCGCGGTTCGACGTGGACGGCGGCATCGGGGTCCTGTTCGGCTACGCGAGCAAGGGCAGGCGCGAGCTGCCCAACGACCGGTTCCTGGTCGAGGGCGCCGCCGAACGGCTCGGCCCGAGCGGCACGTTCGCCGGGCAGCACCTGTGCACGCCCTCCCTCGGCGTCGCGGTGCAGATCAACGCCTTCAACTTCCCGGTGTGGGGGCCGCTGGAGAAGCTCGCGCCCGCGTTCCTCGCCGGGGTGCCCACACTGATCAAGCCCGCGAGCCCGACCGCCTTCCTCACCCACCGGCTGGTGGAGCTGGTCGTGGAGTCCGGGCTGCTGCCCGAGGGCACCGTCCAACTGGTGTGCGGTGAGCCGGGCGACCTGCTCGACCATCTCACCGAGCAGGACATCGTCGGGTTCACCGGGTCGGCCTCCACCGCGCGGGCGCTGCGCGCCCATCCGGTCATCGCGGGGAGGGCGGTGCGGTTCAACGCCGAGGCCGACTCGCTGAACTGCTCGATCCTCGGCCCGGACGCCGTGCCGGGGACGCGGGAGTTCGAGCTGTACGTCCGCCAGCTGGTCACGGAGATGACGGTCAAGGCCGGGCAGAAGTGCACGGCGATCCGCCGTGCCCTGGTCCCGGCGGCGCTGCTCGGCGACGTCGCGGACGCGGCGCGCGAGCGGCTGGCCGAGGTCACCGTCGGCGACCCGCGCGACCCGGAGGTGCGGATGGGCGCGCTCGCCGGGCTCGGCCAGCGTGAGCAGGTGCGGCGCTCCCTGGCGGTGCTGCTGGCGGCGGCCCGGCTGGTGTTCGGCGACCCCGGGCGCGTCGAGGTGCGCGGCGCGGACGCCGAGCGCGGCGCGTTCCTGTCGCCGCTGCT
>NZ_CAACVB010000217.1 GCF_900659635.1 Actinomadura roseirufa | reverse complement strand
CGGTCAGATCGTGATCGTGGGCACCGAGGGCTCGGGCGAGGACGCCAAGTTCACCTTCAAGGGCGTGCCCAAGCCGTCCACCGTCCCCGACAGCCCGCCTCCCATCGAGGGCGCGGTCAACTTCAACAAGGACTGAACCGGTTCGGGGACGTCGCGCTGAACGGCCGAGGCTCGGCGAAGGCCCGCACCCAAAGGATCCGGGCCTTCGCCCCGGCGTCGGCGACCGTGGAGCCGGAACGTGTTCGCGCCCTCAGTCGAAGACGACCACCTGGCGGACGGCCTCGCCCTTGTCGAGCGCCGCGACTCCCTCCGGCAGGTCATCGAACCGGAGCCGGCGGCTGATGAGACCCTCGACGTCGAACCGGCCGGTCTTGATCAGTGTGATCAGTTTGGGCAGATCGCGCCGCAGGTCCGACGCGCCGTAGACGGACGGCTTGAGGTTACGGGCGGCGAACAACAGCTCGTAGGAGCTGATCTCCAGGTTGTCGCCGGGCGCGCCCGCTCCGACGATGATCACGTCCCCGCCGCGGCGTGTCACGTCCCACGCCGCCCTGATGGTCGCGCTCCGGCCGACCGCTTCGAAGGCGTGGTCGAAGCCGCGCCCGCCGGTGAGCCGGTCCCGGGCCGCCGCGAGTCCCTCCGGGGCGGTGGTGTCCGTGGCCCCGAACCTTCTCGCGAGCACGTGCTTGGCCTCCACGGGATCCACCGCGAGTATCGTCGTCGCCCCGGCGAGACGGGCGCCCTGGACGGCGGACAGGCCCACGCCACCGAGTCCGATGACCGCGACGGAGTCGCCGGGCCGGACGTCGCCGGTGTTGAGCACCGCGCCGATCCCCGTCGGGACACCACAGCCAAGAAGCGCCGCGTGCTCGAATGGAACGTCGTGTCCGATCTTTATCGCGGCCTGCCAGGGCACGACCACCTCCTCGGCCCAGGTGCCGGTCCCCGCCATGCCGAAGGCGGGCGCGCCCCCCACCTCGAAATGCGGCCTCTCGAAGAGGTTCGCCATGAAGGTCATGCACAGATGCGCCCGGCCGGCGCGGCAGTCGTCGCAGGCGCCGCAGGCGGGGATCCAATTGACGACGACGTGGTCGCCGGGCGCGACCGCGGCGACACGACTCCCGACCGCGATCACCTCGCCCGCGCCCTCATGCCCGACGACCATGGCACCGCCGCCGCCGGGCAGCTCGCCGTTGATCACGGACAGGTCCGAGTGGCAGATGCCGGTCGCGCGGATGCGGATGCGCACCTCGTCCTGGTCCGGGCCGAGCGCCACGACGTCGTCGCGTAGCTCGAGCCCGCCCGCACCGGCTTCGAACAGTACAGCGGCTCGCATCGGACTCACCTCTCAGGAGCCTTGTGAAAGGTCGGGTTCAGCGCGGAGTGAGCCGAATCCGGATCGGCCCCTCCGAGCGAAGGGCCATCTTCTGAGTGAGCGTGATCTCGGTGTCCACGGCCTCGAGGTCGAAGTTCTGTAGCAGGAGCGCGACGGTGAGGACGGCCTCCAACATCGAGAAGTGCTGCCCGATGCAGGCGCGCGGGCCGCCACCGAACGGGAACCACGCGTACCTGGGCCGCGCGGCCTCCAACTCCGGTGCGAAACGCTCCGGCTCGAACTTCTCTGGTTCCGCCCAGTAAGCGGGGTGGCGGTGCGTCACCCACGGGCACAGCAGCACGATCTCGCCGGCCGGGATCCGGTATCGGCCGACCTCGGTCTCCGTCGTCGCGCGGCGGCTGATGCCCGGGGACGGAGGGAAGAGGCGCATCGCCTCCTTGAGGGACATGTGGACGTAGGCCAGGCGGTCGAAGTCGGAGGCTTCGGGGACGCGTCCGCCGAGGACCCGGTCCACTTCGTCCCGGGCCAGTGCCTGGGCGTCCGGGTGGCGTGCCAGGAGATGGAGCGCGAAGGTCAGCGTCGTCGCCGTCGTCTCATGCCCGGCCAGGAAGAAGATCAGAACCTGGTCGCGGATCTCGGCGTCGGTCAGCCGGTCGTCCCCGGGGGCGCCGGTGTGCAGCAGCAGGTTCAGCAGGTCGTTCCCGTCGGCGTCGCCGTCGGCGTGCCGCCGCCTGATGATGCGGTCGCATACGTCGTACAGCTCACGCCGCGCCGCGGCGGCCCGGCGGTTGGCGGGGGTGGGCCAGCCGCGCGGCAGGGGGATGGGCGCGAACCCGCGCCGGAGCATGTACTCGCCGAGCAGCGGGAAGCAGCGGTCGACGATGTCGCCCGCCTCCTCGCTCGCGGCGCCGAAGAGCACGCGGGTGACCACTCGCTGGGTCAGCCGTGTCATCTCGGGGATGATGTCGATGATCCCGCCGGGGCGGTCGCGCCACTCCTGGACGGTGACCGATGTCTCCTCGCACATCGCCAGGGCGTACCGGTCGACCCGGCGGCGGGTGAACAACGGCTGGATGAGCCGACGCTGCCTGACGTAGTCCTCGTCCTGGCTGGTCAGGAGCCCGTTCCCGAAGATCTCGCGGATCTCGTCGTAGAACGAGTCGTCCTTGCGGAATCCGACCGAACGGGCGAGCACCTGCTGGGCGCCCTCGGCGGAGAAGACCGCGTAGAACCGCTGGCGCAGGCCGGGCGGCCCGACGGTGAACCGCACCACGTCACCGTGCTCGCGGTAGGCCCGCAGATAGGTCTCCAGTGGATCCCGCCGGAAGTCCAGCATGGCGCCGACCAGCGGCGCCCCTGACGCGACGGGGATCTCCTGGACCATCATCGCACCCTCCGGTGAGTCGATGTCTCGTTCGCGGAACTTATGGACCTTGCGCATTAACTGTCGCGGTTCCGTGTGGCGGTCACAACACCTCTGATGGCGACATTAATGCAGCGCACATGCATGCCCATTCAACGTAATGTGCAGTTGATCATGTGAACTGGATAGGCGGGCAAGGGATGGTTATCTCTGCCCTGACCTGCGGAAATATGAAATTGAATGCCGATGGGAAGTTCTTTTTCCGATCGGCCATTGCCTTCCGGTTCGGGTGGTGGTTTTGTGGTGAGCATTGCCCGCCCGCGAACGTCAGATCGGGATCAGGTGGTGGTCGATGAATCACACCCGGAAGCTGCAGAACCGGTTCGAATCCGCGCTCATGGCCAATTACGGAACTCCACCGGTGGCGGTCGCCGGAGGCGAGGGCTGCGTGGTCTGGGACGTGGACGGTGCGCGGTACCTCGACCTGATCGGCGGACTCGCGGTGTCCGCGTTGGGCCACGCCCATCCGGCCGTGGTCGCCGCGGTCTCCCGGCAGGTACGGGAGCTCGCGCACATCTCCAACCTCTACCTGCACGAGCCCGCGGTACGGCTCGCCGAACGGCTGCTGGGACTGCTGGACGCCGACGGCCGCGTCTTCTTCGCCAACTCCGGAGCCGAGGCGAACGAGGCGGCCCTCAAGCTCGTGCGCAAGCACGCGGGCCCGGACCGCCCCTACGTGGTGGCGGCCCATGAGAGCTTCCACGGCCGGACCATGGGGGCGCTCGGGCTCACCGGCCGGCCGACCATCAGAGATCCGTTCGGCCCGTTCGGCGGGGATGTGCGCTTCGTGTCCTATGGAGGTGCGGACGAGCTCGCGGCGGCCGTCGACGCGCGGTGCGCGGCGGTGTTCCTCGAACCGATCCAGGGCGAGGCCGGGGTCGTCCCGCCGCCGCCCGGCTACCTGCGGGCCGCCCGCGAGATCTGCGACGCGACCGGGGCCCTCCTGGTTCTGGACGAGGTGCAGAGCGGTATCGGGCGTACGGGAGACTGGTTCGCCCATCGGCGGGAAGGCGTGCGGCCCGACGTGCTCACCCTCGCGAAGGGACTCGGCGGCGGGTTGCCGATCAGCGCGTGCGTCGGCCTCGGCGCGTACGGCTCCGTCCTGGTCAAAGGCGACCACGGCTCGACGTTCGGCGGTAACCCCGTGAGCTGCGCGGCGGCGCTCGCGGTGGTGGACACCATCGAGCGTGACGGGCTCCTCGTCCATGTCGCCGAGGCCGGGAAGGTTCTCGCGGACGGCATACGCGGGCTGGAGCACCCCCTCGTGGCCGAGGTGCGCGGCCGGGGGCTGTGGCGGGCGATCGTGCTGACCGAGCGGTGCGCCGCGGCGGTCGAGGGCGCCGCTCGCGACGCCGGCTTCCTGGTCAACGCGGTCCGGCCCGATGCCGTACGGCTGTCCCCACCGCTGATCCTCTCGTTCGAGGAGATCCGGTCCTTCGTGACGGCACTTCCGTCCGTCCTCGGCCGGACGGCCGAGGCGCGAGCGGGGGCGCTCTGATGCGGGCGGCCACCATCCACGGTCCGAAGAACATCCAGGTCGAATCGGTGCCGGACGCCGCGCTGCGGTCGTCCCGCGACGCGGTGGTCGCCGTCACCCACGCCTGCGTCTGCGGCAGTGACCTCTGGGCTTATCGGGGAACGGCGCCTCGGCGGCCCGGGCAGCGCATGGGCCACGAGTTCATGGGCACTGTGGAGGAGGTCGGATCGGACGTCGAGACCCTGCGCCCGGGCGACCACGTCCTCGCCCCGTTCCTCTGGTCAGACGGGGAGTGTGAGTTCTGTGCCGACGGCATGCACGCCTGCTGCCGGCAGGGCGGCATCTGGGGACAGCCGGGCGCCGACGGCGGTCAGGGCGAGGCGGTACGCGTTCCCTACGCCGACGCCACGCTCGTCCGGTTGCCGGACGCGCCGGAAGGCCCCCTCGTCCCGGCGCTGATGGCGCTGTGCGACGTGATGTGCACGGGGCATCATGCCGCGCTGGCCGCCCGGGTCCGCCCCGGGAGCACCGTCGCGGTGGTCGGTGACGGCGCGGTCGGACTGTGCGGGGTGCTCGCGGCCCGGCGGCTCGGCGCCGAGCGGATCGTCATGCTCGGGCGGCATCCGGACCGCGTCGCCCTCGCGCGCCGGTTCGGGGCCTCTGACATCGTGCGCGATCGCGGTACCGCCGCGGCCGAGCGGGTCCGTGAGCTGACCGGCGGATCGGGCGTCCCCGCGGTGATCGAGGCCGTCGGCACGCGCGACTCCCTGCAGACGGCCATCGCGATCGCCCGTTCAGGCGGTGCGGTCGGCTTCGTCGGCACCCCGCACGGCGTCGGCGACCGCCTTGACGTCCGGCAGCTCTTCGACCGCAACATCGCACTGGGCGGCGGGCTGGCCCCGGCTCGCGCTTATCTCCCGGACCTGCTCGCCGACGTGCTCGTGGGTGAGCTCGATGCCGGGCCCGTCTTCGATCTGACCCTGGACCTGCCGGACACGCCGCGGGCTTACGCGGCCATGCACGAGCGCCACGCCCTCAAGGCGCTGATCCGTATCTAGCGGCATCGCCCCCACCTGCCGCCCTCCGTCTCATGAGAAGACAGCTAAGGAGTCACACGTGACCGTGGAAAGCGTCAGTGTCAAGGACGCGGTGGTACGCACCGCCTATGAGCGGGACCTCCACCGGCACTGGGAGGAGAAGCAGAGCGACGAGATCAATCTGCTGCTCGGCGAGGCGGACGGCCTCTATCATCACCACTTCGCGGTCGGCGACTTCAACCGCAACATACTCAATGCCGCCGAGCAGGACCGCGAGGCTCTCATCCTCAAGGAGATGCATCGCCTGGAGAGCGAGCAGGTCGCTCTCATCACCGACGCCCTCGACCTGCAGCCGGACGCCCGCGTGCTGGACGGGGGGTCGGGCCGGGGCGGGACCAGCTTCATGATTCATGACCGGTTCGGGTGCCGGGTGGACGGCGTCAACTTCTGCACGCACCACATCGAGTTCGCCGAGCGGCTCGCCCTGCGTCGCGGCTCCGCCGACAGGGTCGCCTTCCACTACGCCAACATGGTGCACACGCCGTTCGCGGACGGCGTCTTCGACGCCGTCGTCACCAACGAGACCACGATGTACGTGGACCTGTTCGAAGCGTTCGCCGAGTTCGCGCGGGTGCTGCGGCCGGGCGGCCGCTACGTGCTGGTCACATGGTGTCTCAACGACGCGGTCACGGCGACCTCGCCGGACGTCGAGGCCATCGACGAGCACTACGTCTGTCACATCCACAAGCGCGGCACCTACCTGAAGGCGCTGGCCGAGAACGGGCTCGTGCCGTCGCGGGTTCTGGACCTCACCGCTGAGGCCGTCCCGTACTGGGAGCTCAGAGACCATTCGCGGCTCAAGACGGGGGTGGAGGCGCCCTTCCTCGCGGGCTACCGCCAGAACCATCTCAACTACCTGGTGATCGCGGCCGAGCGCGTGGCCGCGGGCTGAGGATCCCGTGGTCCGCCGGCCCGTCCGCCGAGGTGCGCACGGGCCGGCGGACCATGGTCCGGCATTCCGGACGACGCGTGTCCGCCCGCCACTGAGAAGGAGGCTTCACGTGACCGTTTCCCACCCGACCTCCAGTACCGTCGGGGGCGCCGCTGATGTCCGCTCCCTCCTGGGGGATGCCCGTGACCTGGTGCTGCCGGCGCTTCGCGCGGCCGTCGACGGCCTTCACCCCGACCTGGCGCGGCTCTGCGGCTACCACTTTGGCTGGTGTGACGAGAACGGAACGCCTGCGGGACACGGCGACGGTAAGTATCTGCGGGCCGCCCTGGTCTCTCTGTCGGCCCAGGCCGCCGGGGCGGGGACCGAGAGCGCCGTCCCGGGCGCCGTCGCGGTCGAACTGGTGCACAACTTCTCACTGTTGCACGACGACATCATGGACTCCGACGACAGGCGCCGCGGCCGTTCCGCGGCGTGGGCCGTCTTCGGCGTGCCGGCCTCGATCCTGGCGGGCGACGCCCTCATCGCGCTGGCCCTCGGCCAGTTGACGCCTCTGGCGGGTGAGGTGGGACGCGACGTCACGCGGCTGCTGGTGGGCGCCCTCGACGAGATGATCTGCGGACAGGCCGCGGATCTGGCCCTGGACACCCTCGGGGTCGCCGACGTCACCACCGAGCACTACGTCGCCGCGACCGGCAAGACCACGGCGCTGCTGAGCTGCTGTACCGCGATCGGCGCACGGCTGGGCGGGGCGCCGGTGACGCTGGCGGACCAGTTGCGGGAGGCGACACGCCATCTCGGCCTGTCCTGGCAACTTGCCAACGATGTGGAGGACATCTGGGGTGATCCGGTCATCACAGGTAAGCCCGCGTTCAGCGATCTCCGCGGCGGCAAGAAGACGTTCCCGGTGATCGCCGCGTTGCGGTCGGGAACTCCGGCGGGACGGTCGCTGGCGACGGCTCTGGACGACGCGCGCGCCACGGTGGCGACGGCCGTCGGCGAATCGGCTCTGAGCGCGTGGGCGTCGGCGATCGAAGCGGCGGGTGGACGCGCTCGGGCTGAGCGCCTCTCCCGAGACCACCTCGACCGGGCGGTCGGACTGCTCACCGAGGCGCTGCCCGAATCTCCGGCCAGGGAGCGGCTCATCGGCCTCTTCCGGCTCATCGTCACCCGCGACGCTCCGCCCCGGCCGGCCGCAACCGGGGCGCAGGGCTGAGCGGAGGGCGCGCGGCCGCACCCGCACCGCGGGCTCATCTCCATCGCGGCCGGCGCCAGCCGCTCTCGTGCCGTGACGCGGGGCACGTGCCCTCCGGGACCATCCGTTCGGGCGCGTAGAACCCGGAACGGTACGCCAGCGCTATCGCCTCGCCGCGGTTGCGAAGCCCGAGTTTGCCGAGCAGGCGAGAGACGTACGCGCGAACGGTGGCGGGCGCGATCGCCATGTTCTGGGCGATCTCCTGGGTGGACTGGCCGATCGAGAGCCGGTAGAGGGTTTCCAGCTCCCGGGGCAGCAGAGAATGGCGAATCTCGGTGGCGGTAAGGTTCGCCTGGTTCTGGCTGAGATGGCTGCCCAGATATCCGACTAATTGCCGGAACAGCGGCGGGGAGATGAAGGTTCCGCCGGTCTCCGCCGCGCGGAGCGCCAGGTGGAGTTCGCGGCCGAGTCGATCTTTCAGTAAGTAGCCGATGGCGCCTCCGTTGACCCCGTGCCAGACAGCGGAGCCGTTTCCGGTGGCGCCGACGAGTATCACGGCCGCTCCGCAACGACTGATCAGCCGGTCGGCCAGTGCCTGGTCGTCCGAGGAGAGGTCACGCGAGAGGAGCACGACGTCGGGGGCGGTCCGGTCGGCGATCTCGATCGCCCGCTCGGAGTCCGCGGCATCGCCCACCAGTTCATGGGCCGCGTCCTCGTCGAGGATGCGCCGCACCCACCTGCGGCTTGTCGGATCAGGGTCCGCTACGAGAACCCTCATATCGCCTCACTGGATGATGAGAAAGGTATCGACTCTATTGGGCCGGTCGGGAAGAGCGGTGAGGAGCGGTCGAGATTTCGCCGCCCGGCCGGCGGGGCGGAGCGGCGCGCTTCGTCATCGTGCGTGAACGGAACCTGCCCTGCTCCTCAAAGTGACACCGTGCGTCCCGTGGAGATCAAAGTGGCAATGTTTGCAGATAAACATATGCTTTCCTATGATGTCAACCCCTTGGTCGTGATGTCTGAGTCGGACCATAATCCAAGGTGGAAGCAAACCGTCCCAGCAGGTGTTTTCTCGGCGTGTAGCCGTTCGCCTACGTTGGAGGGCCGCGTGTCAGCCTCGCAGTCGCCGCGAACGCTGGCAGACAAGGTCAATTGGCTGATAAGTCACATGTGGCCATCGGATCTGGCGCCGGCGACCTCAGATGCCGAAGTCTCCGCCGCCTTGCGGAGAGTCACCGGGGAGGAGATATCGCGGTCGACGGTGTGGAAGCTGCGAACGGGCAGGCAGCCGAATCCCACACTGCGGACACTGCGGACGCTCGCGACCTTCTTCGAGGTCCCGATGAGCTACTTCGGCGACGGTGAGGACGCGGTGAGGACCGGAGGGTTGCTCACGTTGCTCGCCCTCATGCGCGACGGGGACGTCGACGACGCCACGTTGCGGGCCCTCGCCGGCCTGTCGCCGGAGGGCAGGAGGATGGTCAGCGAGGTGATCGCCAGTGCCGCGCGCATGGAGCGCAGCTGCCCGCTCCGGCGTCCCAGGGGCCGTGCGGGCCGGTGACACGGCCCCGGTCGGCGGGGACCGGGTCAGCGGGTCCCGGCGGCAGGGACCGGGATCTCGTGACCGCCGGTCAGATCGTGGTGGATGCGTTCGGGCGGCACTCCGAGCTCTTGCAGGGACGTGACCGTCCGCCGGACCATCGCGACGGGACCCGCCACGTACGCCTCGTGCCCCTCCCACCCGTCGAAGCGGTCCAGGACATCGGCCACCAGCCCGCGCATCCCGTCGTAGCCGAGGGACTCCGACAGCACGGGGACGACCGTCAGCCACGGGTGCGCCGCCTCCAGCGCCCGTAGATCGGGCAGGTCGTACAGGTCGCGCTCGCTCCGCGCCCCCACCAGCAGGTGGACCCGCGGCGCCCGGCCGGACATGACGACCTGCTCGACGATCGCCTTGAGCGGGGCGAGCCCCGTGCCGCCCGCGACGAGCAGGAGGTCGCGGTCCTCGGCGAGGTCGAGGGCCATGGTGCCCGCGGCGGGCCCGAGCAGCACGGTGTCGCCCGCCGTGGTGTGCCGCACGAGGGCGCCGCTCACCCAGCCGCAGGGCTGCGCCCGCACGTGCAGGCGCAGCGTCCCGTCCGGCCGCGGGGCGTTGGCGATCGAGTACGGCCGCCACACCCGGGGCCAGCGGGCGGCCTGCACCGGCACATGCTGGCCCGGGGCGAAGGGCAGCGGCCGTCCGGGCCGCAGCGTGAGCACCGCGAGGTCGGCGGCCCTGCGGTCGTGGTCGGCGACCTCGGCGACCCACCAGGGCGGGCTCGTGGCCGCGTCCCGCTCGGCGGCCTCGATCATCGTGTCGGCCGCCGCGGCGAACGCGGCGGTCCAGGCGGCCTCGGCCTCGGCGGTCCACGTCTCGGCCGCGAACGCGCGCAGGGTGGCGACCAGCGCCTCGCCGACGACGGCGTAGTGCTCGGGAAGCACGCCGTACTTGCGGTGGCCGCGGCCGAGCCGGGACAGATAGGCCCGCAGCTCCGCGGGGTTGTCCTGGCTCCAGACGATCCTGGCGAGCGCGTGGAAGAGCCGGTCGCGCTGGGAGGTCATCTCGGGCGGGAACAGGGCCCGCAACCGGGGATCCGCGGCGAAAAGGCGGCCGTAGAAGAAATTCACCGCCCGGTCGGGATCGGATTCAAGCCGGGCGAAACTCTCTTTGACGATCCGGGGTTCCCATGCCATTTGACAAACTCGCCCCCCTGGGCCTTTGGGCGCCGGTTCCGCTCCGGCGTCAGGGGCCGGTGCGTGGAGGGTGCCCGGCTTTGTGAGATTCTCGCATCCGTCGCCGCAGGTACTCAAGCGGTTCACGGCGATCGTCGGCCGAGCTGACGGAGAGTGATCGGCATATCATTTACTGTGATAAGAATAATTCCGACATATAGTGCGAATACCGATCGGTATATCGGGTGTCATTCGCGGCGGCGGTCAAGGGGGTGGCCTACGGTGGGAGATGCTTCTCCACCCGGGTAGAAGATTTCCTTTATTTCCGTCGAGGCGGGTTTCGGGGCGGCTGGGGGAGTGGTTCTGTTCGTCCGCACGGCCGCCGGGCAAGGCCGGCTGAGGGGAGACCACGGATGTCAGAGGCGATCGGAGGGGCCCCGGGCCCCGGCGCCGCCATGGGCGGCGCCCCGCCGCTCATCGGTGTCACGACCTATCAGGAGCCGGCCCGCTGGGGGGTGTGGGTGCGCGAGGCGGCGCTTCTGCCGGCCGCCTACGTCCGCGCCGTCGAGCGCGCGGGCGGCGTGCCGGTGCTGCTCCCGCCCGCGGCGAGCCTGCGCGGCGTCGGCACGCTCGTCGCCCGGCTCGACGGGCTCGTCCTGGCGGGCGGCGGAGACCTCGACCCCGACCTGTACGGCGCCGCCCGGCACGCCGAGACCGGCCCCCCGCAACCCCAGCGCGACCGGTTCGAGCTGGCGCTCGTCCGCGCCGCGGTGGAGGCCGGCCTGCCCTTCCTGGCGATCTGCCGCGGCATGCACGTGCTGAACGTGGCCCGTGGCGGGACGCTGCTCCAGCACCTGCCCGAGGTCGTCGGGCACCGGGGGCACGCCCCAGGGACCGGGCTGGCCGGCTCGCACCGGGTACAGATCAGCGCGACCAGCGAGATCGGGAAGGTCCTCGGGGACGCCGCCGACGTGCCCACCTACCATCACCAGGCGGTGAGCCGCCTCGGCAAGGGCCTGTCGGCGGTCGCCTGGGCCGAGGACCAGGTCGTCGAGGCCGTCGAACTGCAGGGCCACCGGTTCGGGCTGGGCGTCCAGTGGCACCCCGAGGAGGGCGACGACCGGCGCCTGTTCGAGGCCTTGGTGGACGAGGCCGCCGGGCGCTGAGGGAGGCGCACCGGCCGGGTGCCGGAGACGGGCGCGGTTGGCGGCCCGGCCTGGGGGAAGAGGGCGGGAGACCTCGCGCCGCCGTCCCCTGGAGGCCGCAGCATGCCCCTGCATCCGCAGACCGCGCGCTTCCTGGAGATGCTCGCCGACCCGGCCGGGGGCGCGCCCGGCGCGGCACCGGACGGTCCCTCGATCGAGGAGATGCGGCGCGGCATCGGCGCGCTGTGCCCCGCCGTCCGGCGCGAGCTGCCGGAGGTCGCCGACCTGCGCGTGCGCGGACCGGGCGGGCCCCTGCCGGTCCGGCTCTACCGGCCCGTGCCCGCCGCCGCCGGCCCCCTGCCCGCCGTGGTCTACCTGCACGGCGGCGGGTGGGTGCTCGGCGGGGTCGACGCCGTCGACGCGGCCTGCCGCGAGCTGGCCGCGGGCACCGGCTGCCTCGTGCTCAACGCCGGCTACCGGCTGGCGCCCGAGCACCCGTTCCCGGCCGCCGTGGACGACGCCTGGGCCGTCACCGCCGCCGTGGCCGACGACCCGGGCCGCTACGGCGCCCTTCCCGGGTCCCTCGCGGTGGCCGGCGACAGCGCGGGCGGCAACCTCGCCGCGGCCGTCGCGCTGCTGGCCCGCGAACGCGGCCTGCCGCTGGCGCACCAGCTGCTCGTCTACCCGGTGACCGACACGGCGATGGACACCCCGAGCTGGCGCGAGTACGCCACCGGGTACGGGCTCGACGCGGGCGCGCTCGCCCGCTTCATGGAGCTGTACCGCGACGGCGCGCACCCCGCCGATCCGCGGCTGGCGCCGCTGCGCGCCGCCGAGCTCGGCGGGGCCGCGCCCGCCACCGTGATCACCGCCGAGTACGACATCCTGCGGGACGAGGGGGAGGCGTACGCGCGTCGCCTCGCCGCGGCCGGGGTGCCGGTCGAGCTGCGCCGCTACGACGGCGTGGTGCACTCGTTCTTCCTGCTCCCGGAGATCTTCGACGCCGGTGCGCGGGCGCAGCGGTTCGCTGTGCGACGATTGCGCGCGGCACTCGCAGGCCGGACTCGGGAGGGCGGCGCGGCATGGACGCGGCAGGGGACGAGCGGTACGGCAGGTACGAGCGGCTGAAGATCGACCGGGCGGCGCCCGGGGTACTGCGGATCACGCTGAGCACGCCCGGCAGGCTCAACGCGGTCGACGCCGCGGGGCACCGCGAGCTGGCCGAGATCTGGCGGGACGTGGACGCCGACGACGAGACCCGCGCCGTCCTCGTGCGCGGCGAGGGGACGGCGTTCTCCGCGGGCGGCGACCTGTCCATGATCGAGACGATGATGACCGACCACGCCGCCCGGCGGCGGATCATGCGCGAGGCCCGCGACATCGTGATGAACGTGGTGAACTGCGGCAAGCCGGTGGTCAGCGCGGTGCGGGGCCCCGCGGTCGGCGCGGGTCTCGCGGTGGCGCTGCTGGCCGACATCTCGGTCGCCGGCCGCACCGCGCGGATCATCGACGGGCACACCCGGCTCGGGGTCGCGGCGGGCGACCACGCCGCGCTCGTCTGGCCGCTGCTGTGCGGCATGGCCAAGGCCAAGTACTACCTGCTGCTCAACGATGTCCTCACCGGCGAGGAGGCCGAGCGGATCGGCCTGGTCTCGGTGTGCGTGGACGACGAGGAGGTCCACGGGCGCGCGCTGGAGATCGCCGAGCGCCTGGCCGCCGGACCCGCGGAGGCGCTGTCGTTCACCAAGCACGCGCTGAACAACTGGCTGAGGCTGGCCGGGCCGACGTTCGACGCGTCGCTGGCGATGGAGTTCTTCGGTTTCACCGGCCCGGACGTCCGCGAGGGCGTGCGGGCGATCCGCGAGAAGCGCGCCCCCGACTTCGGCTGACCGCGCGGCGGCCGGCCCGCGGGCGGGCGAGACCTCGGCATCGGCTCTCCCGGCGGTGGGACGGCGCGAACGCCCTCATGCCCGCCCCTCGCCGTGATCGTGGCAACGCCGCGATCCCGGGCGACGGGGCCGCGCGGGCGGGGTAGCCTCGGCCCGTGCGCGCCTCCCGCCGGACGTTCCTGAAGGGCGCCGCGGTCTGCGCCGCGACGGCGGCCGGAGCCACCGGCTGCCCGGACGCCCCGGCCGGGGCGGGAACGCTGCGGCTCGCGGCCGGCGAGGCCGGCGGAGCCTA